>CP047880.1:1544567-1889135 GCA_009911715.1 Methanomassiliicoccaceae archaeon DOK | reverse complement strand
TCTACGGATCATGAAGATCTTTCGTTCAGGAGGAACGGCTTAAGTCCGATTCCGTATTTTTTATCTTCTATATCCATCATCTTTGTTTGTGCTCCATCGGAAAACATGTTGGAGTTTTTTTTTCGCTTTCTGGATTCGTTCAGGAGTTCGGCTCTTATCGGAGCCTTTTATATCAAAAAAGAGTTACCGAATCCAACCACAGGAGTGTACTTCAATGAAAGGTTGGTTGGTCATCGGAGCCTGCGTCCTCGGAATTCTCGCATTCATGGGACTTCTGGCCCTTATCGGCAGCATGTGAAAACAGGCTGCATACCCTTTTCCCGTTTCCAGTGGAAATGGAGGGGTGGGGGGCTTGTCAATAAAATTCCACCCCTATTCTTAATATAATGAGTCGAAGACAGCGGCCGGTATGGTCGGAATCAGCAGATACACGGTCTTGGGACTGTCCGTGGTACTCATAATCGGTTCCTTCGTGCTCCTGTCGGATCCTGACAGCGTTTCATATGACTATAGAGGGATAGTAAGCGATGTAAGCGAGAGCACCAACGGATTCGTATTCCATATCCATACTCCGGATCAGGAGGACATAAGGTGCTTCTCTTACGAAAGACCCGTCGAACTCGGTTTCTACGCTGTTTCCGGTGAGATGTCTGATGACGGGAATATATTCTTCGTGTCGTATCTATATAATCTCGATGTATGAAAACCGTTGAAGATATAGGAAATGTTCATCGGATTCACGAAGGTGAAAAGATAGTATTTTTAATGTGTAAATGAAGTCAACTTTCGTTTTTTATGTTCGTAGCAGTAGACGACACGGATTCGATGAAAGGGAACTGCACAACGTTCCTGGCAACCGAGATCATCCGGGAGTTCCCGGACCTGGACCTAATCGGGAATCCGCGTCTCGTTCGACTGAATCCCGCCACCCCCTGGAAGACCAGAGGGAACGGCGCGTTGGTGCTCAGGTTCGGAAGAGGTTCCGGACCGAAGAGGTTCATCGGCGTCATCGGCGGCAGGGACATCTACTGCTATGACAGCTGCACCTCCTTCGAGCCGGATCCCGAAGAGATGAGAAGGAGGATCATCCCCCACATCGAGGCGCACAACGAGGAGGACTCGGATCCGGGTCTCCTCATCTCACGCGTGAAGCCCTCCCAGTCATTCTACTGGAGGGGTGTCCGCACGATCATGGACCGTGGCGAGGTGGATGCGGAGATATCGAGGATCGGCGGTCTCACATACACGATCCGCAAAGGTCGCGGACTCGTCGGATGCACATGCGGCATGGCATGGAGGCCGAGGGACAGCACCTTCGAGCTCCTCTCCTACCGTCCCGAGTCCAGATGGGGCACCGAGAGGGTGTACGTCCCCGAGACGATAATGGAGGTCGAGCACGGATATCCATCCACCTTCAACAGCTGGGAGGACAGGACCGGCAAGGTCGCCATGGTCCCATCCACCCCGTGTCCTGTGATGTACGGTCTCCGCGGTGACAGCGAGGAGGATCTGATCGAGGCATCCAAGATCATCAGGACCGAGCCGCTCGACAGATGGGTGGTCTTCCTGACGAACCAGGGCACCGACGACCACATCATCCACAACCCGAAGGTCCTGATCCCCAACCAGTCGTACATCCTGACAGGTACGGTGTCCTCCAGGACGAGGCACATCGAGGGCGGACATGTTTTCTTCGATCTCGACACCAGATTCGGAACCGTGACATGTGCGGCGTACGAGCCCTCCAAGGAGTTCCGCTTCATGGTGGACTGGCTGTCTCCGGGGGATGTAATCGAGGTCGTCGGGGAGCTGAGGGACGAACCCCGTACCCTGAACCTGGAGAAGGTGCATGTCATCTCGACGGCGAGAGAGCTCAGGAAGGTCTCCAATCCCATATGCCCCATATGTTCCCGTACAATGAAGTCCACGGGCAGCGGCAAGAAGTTCAAGTGCAAGAAGTGCAAGACCAAATCCTACTCGCCGGTGATGGAGGATGTCAGAAGGCAGGTCGTTCCCGGATGGTACGAGCCGCCGACCGCGGCCCGGAGGCATCTCTCCAAACCTCTGAAGAGGATGGGTCTGGTCCAGCCGGTTGAGTTCGTCAATGGTCGTAGCTTATAATCGACACTCTTTTATATAAACCGTCTAATCCCGCAGACAGAAGGGAGATTCCCATGGATGAGGCAGTAATTCTCAGCGCAGTAAGGACACCCATAGGAAAATACGGAAAGGCCATCTCCGGATTCAAGGCCACGGACCTCGGTGCGATGGTCGTCAAGGAGGCGGTCAGCAGGGCCGGACTCCAGCCCACTGACATCGAGGAGTGCATCATGGGCAACGTCATCGGAGCCGGACTCGGTCAGAACCCCGCCAGGCAGGCGGCGATCGGAGCCGGGCTTCCGGTGGAGATCGGTTCATTCACAGTCAACGCCGTATGCGGCTCCGGACTCAAATCGGCCATGCTCGCTTCCGACGCCATCAAAGCGGGCGAGTACAACGTCCTCGCCGTCGGAGGCATGGAGAGCATGTCCCAGGCACCCTACCTGCTCCCCGGAGCAAGGTGGGGATTCAGGATGAACGACCAGCCCGCGGTGGACTCCATGGTCCATGACGGACTCTGGGACATCTTCAACAACCAGCACATGGGTTTCACCGGCGAGATCGTCGCAGAGAGGTTCAACGTCACCAGGGAGGACGCCGACCAGCTCTCCGTCGAATCCCATCAGAAGGCCGCAGCGGCCATCAAGAACGGGAAGTTCAAGAACGAGATCCTTCCCGTCACGATCCCCAACAAGAAGGGTGACATCATATTCGACACCGACGAGGGTGTGAGGGAGGACTCCACCATGGAGAGCCTCGGGAAGCTCAAGCCCGTATTCAAGAAGGACGGTATCGTCACGGCGGGTAACTCCTCCCAGCTCAGCGACGGAGCATCGTCCCTCGTCATCGCATCCAGGAAGTGGGCAGAGGAGCACGGCATCAAGCCGATGGCGTCCATCGTCGCCTACGGAGAGAGGGGTGTCAAGCCCGAGTACATCATGGAGGCGCCCATACCCACCACACAGCACGTCCTCAAGAAGGCCGGCATGACCATCGACGACATAGACCTCTTCGAGCACAACGAGGCCTTTGCCAGCGCATCCTGCGCGGTCAAGAAGGAGCTCAACGTCCCCGACGAGATCTTCAACGTCAACGGAGGTGCGGTCGCGCTCGGACACCCCATCGGATGCTCCGGAGCCCGTGTCCTCACGACCCTGCTCTACGCCATGAAGGACAGGAACAAGGAGACCGGACTGGCGACCTTGTGCCTCGGTGGCGGAAACGCGGTCACGATGATCATCCGCAACGAGTGATTGTCAAAGAACAAACCATTTCCAAACCACTTACTTTTCTGTCATCTTTCTTCATGTTCTTTTCTTGTCGGCATCGTCACCATGATGATGGCTGTGCTAATGTTCCGCCATCCAATCGATAAGGGTATCAAGGTTCTGTTGGATTCACGTGGCATGAGATCCCTGGAAGAGACGCTTGAGAAGGTCGAAAGCTCGTACGATGACATGGTGGACACCATGATCGGCATGATATCCATCCCCGCCCTGGCACCGGTCAACGGCGGAGACGGTGAGGGCAGGAAGGCTGACTATCTCCAGGGGAAGCTCACGGGGTTCGACTCCGTCCGGAGGTTCGACACACCCGACGACACCGATCCGTCGGTGATGAGGTGCAATATAGTCGCCACGAAGCGTGGCAGGAAGGCCGGAACCGTTTGGGTGATCGCGCATATGGACGTCGTACCTGCCGGAGATCCCGAGAAATGGGACACGCCCCCGTTCGGGCCTGTCTACAGGGACGGGAGGATCTACGGAAGGGGCACAGAGGACAACGGCCAGTCCGTCATCTCGGCGATGTTCGCATCCAGGGCGGTCATCGACCAGGATCTGCAGGGTATGTCGCTGGGGGTCATGTTCGTGGCCGACGAGGAGACCGGCAGCGCCAAGGGAGTACAGTATCTGATCGACCAGGGTCTGTTCTCGGATGAAGACGTCATAATGGTCCCGGACTGGGGGTCTCCCGGCGGATCGATGGTGGAGATCGCGGAGAAGAGCATGATGTGGGTACGCGTCTCCGTGGAGGGCAAGACCACCCATGGTTCCACTCCGGAACAGGGGATCAACGCGTATCGTGTCTCCACGTACCTTCTGGCGGACCTTATGGACAGACTGGCGGAGAGGTACTCAGACAGGGATGAGCTGTTCCTTCCCCCTGTGTCCACGTTCGAACCCACCAAGAGACCTGCTACGGTCGAGAACTTCAACACCATCCCGGGGTACGACGAGTTCTGCATGGACATGCGCATCCTTCCCTCCTACGACACCGACGAGGTGCTTTCCTTCATGAGGGATGTGGCGTCGGAGCATGCCAGCCGCACAGGTGCCGCAATCTCCGTGGACATAGTGCAGAGGGAGGTCTCCGGAAAGCCGTCGTCCGAGGACTCTCCCGGATTGGCGGCCCTCAGGGAGGCCGTTCGCACAGTCACCGGGAACGTACCGAGGGCGGTGGGTGTCGGAGGCGGCACATGTGCCAACTTCTTCAGGCTCAAGGGTCTGGACGCCTACGTCTGGCAGTGCGGCGGAGGGACCCTCCATGCACCGAACGAGTATGTGGAGATGTCCAACCTGATGACCGATGCGAAGGTGTTCGCTACGCTGTACTACAACCTGTGCGTGAAGGGCTGAAAAAAGGGAGTCGGTAAACGGTTTATGACGGGTCAGTCGTCGTTGAACATGCGGTCGATCATCCATTCCGTGTTGAACTTGATGATGTCGTCGTACTCCTGACCGTTGCACACGAACGCTATGGGTTTTCCGATAGTGTGTGCGATGGACAGCGCGGCGCCGCCTTTGGCGTCCGTGTCGATCTTGGTGAGGATCACAGCATCCACTCCGATGGCGGCGTCGAAGACCTTGGCCTGCTCTATCGCGTCGTTGCCGGCCAGCGAATCGCCCACGAACACCTTCAGGTCGGGCTTGGCGATGCGGACTATCTTCTTCATCTCCTCGATGAGGTTGTTGTTCGTCTGCATCCTCCCGGCGGTGTCGATGAGGACGACGTCCTTCTTCTTGGACTTCGCATGCTCGATGGCGTCGAATGCGACCGCCGAGGGATCGGCGTCGTGGGCCTGTTTGACAATCTTGCAGCCGAGCTTCTCGGAATGAATGGTGAGCTGCTCGATCGCCCCTGCCCTGAATGTGTCGCAAGCGGCCATGACGACGGTCATGCCCTGGTCCTGGACACGCTTGGCTATCTTCGCGATCGCGGTGGTCTTACCGGTCCCGTTGATGCCGACGAACATGATGACGGTGGGTCTCTCCTGCTCGGCGAGCCAACCGTCGAAGTCGAACTCGTTGATCTTCAGGACATCCCTCACGGCGTCCTTGACGGACATCTCCACGACCTGCTCCAGCGTGTAGGAGCGGTCGTATTTCCTGCCGACCAGGTTCTCGCGGACCCCTGCCTTGATCTCCTCGACGACGGGGTATGCGACATCCGCCTCGAGCAGGATTATCTCCAGCTCGTCGAGGATCTCGTCGAGCGGGTCCTCCTTGATCTTCTTCCCGGAGTCCGAGACCACGGAGGACGAGGGCGCCTCGGGTGCCCTCTTGGCCTCCTTCTTCTCCTGCTTCTTGAGCTTCAGCATCTCCTTCCTGGAGAGCTTCGGCTCCTCCACGGGAGCAGGGGCGGGTGTCGGTTCCGGTTCGGGAGTCCTGACAGGTTCCTCTACCGCAGGGATGTCCTTCACTGGGGACGTTGTCTCCTCGGTCCTCGTGACCTCGGGTGCGGGCTCCGGTGTAGGGGGCTTCTGTTCGGGCTCCTCCGGTTTGTAGACCTTCTCCTCGTCAAGGTGCTTGTCGGCCTTGGAGAAGAGGCTCTTCATCTTGGACTTGAGGGACTCGAACATTGTCGCCACCTTCACTGCATGGAAGCTGCCTGCTGCCTCTGGCTGTATTCCTGCTGGACCGCGGTCGTGATGTTCGTGAGTGCGTTCTGGGCCTCGTTGAGGGCCTCCACGGACTTCTTCAGCGCCTCGGAGATCTCGGTGCTGTTTGCGTCCATGTAATCTACGGAATCCGAGACATCCTTCTCGACGGAGATGTTGGAGCCGATTCCGACGATGACCTTCCTGTTTCCAGTGACCTTGACGGGTATGAAGGTGGATGCTCCAGCGGGCACGAGGATCTCGTCGCCCTCCTTGGCGTCCTTGAAGGCCTTCAGGGACTCTGCGGCCATCGTTACCTCGTCGAGGGAAACACGGAGGACCTGGACCTGGCGGCTGAGCGCCTCGACCCTCTCCTTGTAGGATTCCATCATGGCGATTGCCTGACGGAGCTCGGTGTCGTCCACGTTCACTCACCGATCTGGTACTTGACGACGTGGTTGACGACCTGGTCCGCGGGGATCTCCTCGACGGACGTGATGTCGATCTGCCACCTCTTCAGCTTGTGCTTGCTGCCGATGGTGGACAGGGCCTTCTCCCTGACTGCGGCTTCATCCTCGGCGGCCATCTCGATGGAGAAGGGCTGCCTCTGCCTGGGGTCTGCGTAGTTGCCGGTGACACGGAATGCTTTCATTTTAATTACCTGGATGCGGGATTCCCATCCCATTAATAAACCTTTATGTGAAATCTGACGCGCGTGTTATAAGGGGAGACGTGCCGACAGGGACTCCACACAGGGTCAGCGACACACGGGAATCCCAATGTGCCAGATGTCCGGAATCAGAAGAGCTTCTTCTGGTTCTGGGCCTCGGAGGCGTATCCGAAATCGGCCATCTTCCTGCCGATCAGGAAAACCGCCGCGAACTCGGGGACCTCGGTCTCGCCGTCCAGTGTGAAGCTCTCGCCCTTCATCTCCAGGGTCGCGGGTCTGCGCATGGTGACCTTCACGGGGTCGTCGGAGTACTCGTCGGGCACGGCCATCTGGAGGGGATCGAAGTCCGTGAGCTGCGAGCGCGTGATGGGCGTGACCCTGAGGCCGCTCTTCCCGTGCACAGAGCCAGGCAGGCGGATGAGCCTCTTGATGTCGGCCGTTACGGGTTCGTCGACCTCACCCGACAGCCTGTACGCCACGTCCTCCTTCATGATCTTCACGAGCATGTCCTGGGTGGATTTGGAGAGCATCGCCATGGTGTTCTTCTGGAAGAGGACGCCCCTGGACTTGTTGAGCTCCTCCTGCGCCTTCAGCACCGTGGCGTTGCCGCTGCCCTTGATGCTCGGGTACTCCCTCTTGATGGCCTTCACGTCGGTGTCGCAGAAGTCGTTCACCACGTCCATCAGCCCGTTCCTCATCCTGAGCTTCCATCCGCCTGCGTCCGCAGGGGGTATCAGACGGTCCTTGGCGACGTTCGTCCTGACGCCTGTCCCGGTCACGACCTTGGATGTGGCGACCCTGTTGTAGGGGAAGACCCAGTCTATGTTCAGTCCGGTGCCGGTGATGTAGTCCACCAGCTCCCTCCTCTCGTGGGTCCCCAGCCCCATGACGTCCGGTGTCCTGACGTGGGCGTGGTACCCCCTGCCGCCGGAGAAGGTGATGTGCACCTGGTCCTCCGAGAACCCCAGGTCCCCCAGCAGGAAGGAGTCCACGAGGTTGATCATCTCGGACCTGATCTGCAGGAGCATCTCGGCGTAGGTCATCTGCGCGGCACCCTCGAGATGGTCGGCGTCCAGGTCGAAGATCAGCTCCGCGCCCATCCACTCCTTCTCGTCCATCGTCGGGGCGTCCGGCTTGCGGTAGTAGGACGTGGAGTAGTAGCTGTGGGACGGGACCTGTCCCATCATGAACCTGTGCAGCTCCTGGGGGCTCCCGAATGACATGTGCCTCTGGACGTAGGTCCTGTCGAAGAACATGAACCCGAACTCCCTGCGGGTGAACCTGTCCGGCAGTATCGGCGTGTTCACGCGGTAGTATTTCCTGAAGGCCTTCAGGAGGAAGCGGGCGTTGGAGTCCATCGCGGTTCAAGTCGCCGTGCTCATATTTAATGGGGCGGATGTCCCGTCGATGCTTCCGGACGTGCGTGCCCGCGACCTTGCCTGAAATATAGGAGAGCCGTTATCTTTCAAGCATGGCAGAGCAGGTACCGGTCTACGACAACCATGTGCACATGAGCCCCTCGGGGCGCAACGTGGACGCGCTGAGGGAGTTCGAGGCTGCCGGAGGCACGGGCCTGACGCTCGTGACGCTCCCGCACAGGGAGGTCCCCATCACATGCGGAGCCGACTTCGCCCGCTCGTACGAGGTCACCTACGGGCTCGCCGACAGGGCCAGGGAGGCGACGGACCTGGAGATCAACATCGCGGTGGGCCCCTATCCGGTGCTCCTGATCCACCTCGCCGAGGTCCACGGTCTCGAGAAGGCGGAGGAGATGATGGTCGAGGGGATGGAGGCGGCGGGCAGGGACGTCGCCGAAGGGAGGGCCGTGGCGATCGGCGAGATCGGCAGGCCGCACTTCCCGGTGCCCCAGGAGATCTGGGATGCGTCGAACAGGATCCTTCTCCGCGGGATGGAGATCGCCCGCGAGAACGACTGCCCGGTCATCATCCACTGCGAATCCGAGCCCGGCACGGACCGCTCCCTGGCCGAGATCGCAGACATGGCAGGCCTCGACCGCGGGCTCGTGGTCAAACACTCCTCCCCACCCTGGGTCACCGACGAGGAGACGCACGGCGTCATGCCGTCCATCCCGGCGTCGAAGACCAACATGAGGGAGGCGCTGGCCAAGGGGACGGACAGGTTCATGATGGAGACAGACTACATCGACGATCCGGAGAAGCCTGGCGCGATAATGTCCGTCACCACAGTGCCGAAGAAGGTCAGGGCATGGCTGGCGAACGGCCAGGTGCCGGTGGAGAGCATCCACAGGATATGCGGGGACATCCCCGATTCGCTTTACAAGAGATGATTATCATGGACGCAACCATCACATGTGTTTACGACGAGGGAGCTCTGGAGGACACGCCGCTCATAGGCGCCAAGGGTTTCTCGGTGCTCGTCGAGCGTGACGGGAAGAGGGTGCTCATGGACACCGGCCTCAGGGACAGGTACCTCAAGCACAACCTGGAGAACCTGGAGATCGACCCCGAGTCCATCGACGCCGTGGTGATATCCCAGGCGTACGCCGACAACTGCAGGGCCCTCGACGGGCTCCTGGACATGAGGGAGTCCCCTGTGGACGTCTACGCCCCCGAGGGCCTTTACGCAGGGTCCAAGGGGCTGTTCTCGAACAGCGTGGGGATCTCGGACGACAACCGCGCGAAGGTCAATCTAAGGAACGACGACGGCTGGGTGGAGGTCTTCCCCGGCATCACTCTGACGCCGTTCCACAGCTCCGAGTCCGGGGCCGAGAGGTACCTGGTCGTGGAGGGCAGGAGGCTCAACGTGATCAGCGGACGCGGCATCGACGGCCCCGCACCGGCCATGGACCTGGTCTTCCAGAGGTACAACAGGTATCCCGACGCGTACATAGGCGCCGTCCTGCTTGAGAAGAGGAAGAAGCCGGTCGCCGAGCTGTACGCCACAGACTTCTCGTCGAGGAACTGCAACATAATCAGGCTGAACCACTGCGTCGGCAGGGACGGCATCATGAACCTGAGGACCCATCTCGGACTGCACGGCGTGGACGAGTTCTACGTCGGCACCGTCTACCAGGGATGAACCACGGGCGTCGAAGCATCCCTATGATACCATTAAATACACAATCGTCCAAGTTCGAGTGATTCAAATGCACTGGCGCATAAGAACCGCCGCGATGTTCGCGGCGATGACCGCACTGCTCGTAGTGATAGGAATACTTGTGGGCGGCTACTTCGGGAACTGGACATACGGACTGGCGGTGATGCTCGTCATCTCCGTCGCGTTCAACCTGTTCTCATACTTCGGCTCCAAGAGGATGGCCCTGGCGATGCACAAGGTCCGCATCGTCACCTACGACGAGGAGCCCAGGCTCTACAGGATCGTCGAGAACCTTGCGATGAACGCGGGGCTCCCCATGCCCGAGGTCGGGGTGTCCGAGATGCCGATGCCCAACGCCTTCGCCACAGGGAGGAACCCCAAGAACGCCGCAGTGGTGGCCACCAGGCAGCTCCTGAACCTCCTCAACGACGATGAGCTCGAGGGCGTCATGGCCCACGAGCTGTCCCACGTGAAGAACAGGGACATCCTCGTGATGTCCGTGGCCTCGACGATGGCATCGCTGGTGTCGTACGTCACGCACATGGCCGTCTGGGCCGCGATGTTCAACAACGACGAGAACAACGGAGGCAACCTGCTGGTGGCCATCCTGGCCGACATCACCCTGCCCATCGCAGCCGCACTAATCCAGCTCGGAGTCTCCAGGAACCGCGAGTACCTGGCCGACGAGTCCGGAGGAAGGCTCACGGGAAGGCCCATGGCACTGGCAAGCGCGCTCACCAAGCTGGAGAGCGGATGCTCCGCGAGGACCAACAACTATGACAGCCCCTCGTCCGCGAACATGTGGATCACCAACCCGTTCGGACAGAGGCAGACCCGCGGACTGATCAACATTTTCCGCACACACCCCACGACCCCCGACAGGATCGAGAGGCTCAAGAAGCTCGACGAGGAGCTCAACGGAGTTCACCACTTCTGATCACAAACAGGGGTCGTACGGCCCCTCCTTACCCTTCTGTCACCGCATGTGCCAGGAGGGGATTTTTCCGAGTTTTCCACCGGTGTCCAATTCCGCCATCTTGTGCAGAAATCCATCGCCATCTTGTACAATTTTTCGTCGCCATCTTGTGCAGAAAAGTACCGCCATTTTGTACACAACCATTATCTAACGATAAGCATATAGCAAGTGTATGGGCAGTGGTGCGTACAGGCCGAGGATAGTCGATTCCCAGATTGCCGAGGAGTTGGAAGCAATCGATGCCATCGAGATCAGGGGTGCAAAGTGGGTCGGAAAAACCACAACTGCAGAGCAGTTCTGCAGAAGTGCGGTTTACATGAACGATTCCATGAGATCGGCTCAGAACATTGCTCTGGCGAAGATAATGCCGGCCAAGCTTTTGGAGGGGGAGAAACCCCGTCTCATAGATGAGTGGCAGATGGCCCCCAATATCTGGGATGCCGTTAAGTTCGAGGCGGACCACGGTGACGGGCCGGGGTTGTTCATCCTCACAGGTTCTGTTAGACCTAATACGGAGGGTATACGCGACATAGGCGCCGGACGGTTTTCGACCATTGTGATGCGTACGATGAGTCTGTACGAATCAGGCGATTCTACCGGGGAGGTGAGCCTGAGACAACTGTTCAACAATCAGGAGATATGGGGTGAGTCCAAACTCGACCTCAGTAATGTTGCCAGTATAGTCGTGAGAGGCGGTTGGCCAAGATCATGCGGACGTTCGGACAAGGCTGCCAGAACGATAGTTGGAGCGTACTGCGAAGCACTTCTGAGAACCAATGTGTCGATGCCCTCGATCGGGTCGCCGGACGTATGCTCCGACGAGGAAGACCTAGGCAACATGGAGGTATCCGAGAGAGATATGGAGAAGATGAGGCGCGTTCTCAGATCATTATCGCGCAATTCTGCGTCCCAGGTTTCCATTTCCACGATGCTGGAGGATGTCAACGGTAATCAGAAGATCATGGACAGGAGAGTGCTCTCCAGATATCTCAAAGCTCTACAGGAGATCTATGTCGTGGAAGATCTGCCGGCATGGCTGCCGAAGCTCCGCTCGAAGACCGTCATCCGCAACAGCGATACGCGTCACCTCTCGGATCCCGCTATCGCTGCCTATTTCCTTGATGCCGACGCGGACGATTTGATCAATGATCTGAACACATTCGGCCTCCTGTTCGAATCCCTGGTCGTACGCGATTTGCGTGTCTATGCTCAAGCCAACGGAGGGAAGGTGTACCACTACCGGGATAAGGACGGTCTGGAGGCCGACGCAGTAGTCCACATCTTCGGTGGTCGCTGGGGAGCCATCGAAATCAAACTGGGATCACAGGAGGCGATAGATGCTGGTGCGAGAACCCTTCTCGCCCTGAGAGACAAGGTTAGCGTCGAGATGAAGCCCCCCTCATTCCTCGCGGTGGTTACTGCTGCTGGTTACGCATACACGAGGCCGGATGGCGTCCATGTGATTCCGATCGGATGTCTCAGAGAGTGAGGGCGATGTCACTTGACGGGCTCCCACTTGGCGAGCTCGTTGACCTTGGAGAGCGTCGATCCCCTGTTGATCTCCTCTCTGGTCCTGTTCTCCCTCTCGTGGACGTCCAGTGCGCGGTTGGCAACCTCGACGGCCACCTCCTTAGGGATGACGACGATGCCGCTCTCGTCACCGACGATCCAGTCCCCGGTGCGGACCCTCTGTCCTCCGACCGTGACCTCGATGCCTATGCCCCCGTAGCCCTTCGGCTCGCCGGCACACGGTGCGACGGTGCGTGCGAACGCGGGGAACTTCAGTTCGCGGATGTCGTCGATGTCCCTGATGGCCCCGTCTATGACGATGCCCTTCACGCCCATTACCATCGCCGAGCACGTGGCGAGCTCGCCCCAGACCGCGACCGGGGCACCGCCCACGTCGACGACCAGGATGTCGCCCTCCTTTGCGCGGTCGATGGCCTCCACGGGTTTGGCCCAGTCGCCGTTGGTGGTCTGCACGGTGAGCGCCCTGCCGACCATCCTCTGCCTGTGCTGGAGGGACTGCGGGAGGATGCCGAACATGACTCCCTGCTTGTGGAAGGCGTCGGAAATGTTGCAGGTGGAGACCCTGGAGAACGCCTCGAAGAGGTCCTCCTCCGAGTACTTCTTGGCGAGGTTCGTGTCGACCTTGGCCCCCGACATGGCCTTCTTCACATTCTCGGCGGCTCCCTTGATGTCCTCGGTCTTGATTATCGCTCCTCCGACGATGACGTCTGTCGCGCCGGCCTCGACATACTCCCCGGCGTTCTCGGCGGTGATGCCTCCTGCGACGGCGACCGGTATCGACACGGCGTCGACGATCTTCCTGAGGACGTCTATGGGGGGCTCCTCTCCGCGCATCTGTGTGTCGATGCCCATGTGCATGCAGATGTACGCCGCTCCGAGCTTCTCGACCTCCTTGGCGCGCTGGACCCTGTCTGGGACGTTGATCATGTCCACCATGATCTCCGCGCCGTACTTCCTCCCGGCCATGACGGCCTCCTCGATGGTCGCGTCGTCGGCCAGGCCGAGGACGGTGACGATGTCGGCGCCTGCCTTCGCCATGATCTCGACCTCGAACGAACCGACGTCCATGGTCTTGGTGTCGGCTATGATCTTCCTGTTGGGGAACTCGCGTCTGAGCGCGCGGACGGCCTCGGCCCCCTCGCTCTTGATCAGCGGGGTGCCGGCCTCGATCCAATCGGCACCGCCGTCCACAGCCTCGTGTGCGATGACGATGCTCCTGTTCAGCTGCATTAAGTCGAGTGCGACCTGAAGAACGGGCATGGATGTCTGAACTCCCACACTTTATTTACGGGTTTCCAGAAGGGTGTTCGACGATTGTTGGAGGGTGTGCCACTCAGCTCGCCCGTCTATCATCAGAGATCAGCACGATAAAACGATCATCACCGTGGCATGACATCGTATGCGGTGGTCCATGTTAACTCTGTCGCTCACTAACCCTGGTATGCTTTCCGGGGGCCTTTCCGGTCTTCTTCGATATAAAATGTTATACAACAATCGATTTCATCTATGTTGTGTTATAGCAATTGCCATAAGATAATCGAAAATCAGGAAGTCATTCCACTGATCCGAAGACGACTAGGCCCTTCAGACGGTCCACCACGTTCGGGTCCTCGACGACTCTCAAAAGATCATCGAATCCAGACAGGGGCCTCTCCATGACGATCCGAGACGCACGCTTCTTCCCGATGCCCGGCAGCGATGCCAGGGCGGTCATGGGCTGCGAGTTGATGTCGAACGGATATGTCACGCCCGTTATGGAGCGGTAGCCCCAGTCGGTTATGAAGACATCGTGGAACGTGTCCAGGTCCACCTTGTAGGGGATCCCCACCAGGAGGGGGTAGGAGCCGATCTGCCTGCCGAACGTGGTGTTGCCGTCGTGGATCTCCATGTAGACGTTCCTGAGGACGGTGCTGTACGGGGCGACCCTCTCCAGCATGACCCTGTCGATGTCCGAGCGGACCTCCTCCTTGAACCTTTTGAACCTGCGCTGGTCCACGCGCACCTCGAACTCGCGCCTGACGGGCAGCACCTGCCGTATGTTGATGCGCCTGACCATCAGCCCCTCGTCGCGCACCGCGCGGAGCAGGTCCATGTCCATCCTGTAGGTGTCGGCGGTCTCCCCGTCCAGTCCGCACACGATGTTGATGCCCGGCAGCAGCCTGGGGAGTCCGTTCGGACCTCTCCCGCCGCCGATCCTGTTGATCGCCCTGACGGCGTCGAGCACCTGCTCCGACGTGCTGTTCAGGTTGTTCTCGATGACGACCCGCGGATCCGCGGTCTCCATCCCCAGCGCCAGGACGTTGCCGTCGGTGCAGCGATGTGCCAGCGTCTCCAGGACACGCTCGGATTCCTCGGGGTATGTCGATATCACGGCGGCGTTGGCGTTGTCGACATGCAGAACGTCGAACTCAAGCGCGTCAAGCCCTTCGAACAGGTCCGACACGGCCTCCGGGTCGGGGCGCGGCACTGGGGAGTCGTCCTCGGAGCCGTATGACACTATGCAGGTCTGTCCGCCGACCCTGAGGTTCCTGACCCCCAGCTTCCTGAGTCTCTCGGCCTCGGCGATTATGTCGGAGGGGGATCTCATCAGCGGCCTCCCCTTGAGCGGCTCTATGCAGTACGAGCAGCCTCCCGTGGACCATCTGTGGCACCCGCGGTAGGACTCAACCTCGGCTATCAGCGGCTGGGGGAAGTCCTGGTGCTGCTTCACGATGTCCGCGCCCAGCAGCATCCAGCGGTTCCACTCGTCCAGGGTGCGGTACCTCTCGCCGACCTCCTTCCCGCACATCCCGTCGTACAGGGATGCCGCCAGGTCCTTCCTGATCACGAAGTCGAATCTCCCGGCGATTTCCGTGTCCGCGGCGGACCCCCCGATGAGGCGCCAGCCGGAGAGCTTCGGGAAGAGCGCCTCCAGCTCCTTCACGGACATGGGCATGGAGCGCAGGTACTTCCCGGGGACTGTGTTCCCGGACATGATGACGCTCACGTCAGCCTGAGGCAGCTTCGCTCCGCGGCGGACCATGTCTATCGTGACGTACTCCACTCTGTCGGCGCCGGCGTCCAGAGCCGCGCCTGCGATGGCGCGGATGATAGGTGAGATGTACGGCGGTACGCCGAGTGCCGCCGGGTCGTCGATGTAGCCGTCCACGAGGAGGACGGTAATCTCCCTGCCCATGCCTGTTGATTGTGGATATCGTATAAAGGGAAGCCCCCGAGGGTCTGGACAATCTGTTTCATGGTGCATTCTCCAAGATGCCCACGATGTGGATTTCTCGATGCCGGCGCCATTCGAATTGCACCCAGTACGCTCATTATAAATAATGTAAGACATATGACGAGATTTAGAATTCGAAGTAATTCTACGAATTTCGTAGAAACTGAGGTGAAATTTATGGTAAACGAGAAGGAAATGACAGTCGAGGAGCGTCTCGAGCTCGCGAAGAAGCCCGGAAAGGACGCAATGGTCATGCACAAGTTCTACGGCGGGAAGATCGAGACCGTCCCGAAGGCCTGCGTCAGGTCCTTCGACGACTTCGCCATCTGGTACTCCCCCGGAGTGGCCGAGCCCTGCAAGGACATCGCGGCCAACCCCGACATGGTGTACGAGCACACCTGCAAGTGGAACACCGTCGCCGTCGTGTCCGACGGTACCCGTGTCCTGGGACTCGGCGACATCGGGCCCGAGGCCGCCATGCCCGTCATGGAGGGTAAGGCCATGCTGTTCAAGTACCTCGGAGGTGTGGACTGCGTCCCGATCTGCCTCGACACCAAGGACCCCGACAAGATCATCGAGACCGTCAGGCTCATCGCGCCGTCCTTCGGAGGAATCAACCTCGAGGACATCTCCAACCCCAAGTGCTTCGACATCCTGGACGAGCTTAGGAGGGACTGCAAGATCCCCGTCTGGCACGACGACCAGCAGGGAACCGCCACCGTCGAGGTCGCCGGGGCCATCAACGCCATGAAGCTCGTGGGCAAGAAGCTCGAGGAGGCCAACATCACAGTCATCGGAGCCGGTGCAGCGTCCATCGCCATAGCCAGGCTGCTCCTCGCGACCGGATTCAGCCCCAAGAACATGTGCATGTGCGACTCCAAGGGAATCCTGAACCTCTCCAGGGAGGACGTCAGGAAGGACTTCAGGCAGAAGTGGGAGATCTGCGAGAAGACGAACGGAGCAGGCAAGTCCGGAGGCATCAAGGAGGCCATGGAGGGCGCCGACATCGTCATCGCCGCGTCCAAGCCCGGCCCCGGGACGATCCCCGCCGACTACGTCAAGCTCATGGCGGACGACCCCGTCATCTTCGCCACCGCCAACCCCGTGCCCGAGATCTGGCCCTGGGAGGCGAAGGAGAACGGCTGCAAGGTCTTCGCGACCGGAAGGTCCGACTTCCCCAACCAGGTCAACAACTCCATGGGATTCCCCGCCATCTTCAGGGGAGTGCTCGACGTGAGGGCCAAGACCATCACGGACGAGATGTGCATCGCCGCGGCCACCGAGCTCGCCAAGTGCGCCGAGGAGAAGGGACTCTCGGAGGACTACATCATCCCCAACATGTCCGAGACAGAGGTCTTCCCCAGGGAGGCCGTCGCCGTCGCCCTCAAGGCCCAGGAGCAGGGTGTCGCCAGGCTCAAGCTCAGCAGGCAGGAGCTGTTCGACAGGGCAACCTTCATGATCAACAGGTCGAGGAACCTCACGGCCAAGATGATGGAGGACGGATTCATCCCTGACTGCGGACCCGCGTTTGAACAGTGAAACTATAATAAAACGGGGGCTTTGCCCCCAATCAATATTTTAAACTCAAGGTTGGGATCAGCTGCCAAAAGTTTCGGTTATTATTCCCGTGTATAATGGTGCGGAGTATATCGAGGGGTGCATCAGGTTTCTGAAGAGGCAGACTCTCCAAGATATGGAAGTGTTGTTTATCGTTGATTCTAAGACTAATGACGGTACTCTAGAGGAGATTGAATCCTGTGCTAAGGGATGGGGCTCTGTTCGTTCCGTGATTCAGAAGGACGATCGGCGCATGGGTGGAGCACGTAATATAGGTCTGAGTGAGGCCCGCGGACGTTACATATGGTTCCTGGATGTGGATGATCATCCATATCCCTCGCTTCTCGAGGAGATGATTGGAATCATGGAATCTACTGGCGCCAAAGTGTCCGTCTTTAACAGCATATATTCTAAGAACAGGGAGCTTCCGGAAAAGGAATACGGACAATATTATGTGAAGGTCTTCTCGGGGATGGAAGCCGTCTATGAGGTCGGACAAGGTCGCATATCCGCATGCCCATGGTGTAAAATCTACGAGGTGGCATATCTAAGGGACAACGGGCTTGATTTCAAAACTGGTTATTGTGAGGATTTTGATCAAACTGTCCGCGCCTTTTTGCACACGGATAAAATCGCATACTACAACAAGCCACTTTATGTATACTACCAGCACGGAGGTTCGCTTTGCGGCGGTGCCAACGATGACTCGATAGCCGAACGCGATGTCGTACTCTCTGGCACATTGGGGGAGGAAGTGCAGAAAACTCATCCAGAATGCTACGGGCTATATTGCGCATACATGGCGCGCCATGTTATCCGTAGCCTGACTCGTGCATCCAAGGAAAAGGCGATGGATCTGGCGAAGCGTGATGAGATACGTGAACTCCTGTCTCACAAGCAACCTGATTTCAACATAGAGGTCTTGATATTCCGGGTCAGTCCGGCGCTATATTATACACTCGGCAGAAAGGCCCGTGAACGCAAGTTTTCAGAAGACGATCTTCTCTTCGACAGCGTAGGCGTTTGAGAGGATCTCCCTTATCGCTGTTCTGACGGCCTCGGAGGACGAGAGCGTATAGCTCCATCCTGCCGCTCTCGCTTTCGACGTGTCGAACTCGAACTTCGGGACATCTCCTATCCAACCCGATCTGCCTCCGGTATGTGTCAGCTCAGCATCGGGCACTCCCATTTCCTCGCAGACCATCCGAGCTATTTCATCCACATTGGTGGAACTGTCCGCAGATATGTTATAGACGTTCAACCCTGTATATTCGCGAGAGGTAAACCTCAGTATACCAGCAATAAGGTCCGAAACGTGCAGATACTGCTTCTGTTGTCTGCCGTCCCCTAGAATTTCCAGTTTTTTCGGGTTCTTTTTCAGCTTTGAAATAAAATCTGGTATGACGCCATGTGTCATCCTGGATCCCACAACGTTAGGGAGTCTGAAGACCAAGACGTCTATTCCGAATAGGTTCGAATACGATGAGGTGAGGGCTTCTGATGCGAGTTTCATTGCACCATAGCTTGAGATTGGCCTGCAGGCAAGGCAGTCCTCTTGCAAAAGGCCGTTGACATTCCCATAGACTGTAGAGGAAGATGAGAAAAACAGGCGTTCAATGTCTTTGCATCTGACGGCTTCCAAAACGCAACGTGTTGTTAGGAAAGTATCTCTGACATCTACTGACGGTTCCGAGCATCCTCTGCGTACGTCTGAATTGGCGGCAAGATGGTAAACGATGTCGGCGCCCTCGAATGCGGAGAGTGGGACTTCCGCGGAGAGGTCCGACTCTATGTATGAGAACCGGGGCTCTCTTGCCAAGTGTTGAATGTTGGTCGCGGAACGCCATGGCAGGCGGTCGATGGCGACGACTTCTGTATTCATCTCGAAAATGAGTGAATCAGCCAGGTGGCTGGCTATGAAGCCTGCTCCGCCAGTGATAACGGCGCGCGTCATCTTCCCTCGTCATTGAATATTATAGATGAGCCACTTTCTTCGAATTTGAACGGCATCCACATCCTATCCTGTACATGCTTGCGAATATTGTTCTGAACATCTTCTTCGGCATAGAACAACATGAATCCGCTTCCGCCTGCACCAAGAAGCTTGCCGCCGATCGCTCCTAATTCGGTTACTGTCTTGTACACAGCGTCGATCTCGTGGTTGGTAATTCCCTCTGACAGTGTGCGTTTGAGTCTCCAGCTTTTGTCCAGGGCCTCTCCTAGGGCATCGAGTCTTCCATCCTCCAAATCTGTTCTCAGGTTCCTAGCGATATCGCACATGCGTAACTGGTTGTTCTCGGCCTGTCCTTGCGTGATGTTGGAGCTTTGTTTCTTAAGGATCTCCGAGGCACTGCGTGTACCTCCTAAATAGAGCATCATAAGGCGTCTATTCAGCAGCGCCTTCTGCTCTTTTTCCAGAGACAGTGGCGTAACATCAACGGTATCGTCCTCGTTAAACTCTATGAAATTCAGACCGCCGTACGCCGCCGCGTATTGATCCTGCTTCCCAATCGGCTCGCCCAGAATCTCTATTTCCATTTTGCACGCATCGGTTGCCAGACGCTCTTTGGACGGTTGTTCGCCCCTCCAAGCATGTAGCAGGTTCGAAAGGCCAACAGTGAACGTGCTGGATGAACCCAATCCAGTGCCTGCGGGGATGTCGGATGTGCTTGTGAACTCGAAACCCGGCATGTTGTACATTGAGAGCATCTCTCTGAAAACAGGATGTCTAATATCAGACAGATTCTCAACGTCTTCCATAGAGGAATACCTAAGTTTGGTCAGGCATCTGTCAAAGGAGTGGATTGATGAGATGTAGATATATTTGTCAATGGATGTGCTAAGAACACATCCTCCGTGTTTTCTGTAAAACGAGGGGATGTCGCTGCCTCCTCCGCAGAAACTTATCCTGAGCGGTGTTTTGGATATGATCATCTAATCACTCTGAGGGCTGTGTCTGCTGAAGATACTCAGACATTGTATACAGAAGAACACGTCGGAGATGTATTTTACGATTTGCTTAATATATAGAATATCCATCGAGGCAGTTGAAATGACCGTGTCCGTCGTCGTCCCCATATACAACGGGGCCAAATTTCTGCCCGAGTGCATCGACTGTCTCTCGAAACAGGAATATGTGGACATGGAGGTTATTTTTGTAGTAGATTCAAAGACAACGGATAACTCTCTGGATATGATCGATAGTCTTTCTGGCAGTCTACAATCCGTTAGGACCGTTATTCAGACGGATTCGAAGAGAGTTAGTGGGGCAAGGAATCTCGGAATCAGAGAGGCCAAAGGAGACATACTGTGGTTTCTCGATGTGGACGACCACCCTCTTCCGGATTTTCTAAGTAGTCTGGTTGGCATTATGGAAGACACTGGTGCCGACGTGGTCTTCTGTAATCATCTGCAGGAAACTAAGCGGATTGTTCCAGAGGTTCCGGAACGGAACTACGGAATCAAGGTTTTCACAGGAGCAGAGGCGGTTTCCGATTTTACAAGATTCCCAGTCTACCCATGGTCTCGCATACAGAGAACGTCCATATTTTCGGGGGACGAGGCGTTTTTCTATGACCACCTCACCGCCGAGGACATAGAGCAGACGATACGTACACTGGCACTATCGGAGAAAGTTGCATACTACAACAGACCACTCTATGTCTATTACAAGATAGGAGGCTCTTTTTCATTTAGGAACCGCAGCAAGGAAGCGGAAGCAATGGAGGAGACAGCCCGTCGCACTCTGGAGTTTGTCGGAGAAAAGCGTCCCGAGGCCTTGAATGGTTTCCGCATCCGTCTGCTTGAGCGTGTGATGAGACAGATCGCGTTTGTCCAATACCGCGATTTTTCGAAAGCGTACCGGTCTTCAATCGCCCATGAGCTTCTGAAGGAGGTCGATTCCAAGACAACAGAGATGAAGGTGTTCTCTTTGTCAAGGATGTTGTATTATTCCATATTGTATCCGTTTACCCATTGGATTTGGGATGGCAAGACTGGGCTCTGGGACAATGAGGTGTAATCATGGATGCATACGTCGTCCTGATGAAACTCAGGAATTCGCCTCTGTTTTGGATGATAGTTCTTGGGCTAATTGCCCGTTTTGTGGTCGGAATCCTGTTCACATTTCCTTATGATTGTGGGAATTGGGCGAAGATTGCTGAGACCATAGTTGCAGGAGAGGATCTCTATGAGAGGCCTGACAACTACTATGCGCCGATCTGGGGTTATTTATTATCCTTCCTTGCTATGATATATACTCAGCTGGGCGGGTCCTCGTTTGCAAACCAGTTCGACGAGTTGACAATTCTCGACGGCTTCCGTGTGAGCTACTACGGATCTGTCATGATCGAACCTGCCTTCGGTATGCTGATAAAAACTACTTTGTTCCTGGTTGATTTGGCAGTTGCATTTGTTATACGCAGGATAGTTCTTGAATTAGGTTCCAGTGAACGCCGTGCCAATGTGGCGTTCGGGATTTGGTTCCTTTGTCCACTAGTCATCTACTGTTCGGGAGTGTACCTTATTTTCGACACAATTGAGGTCCTCTTTTTGGCATTGGCATTTCTAATGCTGATATGGGACAGACCCTTCATCTGTGGTGCGATGATGCTGATGGCGGGTATGGTCAAGCCCTTTGCGTTCTATCTGGTCCCGCTGTTCCTAGCGTATTTCCTGCTCTCACATCCGGGGGTAAAGGAGAAGTTGAACTACTTCGCGCTCACTGCCGGCGGTTTCCTGTCGATGTTTCTGGTGATATTCATGCCGGTTCTGGTCAACGGGGAATTTATGGATTCATTAACGTTCCTCACCGGCAGGGTGGATTCGGCGGGCACCGTGATCGACAACGGTATGGATCACATCATTAGCGTAATCATAAACTTCGAATCGCAGGTGTTTATGTGGTTACAGCCAGTGATCATCGGGGCGGTGGTGTGGTTGGCTGTGAGGTATTATCGCAAGGGTGAGCAGGACATGGATCGGTTGATCAAATATGCAGCAATTAGCTTCATCATTGTGTTCCTGTGGCCTGAAACACAGCAGTGTTACTATCTGCTGATTGTGTTCATGATTGCGCTAATGGTTTTGAAGTGGGAACCAAGAAAGGTTGCGGGAATCATGTTGCTGTTTACAGGGCTTTCCGTGTTTTACATGCTGCTCACGCACAACATGTCAGTCCTGCTACCGCTGGCAGCATACACGGATCTGATTTCCATAGACTGGGTGTTGGACAAACTCTTCTCCTTCAATCTTGCGACTGATATATTCGGTGGAAACTTCTACGATGACTCCAGAAGAATAGTCCAGGTTGTAATAGCGGGAGTAATGCTGTACCTCGGGTACATGTTCATAAAGTGGGGGGAGGATGGCCGTGCGTCATCGTGAGTGTTTTGCAATTGCCGTCATCATGGTGGCCGTATTGTTAATCGGCGAAGTTTTGGTCTACGCATCAGATCCGTATTCCTCTGAATCCACTTTGGAAAAAGACGGGGATACATACACGCTGACTATTAGCACCAACTATTCTACAGAATACACAGTTCTCGTGACACTCACGGATGCAAACGCCGAACCAAGGCACCTCTACATTTACCGTGATTTTGACTATGCTTCTTTCATCGAGGATTCATATCTAGACTATTGGATAGAGAAGATGGAAGCGGAGTTCGAAGTATACGGATTCGACGATTACACGATTATTGACGCTGAAGGTCTAAGGGAAATGATGGGCGGCAGTCTGTATAACGAAACCGCATCTGAAACTGCGTTGTTGATGCTCACAGGGGTGCTTCCAGATACTGTATACGGGGCAGACGAGTCATTGTTTGAGGCATGGCTGGCTGCAGGAGGTTTTGTATACTGGTCTGGAGAGCCGATGGGGATGTATGTAGGGCACCAGAGGTCCGTCATGGCTTATCCTGAAATGGTGGAGTCTGACCCGGGATACAGGTTATTCGGTATTTCGGGTGCGATTCGCACAGACCATTATAGGGATCTGGCTGGAAATCCGTCAGAAGATAGGGCTGTGGGAGAGGCTTTGAACATATTCTACGACAGCTGTAATTTTGGGGTCAGTAGTGCAGTTCCAGATTCACTTTTCATAGGAAACGAGAAGGATGGTTACAACAGCATTTCGATATCCAAATATTATGCTGGGGATGGGCAGATCTGTATCTTTGGGGGCTATTTCCCACCCAGCGATATCCAGACTGCGCATTCCAACATCCTCAAGACCTTCTTCTCAGGTCTCTGCTACGATTCAGAGGTCGTCGTTCTTGAAAACTCGATCAAGGATGCTGGCGATCAGACGATTGCCTTCAACATTTATGACGATCAGAAGGCAGTGGTGTTCGTGATGTATGGGTCTCTGCTGGGAACATATGGTCACACCTATCACGTCCCGGACAAGGTTCCGGAGAAGGATTACTCATGAACAATGTGGAAACAACCAGTGACGGGGAGGTGGCGAGGCACGTTCTCCCAAACATCGTGTCCAACGTAGCTTTCATGTTGATTAACTTCGTGATGGGTCTGGTTCTCGTACCCTATTATCTCAGTGAACTGGGTGTGACGGCTTATGCGATCATACCTGTGGCGACCTCAATAACGAGTTACATCACGCTGATTTCAGACTCTATGTCCAGCAGCACATCGAGATATTTCTCGATAGACATTCATACGGATAAAACGGCGGCCCAGCGTACGTTTAACACTGCAGTATTCGGATTCACAGCCATCGTAATCTGTGCGATACCAGTCATACTTGCGATATCTGTGATGGCGCCCTCTATTTTTGACATTTCCACGAATTCGGTCTTCTCTGTCCAGATGCTGTTCGTGTTTATTCTCGCAGCCGTTCTTGTTAGTGTCTGGGGGAACAACTTCATCACTGTTATGTACGCCATGAATCGCATCGATCTGATGAATATTGTCAAGATCGTCCAGGTGGCGCTTCAAGTCGTTCTCATTCTGATATTCTTCACATTCGTTTCGAAATCTGTTGAATATGTTGGGCTGGCATATCTGCTTGCTGCTATTGTATTTGCAATTTTTGGGTATCTAATGGTTTGTCATGTCAGCCCCGACATACGTATCAGACGGGGTCTTTTTGATAGGGTTCGTTTCCGGGAGATTGCTACAGTAGGCGGCTGGGGCCTTGTGAACTCTCTGGGTAATTTGCTCTTTATACAGGCCTCTCTTCTGATAGTCAACATAATTCTCGGTGCGGAGGCAGGGGGATACTTTGGAATCGTCGTGACGCTTATCAGTGCTGTATCGGCACTAGTCGACACATTGGCATCCATCTTCGCACCGATTCTGTATCAACTGTTTTCTGAGAGGCGTATCGATGTGATGAACCGGGTCTGCCGTATGGCTGTGAAAATCGTGGGACTCGTGATGTCCATGCCCATTGCGTTTCTCTGTGTCTTCGCAGCCCCTGTGCTCACTCTATGGGTCGGAGGGGAGTATGCATTCCTGTCAGACGCGGTCTGGGCAACCATGTTCGTCATGATAGGGATCGGGGCGATATCGCCTGCATATCCGCTGACGATGGTCCATTTGAAGATTAAAATTCCTGGAATTATAACCTTCCTGTTCGGGCTTCTAAATGTTATCGTTGCAGTAGCGGTTCTGGAGTTTACATCCTATGGGATAATCGGGGTGTGTTTCACATGGTCTATGACAATGTTCATAAAGAACTGTATTGTCAACCCCTGGTACATATCCAGGATAGCGGGGATGGGAACGTTCGATCTTCACAAATCTCTGCTGTATGGTTTCGTATCCTATGCGTTTCTGGTGGTATTGTATACGGCAATCGATTTCATAATCAATGTCCACGTGACCTGGTTGTATATGTGTACTCTTGGGGTCATCCTGTTGGCGATTCACGTAGTGCTTGTGTACAGGCTGGCTCTAAATTCGGATGAGAGGGAAGTAGTATTGACTTGTTTGCCTGGCCCCTTCCGTAAGATTGTCAGAATCCTGGGCTAAGGGGCGCATCCATAACATTATAAGAACAATGATACAATCCCCCCAATTCAGAACTTCGAACAGTCACGCAGGCGGTCACATGGTTTTGGAAGCAGACTCGTTCACTGATGGCAAATCTCTATCTGAAATGTCATCCAGGGAGCAATCCTGGTACATTCCCGAGTTTATCGAGCTTGCGTTTTCTGACATCTGTGGAAACGAGGGGTACGACGGTGCGTGTATATTCGGTATCGATACAATTTCTATTGCTGGCGATGTCATCGTAGACATGGCCGCGGAGTCTTCGGAGGTTCCCATACCGATGATTTGTGACAATCGCGTCCCTGGTTGGGTGTCTCCCAATATCGCGGGAATCGTGTTGTCATTTGACGGTGATAGTTCAGAGATGTGTGAGGTGTATGGCGAGCTCTCGTCCAGAGGTTGTCACATATTCTGTATAACATGTGGTGGAACCATTGCTGACCTCTGTAGGGAAGATGGCAATACGCTCATTCCCATTCCGAGTGGTTGTGATCAGTTCGGGGCTACGGGATATGCGCTTGGAGCAATAGCGGCGCTAGTGCAGTCTATGGGGCTGTTTCCCGCCAAGGACATTCTAAGACGCTCGCTCGATGGAGTTCGCTCCTTCCGCGAATCCATGTCTGAGGCCGTGGGTTCTCTTTCGACGCAGCTGTCGGGAAAAATGGTAGCGACTTACAGTACATCAGACATACACTCCTGCTCCAAAAGGTGGAAGCAGGTGTTGCAGACAGACCTGTCGTTTTACGGGGAACTCCCGGAGTTTGACCATAATGAGTTGGTGGGTTGGTCGGATTCGAACGAGCATGCACGCGATCTCCGTATCGTCGTTCTCTGGGGTGGGAATGCATCGGAGCTTGTGTCAACTATAGTCGAGTGCATGATTGAGGTCCTGCATGAGAATGGCAGAGAGACGACTGTGGTCAATTTAGGCAACGGTTCCTCTGCAGAGAGGAACTTATGCGGCATTATTCTAGGTGATGCAGTGTCATTTTGTATGGAGGTAGGCCCAGAATGACGGCTTCGATTCCCACCGCTGTGCAATTATACCATTTCGTTGACGATCTTGATAACTCTCTGGGATTCAAACCAGAGATCGATCTCGATTGCGACAACATCATTTTATGTGGTTTCGGAGGATCCGCAGTCAGCGGAGATTTTGCGTCTGATTGCTGCTTTGTCGAGTCACGCAAGTACATACATCTGGTAAAGTATCCCGACCTTCCGAACTGGGTGGGGCAACGCTCACTGGTGGTCGTGTCCAGCTATTCCGGAAACACTGCGGAGGCGCTGGAGATCTACAGGCAGGCGAAGGAAAGAGGGTGTAGGACTATTGCCATGACATCCGGGGGTAAACTTGGTGAGGCCGCCAGATCCAATGGGGATTACACGGTTCCTCTGCCAGAGGGAATGCATCCGCGTCATGCAATAGGATACATGATTGGATACACGCTCGCCGTGATAAGGGCCGCTGGAGGTCCCGATCTCGAGGAAAGGATACGTTCCATTATACCCGCTCTCAGGCGCTACAGGGATGAGGTTGCCTTCGGTGAAGAGTGCCTTGCAAAGGATCTGGCACATAACTACATCGGCAAGGTTCCGGTCATATGCTCTGACCGCAGTATGCAGTCTGTGGCGTTCCGTTGGAAAACGCAGATTAATGAAAATTCCAAGTTTGTAGCGTTTTGCGATTCCGCACCAGTCTTCAATGTATGTAGTCTTATTGAGTGGGCTAATACCCATCGTGACAACTGTATTCTGACGTTCCTAGTTGGAAAGGATGATGAAATCTGTAACGGAACCAGCATGATGGAATCTGCAATCAGAACTCTTGAAGGTTCGGATGCAATCTACAGGGTGATTCGCCTCGGTGGGGAGTCAGCGCTTGAGAACATGTTCCGCGCCATAATTCTGGGGGACTATATGTCTGTATATATGGCCGAGGAGCGTGGAATCGATCCCGCAGAGGTCCGTCCGGTCATGCAGATGAAAGAGAAACTGGCCAAGACTCGCCATGATTGAGTCAGCACAGAGGGTGGCCCAGTTCTCTGGCAATTATCTGAGCGCACAGATGCAGCACAGACATATGGGCGTCCTCAGCTTTCTGCATGTCGTTCACCGGAACATGAACTGGGATGTCTGCCATCTCTCTGAGCTTTCCTCCCGAGTATCCTGTCAGCCCGATGACCTTATTTCCTCTGTTTTTGAAGTATTCAGCAACCTTCAGCACGTTTTCAGAATTTCCGCTGCCGGAGATTGCAATTAGCACGTCTCCGTCTCTTACGCGCCCTTCTGCCTGGATTAGGAAGACATCATCATAGCTGATGTCGTTCGAGATTGCCATCATGGATGCGATGTTATCATTCAGACAAAGGAAACGGAACTTCCTGTCATGGTGCATGGAAATACCTTTATTGAAATCGCAGACGATGTGTGATGCTGTTGCCGCACTACCGCCGTTTCCACAGACATAAACAACACTTTCATTGTTGTATGCTTCTAAGATGGCGTCGACCATCTCACAGATTGTGTCGCGGTCTATGCGGGATAGTGCATCTGTGAGTTCAGAGAAGTATGTGTCGACGTCCTTTTTCATGGTCATGAGTCCTAACCCCTTCTCGCTTATATTTGTGGTGGCCGATGTTATTATTTCTTCGACATCTCTTCGAGAACTTCTGAGAACTCCGCACAGAAACTTTGGGAGCGTTCACGAGCAGTCTTGGAATCTCTGGACTCGGAATATATTCTGAACTTGGGCTCGGTACCTGATGGACGCATTAGTACCCAGCCATCGTCATAGTCGATTCTGATTCCGTCTCTTTTGTCGATGCGTCCATTCTCGTGACGCAGCTCGATCGAGGATATGACTTTCGACTTGAGATCTTCTGGGCAATAGACTGCGTTTTTGATAGTTGTGTAGGATGGGAGTTCCGCGATCCTATCCCCTAGTCTTCCGTATTTTGCTACATACTCCAACATTCTGGCTGCACCCATAGCACCGTCACGACAATACTGGTGATCTGCGAAAATAACTCCTCCGTTTTCTTCCCCTCCGAATACACCTCCTTCGGAGGCCATTGTGCGTGCGACAATTGGAGATCCCACAGCAGTGTATACAACCTCGCCTCCTGCTCTTTCGGTGATGTCTTTTACAAGGGACGAGGTGGCTACCGTAATCATGACCTTTCCGCCACCGTTTTTGTGGATCATTGCCTCGGCCAACAGCGCCAGAGAGACATCCCCGCTGACGTAGTCTCCTTTCTCGGTGACAAAAACGCACCTATCTGCATCCCCATCATGTGCGATGCCTATGTCTGCACCTACAGCCACGACCATTCTTTTTAGCTCCTCTAGGTTGTCTTCCGTGGGTTCGCTGGGATGGCCTGGGAACTCTCCCTGGGGGTCTCCGTTCAAAGTAATGGCTCTGACTCCAAGCTTTCTTAGCAGCATCGGAGTCGTCTGGACGGATGCGCCGTTGGCACAATCGACTACCGCTACAATCTGAGATTTCCTGATTAGGTCAGTATCGACCTTCGAGGCGACAGATTCGACATACTCTTCAGCAGCATCGTTTATCTGAAGGATGCTACCGATGTCTTTCCACCCCACACATTCGATCTTCGATTTGTAGAGCCTCTCTATGTCTGATTCCTGTTCTTTTGAACATTCGGTGCCGTCTGAGGCTATACATTTGATGCCGTTGAATTCTGGGGGGTTATGGGATGCAGTTATCATTACCCCGCCTGACACCTTTGGTCTGTTCCGGATGTAATGCTGTAATGCTGGGGTCGGAATCATGCCTAGGTCCAGGACGTCCGCGCCGACGGACATGAGTCCCGCGCAGAGAGCGTTTTTGAGCATAGGGGACGACACGCGGGTGTCTGTAGCCACCGCTATGGTCTTGCCGAGTACTTTGGAAACAGCTCTGCCCATCTGCAGTGCTAACTCACAGTCAAGGTATTCGTTTGCGATGCCACGTACGCCGTTGGTTCCGAACATACTCATGATAGTGCCCGAGACTCCATGACGCTCCTGTTTAAAACCAGTATTGTTCTGAGGTTGATCCGTTTGCACGAACTGTTAATTACCAGAAGGCGGTGGTGCTCTACAGTCGCTGTCTACAGCGGGTTAAGCGAATAGAGGAATCGCATGGCAGGAACGTGTACAATCGTCATCCCAACCTACAACGAGGAGAAGAATATCGCCAACATAGCCAGGGCGATCAGGGCGGAGTATCCTGATTTCAAGATCCTCTTCATGGATGACAACTCCACCGACCGCAGCAGGGATGAGGTCGAGGCCCTCAACGACCCCCTGGTCACATTCTATGTCCGCGATCCCGATGCGAGGGGGCTCGGTGCATCCGTTCTCCAGGGGTTCGAGATCGCAGACACCGACTATGCCCTGTGCATGGACTGCGACTTCCAGCATCCCGTCTCCGCCCTCGGAGGCATCGTCGCCGAGATGGACAAGGGCGCCGATCTGTGCGTCGGCCAGAGGAACAGCAGGATGGCCATGGGGCTCAAGAGGACCCTGGGCTCGGAGCTGGTAGAGGCCTACTGCAAGCTGTTCTTCATGATTCACCGCAAGCAGACGACCAAGGACATGATGAGCGGGCTGTTCGCGATACGCTGCGACGTATTCCGCCCCATCATCCAGAACAACTGGGACAACTTCGAGCTTCGTGGCTGGAAGGTCCTCATGGATCTGCTCAAGTACGCCGACCGTCGCATGGACATCCGTTACTACAGGTACGATTTCGGCGAGAGGGCAGAGGGAGTCTCCCATCTCAACCCGAAGGTCCCCATCATGACCTTCCATCAGCTTTGGGGGTTCGGAAAGGTCACCGCGAAGATCGTCGCCAAGATGTACGGCGTGGACTACTACGAGATGTATCCCGCCGAACGCAGCCGATGTCGCACGTCGTCGAAACCGCTATGAATTTTAACGTTCTTATTTAAATATAAGAAATCTAATCGCGTGCGTATGGCAGCCGATAAAATATGCTCTTCCTGTGGAAAGAGACTGGTTGGCAAGGGAAACACCTTCTTCAAGTGCCCCCGCTGCGGTGAGTACGAGATCGGAAGGTGCGACCAGTGCCGCGACCAGGGCGTTTCCTACGAATGCAAGAAATGCGGATTCATCGGACCGTGAGGTGCTGAGATGGGACAGATCGCTGCAGCTTACGACCTGATGCCCGAGAGCACAGAGGTCGACCTCGACAACGTCATCGCCCAGCTCTCCGGAGTCCTCCCCGCAGGAGTCAAGCTCCTGGAGACCAAGATCCTCCCCGTCGCCTTCGGACTCATGAAGGTCAACGCGGGATTCCTCATCGACGACTCTGACGAAGAGGTCGGTGGAAAGCTCGAGGACGCTCTCCGCGCCATTCCCGGAATCGAGAACGTCGAGTGCGTCTCCAACACCGTCGTCTGAGACGGTTCCAAACGTGGGGGAAACCCCACACGTTAAGAAAAACGCCCCGCGGCGTCATCCGCGGGAACTTCTGATTCTAAGGATGCTGTTCATATGAGGTTCACCGCCGATTGCGCCCCGTGTCTGATGAGGCGCGTCCTCTTCCAGTCGCGTCTCGAAGGCAACGGGCGTGAGTTCGAGTCCGTGAAGGCCGCCGTCGACGCCCTCTCCGAGGGCATGGATCCAGACACTCCCTCTGTGGTCATAGCCACGGATGTCCATTCCCGTGCATACGCCGCGCTGGGCTCGGACGACCCCTATCGCAGGATAAAGGAGGAGGCGGACGAGGTGGCGGCGTCTTACGAGAGGATGCTGGAGGATGCCGTTGAGTCGTCTGACGATCCGCTCTGTGCGGCCATAATGGCCGCCGTGGTCGGGAACATCATGGATTTCGGTGCCGGCTCGGCGATAGATGACCCGCATCAGTTCATGTCGGTGTTCGACGGGATGATGTCGCAGGGCCTGGGCCACGACGACACGGACGAGCTCAGGGAGGAGCTGGACAATGTGGCCGGAGTGGTCTACATGTTCGATAACTGCGGCGAGTCCCAGCTCGACAAGGTCCTGATCAGACAGCTCCGTCGCATGGGCAAGCGCGTCGTCGGCGTGGTCCGCGGCGCACCGATCCTGAACGATGTGACAATGGAGGATGCTCTGCGCATAGGTATGGATGAGGAGGTCGACAGGCTGCTGTCCACCGGGAAGTTCTACATCGGCATCGACTGGGACGACGTTCCCGGGGATCTCGCCGAAGAGATACGCTCATGCGGGCTGATCATAGCCAAGGGCATGGCGAACTTCGAGGCCACCTCGGACAGGAACCTCGATGTGCCCATAGTTCATATTTTGAGGACGAAGTGCGTTCCGGTTGCCACCGCGATGGGCGTCCCGACGGACATCAACGTCGTGAAGATGGTCAGACCGAGGAAGTGAGGCTATGGAAGGCAAGGTTAGACAGGCTGTCGTGATGGTCGGTGGAAAGGGAACGAGGCTCCTGCCTCTGACGGAGACCCGTCCCAAGATCATCCTGCCGGTGGCGGACAGGCCGTGCCTGTGGTATCTGCTCAGGTCTCTGGCAAGGGCGGGCATAGAGGAGGTCATCCTCGCCTGCGGCTACAAGTCCGAGCAGATGAGGGAGGCTATCGGCGACGGTTCGGACCTGGGCCTCAGCATCATCTACTCTTACGAGGACGAGCCGCTCGGCACAGGCGGAGCGATGAAGCTGGTGGAGGACCGTCTCGACGACGTGTTCGTGGCGGCCAACGGCGATGTGTTCGCATCCGTGGATGTCGCATCGGAGATTAGGGAGCATATCGATTCCGGTGCATCGGTGACGATATCTCTCACTCCGGTCGACAACCCTTGCGAGTTCGGCATCGCCAGGGTACAGCCAGACGGCCGCATCACGGAGTTCAAGGAGAAGCCGAAGCCCGAGGAGGTGTTCTCCAATCTGATCAATGCCGGGGTTTACGTCCTGAACAGGTCGGTTCTGGGCTATGTCCCGGAGAAAACGTTCTTCGACTTCTCGAAGGACCTCGTCCCGATGCTCATGGCGGAGGGGCACCGCATACAGGGCTTCCAGATCAGCGGAATCTGGATGGACGTCGGCAGGCCCCACGACCTGTTGGGTGCAAACCTCGCGGTCGCATCCGCCGAGTACGGGGATGCCCTCTGGGACGCCGGCGGATCGGAGATCGAGGGGCCGTTCTACATGGGTGCGGGTTCCAGTGTTGCCGGTTCCGGGCTGAAGGACTCCGTCGTCCTCGCAGGTTCGTCGGTCTCCGGTTCCAGACTCGACCGTGTCCTCGTGATGAGGAACTGCACAATTGACGGGGCCACTCTGGAGAACACCATACTGGGTGACGGCTGCTCTGTGGGGGAGGGGGCTGTTGTGAGGAACGCCGTCCTGGCCGACAACACGGTGGTCGGGCCCGGAGAGATTCTGGACGAGGGAAGGAAGGTCTGAATCAGAGCTTCTTCGTGGTCCTGATGGGTTCCCACACGCTCATGCGGTCTTCGCCCCTCTTGACATGCTCCTCCGCCTCCTTCCTGGATCTGAGCTCCAGTCTGATGGCGTAGAGCATCTTGAACGGGTGGAATCCGAGATCGTGGATGGTGCCCATCATCGCCTTGATGACGTACTTCTTGTTCCACGAGGGGATGTCGTAGTCGTGCATCTGCTTCATGGTGCACTCGCCGATGTTCACCCTGAGCCTCTGCTTGTAGAAGTCCTCCTCCGTGTCCGGGCCGTGGTTCAGTATGGTGGCTTCCGGCGCGTACACACATTTGTACCCGGCCTCCTCCAGGCGCATCCTGATAAGGTCCTCGTCTGACTGCATGTCCGTGGGGAGGCGCGTGCCTATGTCCCTGAACGCCACCAGCTCCCCGATCTTCGGGTAGATAAGGGCGAGGTTGTGATGCATGGTCCAGAGCATGTGGGTGGCGAACCCGACCTTGGTGCTCTTGTCGTTGGTGGGGATCGGATGCCCGCCGACCATGCCGACCTGCGGGTCGAAGAAGGGTTCGACCAGTTTGTACAGGGAGTCCCTCGTCATGAAGACGTTGTCCGCGTTGTACATCGCGACGATGTCGCAGGTCTTGTGGTCCAGGTAGCAGTTGATGGCGGAGTTTTTGCCCTCGCGCTTTTCCTGGGGCAGGAGAGTGAGGTTGTCGTATTCGACCATCAGTCTGCGTACGATGTCGTCGGTTCCGTCCGTGCTTCCGCTGGAGACGACCAGGACCTCCTTCACGTTGACGTTGCGAGTATCCTGCTCATATATGGAGCGGATGCAGCGTTCGATGTTCTGGGACTCATTGTAGGCGCAAATTCCGATTGCGATGTCCATTTTTGTGTTTTCGGACTCCGTCATACGATCTGAACCGCTTTTTGCACGAATAACCCATATAAAATTGTGTCTCACGGCAGTTGTTTACCCGATGTATCGAAGTACAATGTTTGCCTCACTGTGGGCTTGTATTATCTGTTCCTACCAAACACGACAATGTTTTGCGAATTGCTTTTGTGAATGGCGGTATTAATCTGGATGTAGCGCGATCAACAGTCTGCATTCTTACATATTCCAGAATTGCGCACAAGACCAGTATAACTAGCATACAGCCAAACACATACAAAATTAGATCGGGGGATCCGTAGTGGCTTCCTATGTCCATCCATTCGAAAATCCACGCTCTAAATTGATCGTGTTCTTGAAGTAGATAAACACCAAACATTGTCGACGCAAACACATTTACCCAGTGTATGTGGCCAACGTTAGTTTGTTTAAAAGTAAGGAATGTAAGTACTGCTATTATGACAACCATGATGCTGCTATCATTGCCCCATGCCAGTGTTGTCTCAAATGGTTTAAAACCATCTAAGGGGCCAATCAGATTTGCAAGAGCTATTAGAGTGGCCAGCAATGTTATGGAGATTATGGTCCACAATCCGTATTCTTTTACACTCCTTTCAAATGATTTTGGATATAATTTGATGTAGGCACCTATCGTGTACATTGTGAAGAACATTATGACGAAACTGCCATACATGCCACTGTGTGTAAACGTTGGAATTACGAACCATACTATCAACAACAGTAAAATTAGGGTTAGATGTGATCCCCTATCGAGTGAATTGAGCATTTTGTTAACGAATGGGAAGAATGGAAGCGCTATGAGATATGTGGATGCAAACCACCATTTTCCAGACAACACTGGCAGCAGATCGTTTTGCCAATGAATAGAATTGGCCGGAACCCCTCCGAACACGATGAAAATCACATCTACGAGTACTGATGTGGTGTATATCTGTAGAAACAGTTTCAGAAATTTGGGAATAATCTGGGATTTGGAGCATACCATGTAATATCCTGTTATGAGAACAAAGATCCAGACGCCTATCTTTCCAAAGTGGTGAATAAACTGGATGAAGAACGAGTCTATAGACAGGTTAAAGGTTTGACCAACATCTAGGGGCCATCCGCCATATAATGCGATGTGATGGAGAATAATCATCATCATTGCGACTATTCTGAGAATCTCAAAATTGGAATCTCTTTCTTGTTTGTTATTTGAACTAGGTTTAGCTCTCAGATTACTCCACATCTGCTACTGAATGAACATAAGATTATAAACTTAACATTAGTCGCAAATTACAATTGATTTGGAAGGTTGAAAAAGTAAGTCATCCTCATAGTTGTTCAACCGAGAACAGGAAAAACTTACTATGCTATGCATTGGCTAGCTATCCTTTGTCTTCATGGATTTCTCAATGTCACCATAGAACCAAATACGGCGAGCCTGTTGCGAATCCGGGAAACATGCACGTCATCTCACTCATCGTCAAGAACGAATTCGGTGTCATGCAGAGGGTCATGGGCGAGTTCACACGCAACAAGATCAACGTCGAGACCATCGTCGTCGGCAAATGCGAGCTCCCGGGGAAGTCCAGGATGGTCCTCTCCGTCATCAGCCACGATGCCGCGCTGACCGCCATCGGGAGGCTCCAGAAGCTCCAGGACGTCTACGAGGCGGAGCTGATCCCCGAGAGCGGGCAGTCCGCGTACGCACTCCTCTCCACATCCAACGGCAACGTCGGCGTCGTCGGAGGTTCCGACCAGGTCGAGGAGCTCATCGAGAGGAGCAAGCCCGAGCATTACGTCAAGGCGCTGAACGCACTTTGAAAAACGCGGCCCTCGGGGCCGTCTTATTGCTTTCCCGCGGACAGAACCCTCTCGTACTCCGGGATGTACCTGTCCCAGGTGTATTTCTCAGCCTGTCTGCGTGCGTTGCCGGCGAGCTCCGTCCTCAGGGCGTCGTCGCCGAGAAGTCTGTTGATCCCCTCGGCTATGCTCCCGGGGTCTCCCGGCTTCACTGCGATACCGCCGTTCCCGACCGTGTCCGGCAGGCCGTTGACGTCGCCGTAGACCAGCGGTCTTCCGTATCCGAGGACCTCCAGTGCCGCCAGACCGAACGATTCGAAAAGCGACGGCATGACGAAGAGCCTGCAGGATCTCATCAGGGAGTCCTTCTCCTCTTCAGACACGTATCCGCGGAACTCCACCTTGTTTCCGAGCCCCAGTTTCGCGACCTGCTTCTCCAGGTTCTTGGATTCGGGTCCCTTCCCGCACATGATCAGTCTGCAGTCGACGCTCTTCATGGCCTCTATCAGGCTGTCGAGACCCTTCGTTTTGACTAGCCTTCCCAGCGACAGGATGTAGTCTCCCTCAGAAGTCTCTTTCTCGGGAGGCAGGTCCAGGCAGGTGGGGATGGTCGTCATCCTCTCCGCAGGCAGTCCTCTGCGTATCAGGTCGTTCCTCACGTAGTCGCTGACGCAGACGATGTGGTCGAACGTCTCCAGGGTCTTGCGGAATCCGTTGTCGTTGATCTCGGAGACCTTCCCCGTCAGCCCGGTGCCCTCGCCCCACATGTTGTGGTACGTGAACACCTTGTAGCCGTCGTATCTTCCGAGATCCTTGTTGTAGGACGGTGCCCAGCGGTAGTTGTAGTTCACCGCATCCGCATCCATGCTCCTGAGGGCCTCCAGGACTCCCTCGGAGCTTATGAAGGGCGGATTGTATATGTTGATGAAGCGGGACTTCAGACGGACGACCCTGTATCCGAATTCCGTCATCTCCTCCTCGGCGGTGTCCGGAAGTCTGCCGGTGAGCACCGTGACGTCGTGTCCCCTGGCTGCCAGGAGCCTGGCCGTGTCGTGCATGCGTGTCTCGATGCCGCCGTGATGCGGATAGAAGAATGGATTGACGTCTACGAACTTCATGATTCCAGCCCCGCTCTCCTCTTCTTGACGTATGATGCGATGAAGCTTATGACGATGACGGCGACGATGGCGACGAGCATAACCGTCTGGGCGGTGTCGCTTCCGAAGTAGCCGTAGAAGAAGTTGCCTGCCAGCATTATGATTCCGTACTTCAGGACGCATCCGAGCACGATGTAGAACGTGCATTTCCTCGGATCCCATGTCTTGATGAGGGCGATGAATGCGCCGAGGAACGGAATCATGGGGGCTATGCGGTTGACGAGGATTATCCTCTCATCGCTCACCACCAGGAAGTTGATGTATTTCTCGGCGATGCGCGAAATGCGTGCCGGCACCCTGATCTTCTTGACGATGTAGTATAGCAGGAAGATTCCGGCGAGCTCGCCGAGTATCGCCACGAACAGGAGTTCGCATCCGAAAGACACTGTCGGGTTCTGATCCAGGCCCAGCAGGAAGAACACCTCCGGGAGAGTGGGGAATATGACGGCGTCTATGAAGAACAGGACGAATATGCACAGGAGCACCCCCGGCTCCCCGAGGCCGTCGAACAGGCTGAAGAGCCAGTCTCCGAGACTCATTTCCTGCGGGCCTCCTTGGTTCTGATCGCGAGCTCGTATGCTTCTATGTATTTCTGGACGGATTTCTCCCTTGAGTTCTCCAAAGCGGTGCGGTACGATGCCTCGCGGACATCTTCGGGGGCGTCCAACGCTCTGCGCATGGCGTCAGCACACTCGGACTCGTCATCGAAGAGGTATCCGTTCACGCCGTCGTGAACTATCTCCGTGAAAGCGCGACCGTTGCGGCATGCCACGGTCTTCCCTGAGGCCATTGCCTCAAGGATGGAGAGACCCTGGGTCTCGAATTTCGACGCCGATACGGCGATGTCGGCAGCGTTGTAGTACTTCGGGAGCTCGTCGTCCGGGACGAATCCGGCGAAGATGACCCTGTCCTCGAGGCCCAGTTCCTTCACCAGGTTCTCCATGTCGTTCTTGGCGGGGCCCTTGCCTGCCACCAGTAGAACGGCGTCCAGATCTTTCATGGACCTTATCACGATGTCCAGATCCTTTTCGTAGGATATGCGCCCAACATGTATGACGACCCTTTTTCCGACAAGTCCGTATCTCTCGCGGATGTCGTCGCATGGGATGCCTGGGTGGAAGACGTCTGTCTTCGCTCCAGTGGGGATAGCCAGAAGGTTCCTGCATGTGGCTCCGTGCGACTTCAGCTCGTCTCCTATGCATCTGGTGGGTGTGACCACGACGTCCATCCTCTTGAGTATCTGCCTGAGGTAGATCCAGATGAGGCGGTCCATCGTCTCGGGAGGCAGCTTCACGGGGGAGTAGTACTTCGCCGCGTCGTCCACCATAGTATGGAACGTCATCACCGTCGGGATCCCAAGCGTGTGGCTGCAGATCAGTGCGCGGATCGCCATCGTCGCAACACCATGGATGTGGATAACATCCGGGTTTATCTTCCTGAGAATCTCGATCTTGTTCGACGGATAGATGGGAACATAGTATCCCTCATAGCTCTTGAACTTGACAGCGGGGAAGTAGTAGACTCCCTCCTGTCTGTATTCGGGTTCTGGCTCGGGGGCGATGATGAAGACCTCATGTCCGAGGGCCTCGAGCGATTCCTTGATGATGCAGATGGATGTGACCACGCCATCTCTGGTGGGGAACCAGCTGTCCGTCATCATCGCTATTCTCATGAATCGGCCATCCCGTATTTCCGATATGAATCTTGACATGGATCTATCAACTATTTTGAGTAAAAACTCTGTGTATCCCTATAACCATTAAATGTCTCGCTTGGAATACCAGTGGTATGGGGGATGGGTTCGGCGCTAGTACTATCCGTCAATGGGTATTCGTACACCCTTTGATTTTTCTGGCAGCCGTAGGGCTCATCATACGCTCTCTGATATCCGTTCTCTTCACTCACAGCTATGACATAGCGTATTGGGGATACATCATTGAAAATATACAATCCAATAGTGGTTTGTATGAGCTCCCAGGGTATTACTACACCCCAGTATGGGGCTACTTCATATCATCAATTGGTTTTGTGATGAATTATTTATTCGGCATAGATGTCTTTGGCATCGAGTCCGATTCCCTCATTCCATCTCAAGATGTGTCTTGGGAATACTACATGGATCTTGTTACCACAGTAGAGTTCAGCCTTGTGTTCAAGGCAGTGTTCACTCTGATCGATCTCGCCATCTCCTATGTTCTCTATCTCATGGTGATGGAGCGTACCGGGGACCGTCAGAAAGCTTCAATCGCATTCGGTCTGTGGTTTCTATGTCCGTTAACAATTTACACGTCGTGTGTACATGCCATGTTTGACGGACTCTCGGTTCTAACGCTTCTTCTTACCGTGTATTTCCTTATGAAGGGCAACTATTTGTTGGCTGGATGTTCATTCTCAATGGCGGTGCTGTCCAAGTTTTTCCCAGCATACCTCATCTTCCTATTTGTGGCATACATACTAGTGAAGGAGTCTGGAGACATACGCAAGTTTGCAAAATCTCTCAGTATGTCCATTCTGGGAGCGGCAGTGATGTTTCTTGTAATTTACACTCCTGACATAGTAAATGGAACAATCTGGGATTCTCTCAACTTTGTGTTCAATCGTGTAGATTCTATTGGAGCCGGTGAGGAATCTTTCTGGGATTCACTAACGTCCAACGGGTACACCATTGTAATTATGCTTCAGCCTGTCATAATATTCCTGGAAGTGTTACTTGCATACTACTATCAGAAGGGCAGGTCCAGCAAGTCCAACAATAATGACCGTTTCATGATGTATTGCATGCTGGGCGCAACATCTGTGTTCCTATGGACGCCAGCACCTACATACATGATGATCATCATTCCGTTCGTCATTTACCATGTGTTGGTTTCAGACTCGAGATACAAACTGTCTCTGATTGCTCTGCTGATTGTCCCCACGTTATATGCAATAGTGATGCACAATTTCAGCGATCTTTTTGCAGCAAACGTGTTCCTGCACATAGTGTCTCCAGAATTCATACTGAATGGAATCGAATGGTTGGATTCGGTCACTATTCTTGGAATGTCCAATCAATCATTGATTAATTTGATTCTGGGTGCGTTGGAAACTTTGGCAATATATTCCGTGTTTATAACATATGTCCACAACAGAAGAATGGATTCGAAGGTGGTTTCCAATGGATCGGCATAAGATCGTGATTTCGATATTCGCGGTACTTGTAGTAGTCATGGTCGCGGGTGAGATGATGATCTACGTCGCAAATCCGTATCATTTCAGTTCAGACATTATCAACCAGGATGGGAACGTGATGTACGAGGTGGAATCATCCGGTTCTGCCAGGTTCCAGATTCTTGAGATTGATACTGGTCGTATGGAGTCTGTTGACGAAGTTTACATTTATCTCGATGATTCGTACGGTACTCAGGGGATATCCAATGCTTCCGAGTGTGTCGAGGACATCGTCAGAGAACTTGAGATACGCGGCATAGGGTCCACAGTGGTTGATGCCCGTGGTCTAAGCGAGTTGATGAGCAGTGCTAATGCTCATGGTGTCGCAGTGGTGTTTATCTCGGGTGCGATGCCCCATACAATATACACGGGATCCGAAGATGACCTTGTTCTAGAATGGCTTAGGTCCGGCGGATCTATCTATTGGTTGGGCGTTACGATGGGTATGTACGTCGGTAATTCCGATGGTACAGTTTCTGAGGTGGATGGTTGGGCGGATCTTTTCTATGGGGAAGGATGCTTTAACTCCAGCGATTCATATGATTCTGCGAATGTCAGGGGCAATGACATCGGGGAGCTTTTGTGTCTTAGGAGCAGCAGTACGCAATTTGGAATGTCTGTCAACGTTGCCGATTCTATTCAGTTGGGCTATGTTTCAGACGACGGATATGGGTCGTTTTCTATGGCAAAGTTTGGTGACGGTATGATTGGAATCGTCGGTGGATATTACGAGGATTCCACGCGTACCGATCTAGCCCAGGCAATCGCATCTGGAGTTACATATGATTCAACCCTGATCATGGAGGAAGAGGTTAGTGTGAGGGGCGGAACTCATGTGGGTAGTCTTGTGGCTGTTGAAGGAGCTACTGTTTACATATTCAGTGGAGGCTATTACACCTGCTATGGGGCTCGGTACATACTTGACCTTTGTATGTGCCAGATTCCCGCATTCTGACATTCCAGCTGAAATCAATATATATGACAACCTCGTAAACGCTTCCAGCCGATTTACGTAATGTAAACGAAAGTTCTGAAACCAGGGCTCTTCGGCTTCCGCTTCCATGCGGTCGGTGTAAAAATGGATGGGATTCACTACAGAGCAAGGGCTCCTCTGAGATTAGGTCTTGCTGGGGGAGGTACAGATGTTGAGCCTTACGCATCGAAAAAGGGCGGTGCGGTTTTCAACACGACGATTAATAGGTATGCATACTGTACGATCACACCCACAGACGATCACTCGATGTCTGTTCATTCCACCGACTACGGTAAATTTATGGCACCCTTGGACGGCGGACCTCTGAAGCTCGACGGCAACATGGATCTCATAAAAGCTGTCACCAATCATTTCGAGATCACCGACGGATTCAGGATGTTCCTGCAGTCGGAGGCACCTCCGGGGTCCGGATTGGGCGGCTCATCGACCGTCATAGTTTCCATCATAGCAGCAATGTGCGAGTGGCAGGGCATCAAGCTCACGAGCATGGAGATGGCCCAGCTGGCGTACAAGCTCGAGAGGGAGGAGATCGGCCTCAAAGGCGGCAAACAGGACCAGTATGCGGCCGTGTTCGGCGGTTTCAACTTCATGAAGTTCAACAAGCATGGGGTCAACGTCAACAGGGTGAGAATCCCAGAGGACACCGTCAACGAACTCCAGTATTCCTCGCTCCTGTGCTACACGGGCAATCCACGCGAATCCGCCACGATCATCGAGAGTCAGGTGGACAAGTTCAACAAGGGGCAGAACGAGGAGGCCCTCGACAAGACCAAGGAGATAGCAACCTCGATGGTCATAGCTCTCGAGAAGGGAAACATCGTCCATGCGGGGGAGCTTCTCCATGAGGCCTGGGAGTATAAGAAGCAGTTCTCCAACAAGGTCTCCAATCCGCAGATCGACGCGCTCTATCAGGCGGCCATGGACGAAGGCGCCATAGGCGGAAAGGTTTCAGGTGCCGGAGGTGGCGGTTTCATGTACTTCATATGCAGATACGACCGCAAGTACAGCGTCGCCAAAGTTCTCCAGAAGATGGGTGCGAGGGTGACCGACTACATGTTCGAGCCCGAGGGAGTGATCTCTTGGAGGTATCCCAATGAATGACGCCATCAAAGCCGAGCTTCAGAGGAGCGCAGAGACAATATCGAAGATCGATCCGGCACAGGTCCGCAGGGCAGCTGACGCCCTCATAGAGGCGTTCAGGAACGGCAACCAGGCGATATTCATGGGCAACGGTGGTTCTTCCGCCGACGCCCAGCACATCGCCGCCGAGTTCTCGGGCAGGTACATGCTGGAGCGTCCCGCCCTTCCTGGAGTGTGTCTGTCCAACATCGCGCCAGTGACCGCAATCGGCAACGACTACAGTTACGACCTCGTCTTCAAGAGGCAGGTCGAGGCGATCTGCAGGAAGGGCGATGTGGTCATCGGGATGTCAACCTCCGGCAACTCCAAAAACGTAATACTGGCCATGGAGGCCGCGAAGGAGCGCGGGGCCGTCACCATGTCCTTCACAGGCGATGGCGGCAAGCTGAGGGAGATCGTCGACATCGCGGTCGTCATCCCCTCCAAGGAGACGCCCCGCATTCAGGAAGGCTATCTCTGCGCTTGCCACACCATGTGCGGCATAGTGGAGAGGGAGCTCTTCGGTCAGCGAGCGGTCTTCATCGACAGGGACGACACCGTCGCGAAGGACGTCCCGTACTGCAGCGACCCGGATCTTTTCGAGGTGTACGACTTCGTCCCCGCCGCGATCAAGCGCCTGAACGACGCCGGGTTCCTGGTCATAATGATCACCAACCAGTCCGGGATAGGTCGCGGGTTCTTCGACGAGGAGACGCTGGGGCGCATCCACGACAAGCTGAGGCGCACCGTCGAGGCGGGCGGCGGCCATATCGACGACATATTCTATTGTCCGCACACGCCTGACGACCATTGCTCATGCAGGAAGCCCGAGATAGGCATGGGTCTCGCCGCCATCCTCAAGCACGGCATAGACCCGCGCAGGTCTTTCATGATCGGCGACCATGAGAAGGACATGGAGTTCGGGAGGCGTCTCGGGTGCCGGGGCATTCAGGTCTCAGAGGGGTTCACCTTCGAGGATGCCGTCGATGAACTGCTGAGGACCATGGACGACTGAGATTTGCACTAGAAAATGGCCTCTTCGCAGATTCGTGTTGTAACGCCGTTGATGAACATCGGAGTCCGAATGCGGACCTGTGGGTACGGAACTCATCGGAATCACGGCATGCCATCATCGGGGGATCCGGGAGAACAGATGGATCATCATCTGTTCAATGACCGTTAATGGTTATTCGGCCCATTCGGAGACCCCCTTGTGAGCCTTTTATACCACATTTGACGATGGGTATGACATGGGCAGGAGGGGAGGCGGATCCGAGGACAGATGGTTCGTGACCAGGGTGTACCCCGCGTACCCGAACAGGACCCAGGAGCGCGAGCTGCTGAGGCAGCTCGACGTCGCCAGAGGGGTGTACAACCATTTCGCCGAGGCCTGCATCCACTGCCTGATCGACGGAGTCCATGTTCCTGACCCCATGGAGATGAACAGGGAGTTCACGCTCATGAGGGCTGACGACTGCATGCTCAGATCGGTGAACTCCTACACCCTGAGGGAGACCATCGGCAGGGTGTGGCAGGCTGTCGAAAGGTGCGAGAGGAGGTCCCTGGCCGACGGGGAGCTCCATGTGCCCCGCATCAAGACCCCTCCCAGGTTCCGCTCCATCTGCTTCGATCCGAGGTCGTCGAAGATGGAGAGCAACCGCATCCGGCTGAACAGGGACCTGTGGGTCCGCTGCAGGAACCTGGCCAAGCCCCGGAACGGCAGGGCGGTAACCGTGAGGGCGGTGCGCAGGGGCACCGGGAGGTGGTACATCTGCATCACCTACGAGACCGACAGGGTCGTCCGCGGGGAGATGGACGTCGGGGAGCCGGTCAGGGCCGAGGGCTACGACCTCGGCCTGGTCGACCTGATAACCGACTCCAAGGGGAACAAGATCAGGACGCCCGACTTCTTCAGGGAGGCCGAGGCCGAGCTCGCGCACCTAAGGCGCCAGTTATCCAAACTCGAGGAGGGCACCGCCAAATGGCTGAAGAAGCGGCGCAGGATCGCCCGGATCGAGGAGCGCATCCGTCGTAGACGCGACGGATACCTGGACAGGGTGGCGGACTGGATGGTGTCCGGCAAAACCACGGTGGTCGTCGAGGACATCGACGTCAGGCGGCTGGCCTCAAGGGAGGACGGCACGCTCGTCAGAAGGAAACGTTTCACGGAGGCCGCATGGGCGACCCTCGTCGGGAAGGCGGAGCGCAAGGCTGGGAAGACTGACGTCCGCCTGATCAGGGTCAACCCAGCGTACACCACGCGCACGTGCTCGCGCTGCGGGCACGTCGGCGATGGTATCCCCCTTTCGGAACGGATGTTCCGGTGTCCGGTCTGCGGTCTGGAGATGGACCGCGACCGCAACGCCGCCAGGAACATCCTGGGTTCCGGCATGGGAACCCGGCGGTACGCCGCGGAACCGTCGGGCTGACGCCTGACGACATGTCGGATCCGTTGGGACTCCGTTAACGGCGTTACAACAGGATTCGACGTAGAGCCAGAAAATGTGTATATATCCAAACAATCGTGCACTCTTCTTAGCAGGGGACCGAATGTCTCCTCACCGATTGCCATCAAGGTGATTTCATGGACAAGACTGAAAAGATCTGGCTGAACGGCAAGCTTGTCAACTGGGAGGATGCGAAGGTCCACGTCCTCGCACACGCCCTCAACTACGGAACCGGCGTCTTCGAGGGAATCAGGGTCTACCAGACACCCAAGGGAATGGCCATCTTCAGGCTCAAGGACCACGTCCAGAGGATGATGGACGGATGCAAGATGATGGGCATCGACCTGGTCTTCGACGGAAAGACATACGGGTTCGACGACCTCTGCAACGCCATCAAGGATGTCGTCCGCGCCAACGGCGAGATGGTCGACTACGTCAAGCCCTGCGTCTTCCTCAGCGGAGAGGAGGTCGGGCTCAACCCCGTCGGCGTTCCTGTCTCCATGGCGATCACCTGCGTCCACATGGGCAACTACCTGGGTTCCGGCGCCGCTGCAGGGGCCAAGCTGATCACGTCCTCCTGGCAGAGGCCGGACAACCTCTGCGGGCCGGCCGGGGCCAAGGTCAACGGATCCTATGTCGCTTCCACGCTCGCCAAGAGGGAGGCCGTCAGCCAGGGGGCCAACGAGGCCGTCATGCTGAACTCAGTCGGACACGTCGCGGAATGCACCGGCGAGAACATCTTCATGTACTACCAGGGCAAGATCGTCACCCCCGCATCCGCCGAGAGCATCCTCAACGGTATCACCAGGCGCTCCATCATCCAGATCGCCCAGGATATGGGCTACGAGGTCCTCGAGACGGAGGTCTCCAGGTTCATGCTCATGTCCTCAGACGAGGTCTGGATGACCGGCACGGCGGCGGAGATCGCACCGGTCACCAGTCTGGACGGAAGGCCCATCGGGGACGGCAAGATCGGTAAGGTCGCCACAGAGATCCACGCCAAGTTCCACGACATCGCCACCGGAAAGGACCTCAAGTACGAGGACTGGCTGGACTACGTCAACTGATCAATCAAATCCCGCCCCTTCCTGGGGCGGGAATCCTTCCGAATTTACGTTAGATTTTCCCATTTCTGAGCAAACGGTTATATCTCGCCCCTTGTTGGCATCATCGTGATTCAGATCAAGTCGCTCGTCACAGCCTCTCTGGCCGTCTCCATCGCAATGGCAGCCGTGGCTCTTCTCATGAGCGACTGGATGTGGCTGGTAGTCGACCTGCTTAGCATACTGCTGCTTCTCCTGCCCTACTACAAGGATGTCGGGTACTACTACAGCAGGAACGTCGTGTGGATGTCGATGCTGGCACCCACTCTTGTGGTGATCTACTATCTGGTGGACCATCTGGTCTATCCCGTCGGGAGCCACATCTTGCTGGACGTCTCCTACACGGAATACTTCAACGCGGCGTTCCAGGCTCTCCAGTGCTTCGTCTCCGGATTCATGCTGGCTCTCCTGATGGACAGGTCGTTCGGCATGACCCTGACAAAGAGGTGGATGGTGCTGTTCGCCATGATGATCTCCCTCGCCGTCTCGGTCCTGGATCTGTTCTTCATGTTCGGCAGCCTCTACGCCGACGGGGCGCCTGTCTTCAACGGCGACTTCCAGCACGGTCAGGAGAGGTACTCCAACAGGATCCTCATCGTGTCCCCGTTCGTGGCCACCTTCGCCTCGGCGGCCTACGCGATCATCGCGGCAAAGGCGGTCAAGAGGCACGACAAGAGCGAGTTCACCCAGTCCACCGAGCTCCGCAAGCCCGTCACCGAGAGGAAGGAGAGGAGGAAGGACGACGTAGTCCCGGAGTACAAGCCGATAAAGCCCCCGAACAACGGATGGGGTCTCGACGATGCCATATGCGTCGCCGCCTGTCTGATAATCCTCGGTATGAGCATCGTCTCTCTGGCATCAGGGTTCAAGATGTCGTACGAGGTGAACACGGGCATATTCTGCGGCCTGTTCTGTCTCGTCCCGATAGCCCTCAAGCACGCCCGCATCATCACGCTCCCGAAGACGTTCATAATCGCGATAGCCGTCGCCATCTTCCTGCACGCGTACGGGGTCCTGCTCCTGAGGTACGACGTGCTGGTCTACTACGACACCGTCACGCACACGATCTCGTCCGTCGTCGTCTCGCTGTGCGTGTACTACACGCTGATGTGCTACCACGCCTACTCGCAGGGCAAGGTCAACTTCTCCGGATGGACGATGTCGATCTTCGTTGCCGTCATCATGATGGGGTTCAGCGCGTACTGGGAGGTCTTCGAGTTCATCGTCGACATAACCACGGGCACCAACATGCAGTACAGCCCGTTCGACACACTCAGGGACATGCTTGCCAACACGTTCGGGTCGATGTGCGTGTCCATCGCGTTGGGATTCTACCTCAAGGACCACGACCTGAGCGCCATCGTGAAGTCGTTCCAGCTCCATCCGAAGCTGATGGGGTTCATCCAGGATCCTTTCGGCGAGAACAAGCAGGCAGGCAAATCCTGACGTGTCGCGTCCACTTCCCTCGGACATTATAAATACAATCACCCGATAGTGCGGGATGCTCTCCAAGAGCCGATGAATGATGAAGGCGCGTTGGTGCGTCTGAAAGAGGTAATTGAAATGTCTGTATTTGTGAAGTTTGAGACACCCAAGGAACTCTCCGACAAAGCCTACTCCCTCGCCGAGATGGCCAGGGACGGTGGAAAGATCAAGAAGGGAACCAACGAGGTCACCAAGACCGTCGAGCGCGGCGCTGCCGCCATCGTCATCATGGCCACCGACGTCGAGCCCCCGGAGATCCTCGCCCACATGCCCGCTCTCTGCGACGAGAGGAACGTGCCCTACATCTACGTCCCCAGCAAGATCGAGCTCGGAAAGGCCATCGGACTCGACAAGCCCGCAGCCTCCGTCGCCATCACCGACGTCGGAAAGGGAAAGGCCCTCTGCGACGAGATCGCCCAGGCAGTCCAGGCTCTCAAGAACTGAGGTGAGCTGAATGGTCGACACAGACAGCATCCCCTCGGAGGTTGTCGAGATCATCGGAAGGACCGGGATGACCGGAGAGGCCACCCAGGTCAAGGTCCGTGTGCTCGACGGCCGCGACAAAGGTAGAATCATCACCAGGAACATCATGGGCCCCGTCAGGATGGGGGACATCCTCATGCTGAGGGAGACGTCCAGAGAGGCCAGGAAGCTCGGAATGAGGTGATTGGCATGGTGGACACAACTAGGAAATGCTCCTTCTGCGGCGCATCCATCGAGCCCGGAACAGGCAAGATGTTCGTCAGGAAGGACGGCACAATTCTGTTCTTCGACACCAACAAGTGCTACAAGAACATGATCGAGCTGAAGAGGGTCGCAAGGACCACCGAGTGGACCGAGAAGGCCGCCATCGAGAAGGCCGCCAGACTCAAAGCAGCCGAGAAGAAGGAGGAGTGAGCATGGCCATGGAGCAGACCTACCTCATGGTCAAGCCCGACGGAGTCCAGCGCGGACTCTGCGGCGAGATCCTCTCCCGCTTCGAGAAGAAGGGACTCAAGATCGTCGCCATGAAGATGATGGTCATCTCCAAGGAGACGGCGGAGAACCATTACGGGGAGCACAAGGGCAAGCCCTTCTTCCCCTCTCTCATCTCCTACATCACCTCCGGCCCCGTCATGGCCATGGTGCTCGAGGGTGAGAACGCGGTCTCCGTCTGCAGGGGAATGATGGGCAAGACCAACCCCGCCGAGTCCGCACCCGGAACCATCCGCGGCGACTACGCCATGGTCACCGGCATGAACATCATCCACGGATCCGATTCGGTCGAGTCTGCCAAGAGGGAGATCTCCATCTTCTTCAAGCCCGAGGAGCTCGTCTCCTACGACAGGACCGCCGACAAGTGGATCTACGAGTGATTCAGCACCTAAACCATTTTCATACCAAACCCCTTATTATTATCTGAAAAGGTGGCGGACATGGCGATTAGACAACCGGTTGTCAGTGTTCTTGGTCATGTAGACCACGGCAAGACGAAGCTTCTCGACCGCATCAGGGGTACTTCCGTCCAGGCACGCGAGGCAGGGGCGATCACCCAGCACATCGGTGCCACGGAGGTTCCGATCGAGCACATCTACAAGGTCTGCAAGCAGCTGATCGGCAACAAGAAGTTCGACGTCCCCGGACTGCTCTTCATCGATACGCCGGGCCACCACTCGTTCACGACCCTCAGGGCCAGGGGAGGCTCCCTGGCGGACATCGCGGTCCTCGTCATCGACATCAGGGAGGGGCTGATGCCCCAGACCATCGAGTCGATCCGCATCCTGAGGCAGTACAAGACCCCGTTCGTCATCGCCCTGAACAAGGTCGACACCATCCAGGGATGGATCAGCGAGGAGGGCAGGCCGTTCATCCTCGCCGAGAAGGTCCAGCAGGACCACACCCTGGCAGCCTTCAACGACAAGCTCTACACCGTCATCGCCCAGCTAGCCGAGCAGGGCATCTCCGCGGACAGGTACGACCGCATCGACGACTTCACCAAGGCCGTCGCCCTCGTGCCCATCAGCGCCAAGGAGGGGGAGGGCATACCCGACCTGCTCCTGGTCCTCATCGGACTCGCCCAGCGCTTCCTGGAGTCCCAGCTGGAGAAGGGCGAGGGCCCCGGCAAGGGGACCATCCTCGAGATCAAGGAGGAGCGCGGACTGGGGAAGACCCTGGACATGATCCTGTACTCCGGGACGCTGAAGAAGGGTGACACCGTCGCCATGGGTACCCGCGGGGCGCCCGTCGTCACCAAGGTGAAGGCCATCCTCAAGCCCAAGCCGTTGGACGAGATCCGCGACCCCAGGGACAGGTTCGACTCCGTCAAGGAGCTCCACGCGGCCGCAGGCGTCAAGATCTCCTGCCAGAACTGCGAGGGCGTCATCGCCGGAGCCCCCATCATCGTCGTGAAGGGTCCCAACGACCCCGCGATCAAGGCCCTCCAGGAGGAGACGAGCATCAAGATCGAGACCCAGGAGAAGGGGATCACCATCAAGGCCGATGCCATCGGGTCGCTGGAGGCGCTCGCGTACGAGGCCAGGGAGCACGACATCCCCATCCGCAAGTACGGGGTCGGCGAAATCACCCGCAGGGACATCGTCGAGGCCGCGTACGGCGACAAGAAGAACTGCGTCATCCTGGGATTCAACGTCAACATGTCAAAGGACGCCGAGGCGGAGCTCGCCAACCACGACGAGATGAAGGTCATGACGAACCAGATCGTCTACCAGCTCATCGATGACTACATCGAGTGGGTGGAGGACAGCAAGAAGAAGACCGACACGGACAAGAGGTCGGAGTTCTCCTTCCCAGCCAAGTTCAAGATCCTCCCCAACTGCGTGTTCCGCGCGAGCAAGCCCGCCATCGTCGGTGTCAGGGTGCTGGCCGGAAGGATAAGGCCTGGGGAGAACCTCCTGGGCTCCGACGGCCGCGACGCCGGCAGGATCAAGAGCATCCACACGGGCGAGGACGCCCTGAAGGAGGCCAAGCAGGGCGAGGAGGTCGCAGTGGCCATCGAGGGCGTGACCGTCGGGAGGCAGATCGATGAGGAGGACATCCTCTACGTCGATCTCATCGAGTCCGGTTACAAGCAGCTCCAGACCCTGGAGCTCAACGATGACGAGAAGATGGCGATGGAGGAGACCGTCGTCATCAAGCGCAAGGACGACCCGTTCTGGGGAATGTGATCCAGTAACATGACATTCCTGACAGACCAGGTGATCGCCTACATCACCTTCGTGCTCCCCATATGGGAGCCGTTGCTCGTCGTGGACGTCCTGGCTTTGATCGTCCTCATCTTCGCGGAGAGGCTGGACCCGCGGTCCCTGATATTCTGGATCACGGTCATCGTCATCCTGCCGTTCGCGGGCATAGTGCTGTTCGCGCTTTTCGGATCGACGATATATGCTAGCTGGCGGTTCGGGAGAAAGTCCGCGGACGACCAAAGGTTCCTCGATTACACCACTCCGCAGGAGGGGGAGGAGACCGTCATGCAGAGGTCCCTGCGCGAGCTCGGCGCCGATGTCCGCACGAAGGGCAATCTGGTGAAGCTCTACTGGGAGCGGTCGGAGATCCTCGCCGATGTGAGAGCCGACTTCGATTCAGCCACCGAGTCCATATACATCATGGCTCGCCGCATGCCCCACGGCCTGGACGAGGTCATGAGGTCCCTGATCGAGAAGACGAAGCAGGGGCTGGACGTCAGGATCATGACATCGACCCTGTGGTTCGGGAGGACGGGAGGTATCGGCAAGCTGAGGAAGGCCGGGGCCAAGTTCTGCACCTTCCACAACCCCCTGTACTCTGCGTTCATGAAGAAGTCCGCCTACCGCAACATGCGCTCCTTCGTCGTGATCGACGGCGCCATCGCCTACGAGGGCCGCGGCGCGGCGATGAGGCTGGAGGGCCTGGCCGCCGAGCGTCTGGAACGGAGGTTCCGTGCGGACTGGCTGCACGGTTCGGGGGAGGACCTGGGGGTCCGCCCGGTATCCACGCCTCCGAGGCAGGGGGGTGTCGACGTCCAGATCGTCTCCGACGGACCGGATCTGCGCGAGAGCAGTCCGATGATGACGTGCTACTCGGACATCATCGGGGGTGCCAGGGAGTCGCTCTACATGTCGTTCCCGTACCTCATGCCCAACGACGAGCTCTACGCATCCGTCAAGCTGGCCGTGCTGTCCGGCGTCGACGTCAGGATCCTCCTTCCGAGGAGGAGCAGGCGCTGGTACCAGGCCTGGAACTCCCTGGCCGCGGCGTACCCCCTCATGCTGGCCGGCGCAAGGGTCTACTTCGCCGACAGGTCGCTGGCAAAGTGCATCATGGTCGCGGACCGCAGCACGCTCAGCATAGGCTCGTCGGACTTCACGACGAGGTCCCTTGATCTGGATTTCAACACGAATGCCACCGTGTACTCCTCCGAGGCGGCATCGGAGGCCGCCGACGCCATCCTGCGTGAGACGGGGCTCGCCGCCGAGTGCCATCCCGAGGACTACGAGAGCAGGTCCATCGCGGACATGTTCAACATCGCCGTGTCCAGGATGCTGATGTTCTTCAACTGACCTCTTCTGAAAAGGTTTATAAACCATTCTTTAATAGCGACGCCTACAGGTGTTCAAATGGTAGAATTCAAAGCCATTGTCAACGACGTCAAGACCGGAAGGTCCTACAACGTCGCAGTGTCTGGTCACCACGCGAACTCTCTGATTGGTGTCAACATCGGAGAGGTCGTGGATGGAATTTTCGTGGGCCTCCCCGGTTACAAGCTCAAGATCACCGGCGGCTCCGACGGCAACGGTACCCCCATGAGGAGCGACCTCCCCGGAAACAAGAGGGTCAAGCTCCTGCTGTCCGACAGCAAGGGATTCCACGAGAAGTACCCCGGACAGAGGAAGAGAGTCGCCATCCGCGGATCCGCGATCTCCGCCGAGATCGTCCAGATCAACATGGCCGTTGCCGAGTACGGACCCAAGTCCATCGAGGAGTGCCTCAACCCCCAGCCCGAGGGCGAGGCTCCCGCGGAGAACTGATGAAAGTACCTCAGCAGCCCGAGATCAACATCGGGATGATCGGTCACGTCGACCACGGGAAGACGACCCTCACCAAGGCGCTCTCCGGCGAGTGGACGGACCGTCACTCCGAGGAACTGAAGAGAGGCATCTCTATCCGTCTCGGGTACGCGGACGTGGCATTCTACAAATGCCCCCAATGCCAGGGGCCCGCCGCATTCGGCACCACCAAGAAGTGCAAGAACTGCGGTGCGGACACGGAGTTTCTCAGGGCGGTGTCCTTCGTCGACGCGCCCGGACACGAGACCCTCATGGCGACGATGCTCTCTGGAGCCGCCCTCATGGACGGCGCCCTGCTGCTGGTCGCGGCCAACGAGAAGTGCCCCCAGCCCCAGACCAAGGAGCATCTGATGGCCCTGTCCATCATCGGCATCGACAAGATCATCATCGTCCAGAACAAGATCGACATCGTCAGCAGGGAGCAGGCGATCGAGAACTACAGGCAGATCAAGGAGTTCGTCAAGGGCACCATCGCCGAGAACGCCCCGATCATCCCCATCTCTGCCAACCGCGGAGTCAACATCGACATGCTCATCGAGGCCATCGAGGAGCACATCGTCTCCAAGGTCGTCAGGGATGTCGACGCGCCCCCGCTCATGCACGTGGCCCGTTCCTTCGACATCAACTCCCCCGGAACCAAGCCAGAGGACCTCAAGGGCGGTGTCCTGGGCGGTTCCCTCATGCAGGGAACACTCCACGTGGGCGACGAGATCGAGATCGCCCCCGGAAGGAAGACCGAGGTCGCGGGCAAGACCGTCTACGAGAGGATCACCGCGAAGATCACCTCGCTCGAGGCCGGAGGCAAGAGCGTCGACAAGGTCCTTCCCGGAGGCCTCATCGCCATCGGGACCGGGCTGGACGCCGCCATGACGAAGTCCGACGGACTCACGGGAAGGGTCATCGGACGTCCCGGAGAGCTGCCGAAGGTGGCGCACGACTTCAGCATGAAGACCGTGCTCCTGGACCGTGTCGTCGGATCGTCCGCAGAGCTTTCAGTCGAGGAGATCAAGAGCAACGAGCCGCTCATGCTCAGTGTCGGGACGGCCACCACGGTAGGCGTCGTCAAGAGCGCCAGGAGCGACTCCGCAGAGGTCGCCCTGAAGATCCCGGTGTGCATCATGCCCGGTCAGAGGGTCGCCATCTCCAGAAGGATCTCCAACAAGTGGAGGCTCATCGGCTACGGCATCGTAGAGTGAGGGCCATGCAGACCGTGGTCCTCGACACAAACGCCTTACTCATGCCTTTTGAGATCAAGATGAACCTCGACCTCGCTCTCAGGGAACTCCTGGGCGAGGCGAGGATCGTCGTCCCCGGGCCCCTGGTGGGGGAGCTCAAGCATCTCGACCATAAGTTCGCCGGCGCGGCACTGTCCCTGGCGAGGAAGTACGAGATCATCCCCACCGAGGCCACAGGGGACAGTTCCGTCATAGAACTGGCCAAGAAGACTGGGGGCTACGTCCTGACCAACGACAAGGAGCTCAGGCGCAGGCTCAGGAGGGAGAAGGTTCCGATCATCTTCCTCAGGTCCGGCACCCATCTCGCCATCGACACCTATCTGGGCGAGTGATTAGTCCCGTTCTGCACAGGTCGCATTGCAGCTATCAATGACTGATCAGTTGTTCTTGGCGACTCTGCCGCCTGTCAATCCAATTTTAGACCGGTTTGGTCGGGTCTGGCCATGACCGGTTTCAGATCAGCGGATCCGGATACTCGGTGGGCTCCCCGGGCTTCCATGCCTTCTTCCCGCACTCGTCCAGCTTGTCCTGCATGAGCTCCCTGCCGATCGGTGTCACCCCGTACACGGGCACCTTGTTTCCGGCCACGAGGGTCTCCGGTCTCCTCAGGCATTCCTCGCGCAGGTACTTGGACGCGCATGCGGTGATTATGTCGAAGTTGTCGAACGCCTTCACGGAGTCCTCCTCGGACATCCCCGTGGTGTGGACCCCGATGATGATCAGCCTGTCGCCGTACTTCCCCCTCATCCTCTCCGCCGAGTCGACGAACGGCGTGGTGACGGCGACTCTCTCGTATCCCATGGAGAACGCCTTGTCCACGCCCGCCTCCATGTCTATTCTGGCGGTGTCGGGGTCCAGCATGTTCTCCCTTCCTACGGCCTCGACCACCTTCGGGATGGGTTCGGTCTCGCATATCCCGGAGATCCTGCCGCCCATGCCCTGGACCAGTGATGGATCGGTGATGACCGCCGTCCCACACCCGTCCGCCGCTATGACCGCGGCATCGATCTTCCCGTTCTTGAGGGCGGAGCACAGTGTCTCCGAGATCCCGAAGTTCAGGAAGTTGTCCATGGTCGTCACGCGGTTCTCGGTGCACATGCCGAACGAGTTGATGCGGTACTCGATGTTCTCTCTGATCGACTCCTTGTTGAGCTCCTCCATGCCCCTGCGCTTCGCGAACAGGGGGCAGTATCTGACTTTGGGCTCAGTGACTTCGACGACCTTCCCGTCCTCGATGGTCACACGGCTCATACCGAGGCATTCCATCACGTGTCTGGACATAGTATCCGCTCCGTGACGCGGGAATCGGCGGGCGGTATGAATAAACTGACGATGTATCGGTTTGGAGAAGGAGGGGTCCCTATGGACCCCTCCATTGATTTGGGTGCGGGATCACTCGTCGATGACGTCGACGCTGATGATCTTCACGTCCTTGAGGGGCTTGTCGTTCCTGTCGGTCTCGACGCGGCCGATGACGTCCACGACGGGCATTCCCTCGATGACGGTTCCGAACACGGGGTGGGCGTAGGGGGTCCTGGGATCCTCCTTGTCCAGGTATGTGTTGTTGACGGTGTTGATGAAGAACTGGCTTCCTCCGGAGTGGGGCTGTCCCGTGTTGGCCATGGACATCGTTCCCCTGATGTTGGAGTGTCCCTTGCCGAACTCGTCCTCGATGGTGTACCCGGGTCCGCCCATTCCGGTTCCGGTGGGGTCTCCGCCCTGGATCATGAATCCGTCGATGACCCTGTGGAAGATGGTCCCGTTGTAGAAGCCCTCCTTGGCGAGTTTGACGAAGTTGCCGGTGGTGATCGGCATGTCCTCGTGCATCTTCACCTTGATGTCACCCTTCGATGTGTGCAGTACGACGATGGTCATGAGGCTTCTAACGGCCCCCATTATGAAAGTATTTTGGTCGGTCCTCCCGCATGCTGGATGCGTCCGATCAGCTCGCGGTCCGCAGAAGAATCATAACCGTATACGGGGATTCCACAGTCATGGGCGACATCTTCAGGCTGGAGGCGCACGGCACCACATGGGGCCGCGAGGTCACGGCGGGACTCACCACGTTCTTCTCGATGGCCTACATCATCATCGTCGCCCCGAACATCCTATCCCAGTCGGGTATCGAGTGGGGCGCAGTGTTCCTGGCCGCGATAATCGCATCGGTGGTCGGGACGCTGGTTATGTCCCTGTACGCCAACGTCCCCTTCGCGCTCGCTCCCGGACTCGGGATGTGCTCGTTCTTCGTGGTCACGGTCTGCGATCAGATGGGTTTCACATGGCAGCAGGCGCTGTCCATGGTGTTCATCTGCGGGATCATAAACATCCTGATAACAGTCACCAACGTGCGCAGGCTCATCATAGCCGCCATCCCACGCAGCCTCCAGTACGCCATATCCGGAGGGATAGGGCTGTTCGTCGCCTACATCGGGCTGGTTCAGGTGGGGGTCATCGCGTTCGAGGGAGGAACCCCTGCGCTGTCCTCGTTCGCCGAACCCGCCGTCCTGCTCTTCCTGTTCGGCCTCGTCCTGGCCATCGTCCTGTATGTGAGGAAGGTCCGCGGGGCGATAGTGATCGCGCTCATAGTGACGACGCTCGTGGGCATACCGCTCGGCCTGACCGACTCCTCGGACTCGGTCTCGTTCGTCGAGGCGGTAGGGCAGCTCCCGGACACGTTCGGGGTAATATTCACATCCGAGGGGCTCCCGTCGCTGTTCTCCGATGCCAGCATGATACCGTCCGCGGTGGTCGCCATCCTGTCGTTCAGTCTCGTGGACACCTTCGACACCATAGGGACGTTCATCGGGACCGGGAGGCGCAGCGGGCTCTTCACCGAGGAGGAGCTGTCTTCGGTGGACAGCGCAGGCTTCAGGACCAGACTGGACCGTGCGCTCCTGTGCGATTCGTGCGCTACATCTGTGGGGGCTGTTTTCGGGACGTCCAACACGACGACGGTCGTCGAGTCCACCGCCGGGATAGAGGCCGGCGGACGCACCGGCCTGACGAGCCTGGTGGTGGCGGTCTGCATAGCCCTCAGCGCGGTCCTCGCGTCCGCCATAAGCATGATCCCCCCTTCGGCCTACGGCGCGGTGCTCGTCCTCGTGGGGATACTGATGCTGCCGTCCTTCAAGAGCGTGGACTGGGACGACATGGCGGATGCGGTGCCAGCGTTTTTCGCGGGACTGTTCATGGCCCTCTGCTACAACATCTCCTACGGGATCGCCATGGGGTTCATCACATACTGTCTGATGAAGGTCGTCACCGGCCGGAGGTCCGAGGTGTCGGGCGTCATGTGGGTGGTGTCGGGACTGTTCATCCTGGTCTTCGCCCTGCAGGCGCTGATCGGTGTGATGACTTGACGTCGGTGTCGGAGTCCTCGACAGCAGAGGATTTCGATGTCAATGCGATGAGAACGACGGAATGGATGCTGACGAAGTTCGTGGAAGCGTTCTGGAAAAATCAGATGAACAAGTGGCGGGCCTGAAGGGATTCGAACCCTTGGCCGTTCGATTAAGAGTCGAACGCTCTACCTAGCTGAGCTACAGGCCCACAAAATCCCTTGATAACCTGCTCATATATAATGATATGCATTCTACAGATGTCCTTCCGGGGTTGCTGGCTGTCCGAGCATCGCAACCAAACGAATATAAGCGCATCAAGGGAATACCCTCCCCGATGTCTAAGTTGAAGGTAAGGGACCTGATGACCACCCAGGTGGTGACGCTTAAGCCCGAGGACACCGTCAAGAAAGCGGTCATAAAGTTCGCTCTGGACAACATCTCCGGGGCACCTGTAGTGGATAACAGGAACCACCTCCTGGGAATCCTGAGCGAGAACGACGTTCTCGCCATGCTTCTGAAGTACCAGGACGAGCTCGACGAGGACAATCCCGGAAACGTCATGCTGAACTACCCCATGGATTCCGGCATGGAGGAGAGCACGATCCTCAAGAGCATCTCCGAGGAGATCTCGAACACGCTCGTCTCCGACATCATGACCCGCACGGTCCTCACGACAACCCCCGACACCACGATCATGGAGGTCCTGTCCTCCATGCTCGAGATGAAGGTCAACCGCCTCCCCGTCGTCGAGAAGGGGGTGGTGGTCGGCATCATCTCCAGGGGAGACATCATCTTCGCTCTCTACAAGAGGAAGGCCTGAGGCGCAGGCGGATGATAGAGGTCCACGTTCTGGCCAGCGGTAGCGATGGCAACTGCACCGTGATTGAATGTGACGGCGAGGCCGTCATGATAGACGCCGGCGTCAGCTGCAGGAGGATCCTGTCGCTGATGGATCAGGAGGGCGTGGACAAGGAGTCAGTCAAAGCGATCCTCCTCACGCACGAGCACAGCGACCACGTGTCGGGCGCAGGGGCCACCGCGAGGAAACTGGGCGTGCCGGTCATGTGCAACCCGGCCACCTTCTCCCAGCTCAGCCTCGGCAACGTGGACTATGTGCCGTTCGACACCGCCAGGGACTTCGACTTCAGGGGATTCCACATCACCCCCCTGCCCACATCGCACAACGCCATCGAGCCGAACGCGTTCCTCACCCAGGCCGACGGCAAGAGCGTTCTTTTGGCGACCGACACCGGGAAGCTGACGTTCCAGATCGAGGCCGCCCTCAGGATGGCGGACATCGCGGTCATCGAGGCCAACTACGACAACAAGATGCTGGTCGACGGGCCGTATCCCGTGAGCCTCAAGAGGCTCATCGGGAGCGACAGGGGGCACCTGTCCAACGTGGACTGCGGCAACGCCATCAGGCGCACGATGACCGATTCCAACCGCCAGCTGTTCCTGGCACATCTCAGCAAGACCAACAACATCCCGGATCTCGCGAGGGAGACGGTGTCCGACATCACCGGCATAAGGCGTCTCAAGATAGACTGCCTGGAGTTCCCCGGGGACACGAGGACGCTCAGGGCGTAGGCCTGATCAGAACGGCCTTCTCGGTGTTGATGAGCACCTCGGCGAGGACCCTCGGCAGCATGACCAGGTCCTCCTTAGACAGTCTGTAGTCCCTGTCCGGTCCAGCGAACTCCGGCAGGTCCTCGAGCACCCTTATCAGGATGGGCCTCAGCTCGTCCGCCTCAGGCTGGGGGAGGGCAGTCTCCGCACGATGCACCGGCTCAGGTTCGGCGACGGGCCCCGTCTCCACCGCGGGTTCTGGCGCAGCCGGGGGCTCCGCTGTCATGTCGTGTCCGACCGGGGCCGGAATGTGAGAATCCGCCTGCGGAGGGACGTCCGTGTGGACGCTCCCGCTCTCGGGGGGAATCTCGGAGAAGTCGTCGAAATCGTCGGGGATGGGCTCGTCCTGGAAGTCGTCCGGCGAGTCGTCGAAGGGGATCTCATCCGGGCTCTGCACGGCCTCCGCGGGAGCCGGTTCCGCGGTCTCCGTAACCGGATGACTCTCTTCGACCGTGTGGACCTCGTCGATGTGCGTGGCGACGGTGTTCTTTCTTCCGCGCAGGCGGTCGATCTCCGACATGTGCCTCTTGGACAGGTCGAGGACTCTCTCGTAGTAGTCCCTCTCCTCGTCCGTCAGCATGTCGACGGTGTTCCTTCCGCCCATCGCGCCCCTGATGGCCATCTGGCAGATCTTCTGGGTCCTTATGTGGACGACGTCCTTGGCGAGCCTCTCGGCCTTCTTTCTGCGCTGCTCCGCCCCCTCGCACATGACGGACTCGGGGTCCAGGGCCATCTGGCGGTCGTACTCCAGGCGGAGGGCCGTGAGCAGGTTTGCCATCGCCCTGAACAGGTCCTTCCTGACCTGGGTGATGGCGCTGCTCTTCATCTCCACCCTGTACAGCTCGGACAGCTCGTCGAACGACATAGGCTCCAGCGCAGGGCTCATCGTCAGGCCATCAACGGTGCCCTAGATAATCCCTCCGACATGGTGATATGGGCGTGTGCCGATGGGGTGGTCATGAAGGTCTCCGACGTATGCAGGGTCCGCGACGGATGCGTCGAGGTCGACGTCTCGGTCTCCCCGAGGTCCAACCGCTCGGGTCCGGACGGCTACGACGAGTGGAGGCGCAGGATGAACGTGAGGGTCAGGGCTCCGCCGCTGGACGGGCGCGCGAACAGGGAGGTGGCCGAGATGTTCAGGGAGATGACCGGATGCAGGTCGGAGGTCACCTCGGGTCAGACGTCGAGGCAGAAGACGGTGACGGTATACGGCGACCCGTCGGCCATCATGGCCTCGCTGGGAGGCGGCGTAGATGGATGACGCCGAACGTCTCGATGCGATACAGGAGCTCCTCGACGAGCTGTCCTCCATGTCATCCACCCACATCATCCTGGTGGAGGGGCTGAAGGACGTGGCGTCGCTGAGGCACGTCGGGGTCGACGGCGAGTTCTTCTGCGTCCAGAGCGGAGGAGGCCCGGTAAAGGCAGCGGAGCATGTCTGGCACAGCGGGAAGCAGGCTGTGATCATGACCGACTGGGACCGTAGGGGAGGCTCCCTGGCAAGGTCCCTTAGGGAGAATCTGCAGGCGCTCGACGTCAGGTACGACGACAGGATCCGCGGCGAGCTCGCCGTACTGTGCAGGCCGTACGTGAAGGACGTGGAGTCCGTGGATGCGGTGGTGCTCCTGCTGCAGAGGTCAGTCGGACAGGCGTGAGCCGTTCCGAACAAGTATAAGTCGGTTCGGCATATGAGAAGCGGATGAGCGGAGTCTTCGTCGTTTTCGAAGGGATAGACGGTGTCGGCAAGTCGACGGTCTGCGCCGCCGTCGCTGAGAGGCTCAGGGCCCGCGGCCTCGGGGTCTCGGTGACCGCGGAGCCGACGCACGACGGGATCGGCGCGTTCATACGCTCCGGAGGGGCGGGTCATGTGTCCCAGAGGACCGAGGCCCTGCTGTTCGTCGCCGACCGTAACGACCACACCGAGCGCATCGTCCGCGAGGTGGACTCGGGCCGGGTGGTGCTGTGCGACAGGTACTTCGCATCGACGGTGGCGTACCAGTCGGCGAAGCTCGACGGTGACGCGACGGACAGGGACTGGCTCATCTCGATCAATTCAGATTTCACGGGAAGGCCGGACGCAACCATCCTCCTGGACATGGACCCGCGCGACAGTCTCGGTCGGGTGGATTCCAGAGGGGAGGAGGTCAGCAAGTTCGAGAACCTCGGGTTCCTCGAGCAGGTGAGGAGGAACTACCTCGATCTCGCCCGGACGTTCGGCTTCCATGTCGTAGACGCCTCCAAAGGCCGGGAGGACGTCCTCGCGGACGTGATGGCAATTATCGACAGGTTGGTTTGAGATGCATCCTTCAGAGGAGATTTACTGCGAGAAGAGCACCAAGCTCAGGGGAAAGACAGTCGTAATGGGAATCACAGGCAGCATCGCAGCCGTGGAGTGCTTCGGCACCATCAGGGAGCTGATCAGGCACGGGGCCGACGTCTATCCGGTGCTCACGCCGGAGGCGCAGAAGCTGGTGACTCCCGACGCCCTGGAGTTCGCCAGCGGTCACAGGCCGGTCACCGACCTCACCGGGAGGACCGAGCACATCACGATGATGGCCGCCCGCTCGGCGGACCTGTTCCTGATCTACCCCGCCACCGCCAACACCGTGTCGAAGATCGCCAACGGCATCGACGACACCCCCGTGACGTCGATGGCGACTGTCGCGATCGGCGCGGGGATCCCCATCGCCATCGCCCCCGCCATGCACGATTCCATGTACAGGAATCCCGCCGTCGCGGAGAACATCGAGCGCCTCAGGTCCTGGGGCATAAGCTTCATCGGGCCCCGCAGGGACGGGGTCAGGGCCAAGGTGGCCTCGAAGGACGAGGTCGTGGCATGGACGTTCAAGATCCTGTCCAGGGACTTCTTCCACGGCAAGCGCCTGCTGGTCATCGGAGGGCGCAGCGAGGAGCCCATCGACTCCATGAGGATCATCACCAACCGCTCCACCGGGATGATGGCCGTCGAGCTGGCCAAGCGCGCGTTCGAGAGGGGCGCGGATGTCGAGCTGTGGATGGGCGGATGCAGTGTGGACCTGTCCGACTACATCCCGACCCGCAGGTTCGAGACCGTCTCCGACCTCGTATCCATGGTCAGGGAGATCGACCACGACGCCGTGCTGGTGCCTGCCGCCCTTGCCGATTTCGCTCCCCACGAGGTCGCGACCGGGAAGATATCCAGCGACGAGGGCTTCGGCCTGGACCTGGACCCGGTCCCGAAGGTCCTGCCCCTGATCCGCACCAGGTGCGACGTGGTGATCGGGTTCAAGGCGGAGTCGGGCCTCACGAGGACGGCCCTGGCGGAGAGGGCGAGGTCCCGTCTCGAGATGTACAACCTCGCAGCCGTCGTGGCCAACGACATCGACGTCGTCGGGAGGAAGTCGTCCGCGGCGATCCTGGTCACCAGGGACGACGCGGTGGACATCTCCGGGACGAAGGCCGAGGTCTCCGATGCGATTCTGGACTACTGTGTGAAGAGGCTATGACATCCGCTTTCTGCCCAGGGCACGTTTCGTGCGTCTTCCAACCCGTGGACTCGTTCGACGCCATGAGCACAGGGTCCCGCGGGATAGGCATCAGGCTCAACAAGGGGGCCACGGCCACGGTAACGCCCCGGGACGACTCCGTGGTCAACATCCGCATCGACGGAGTGGTGGAGACCGCCCACATAACGAGGATGGTTGCGCAGATCCTCGCACCCGGGTCGGGGTTCGAGATAGACATCAGGAACGACCTCCCGGTCAGCCAGGGATTCGGTATGAGCGCCGCGGGAGCCACGGCGACCGCGATATGCATAGCGGACATGACCGGGCAGTCCCGCGCCGATGCGTTCGCCGCCGCCCATGCGGCGGAGGTCAACGGAGGCGGCGGACTGGGGGACGTGGCGGCCATAGTGGCGGGAGGGGATGTGCCCGTCAGGACCGTGGCCGGGATGCCGCCGTTCGGCAGGGTCGAGAGCGCGGACATAAAGATGGAACGCCTGACGCTGGCCGTCATCGGCGGGGAGCTCAGGACCGACTCCGTTCTGGGGGATCCCGTCGCACTCAAAAGGATCCGCGAGGCCGCGTCCACGGCCATGGACGCTTTTCTGGCGGAGCCGACCTACGACAACCTGTTCGCGGTGTCTAACGGGTTCTCCTCGGAATCGGGGCTGGAGAGCCCCGCCATAAGGCGCGGCATCGAGCGCCTGAAGTCCCGCGGATACCACGCGGGCATGTGCATGCTCGGGAACAGCCTGTTCACGGACGCCCCCGAGGGCGAAGTCTGGGCGCTGTTCGGCAGAGGTCACGTGAGGACGTACCGCTGCTCATCGAGCAGGAAGGAGATCGTCATTCGTAGAGGGTGAACAGGACATCGTCCCCGTCCACGTCGAACAGGCCGATCCTGGCGCCGCAGTCCAGCCAGGCGTGGGCGTAGTTCACCGCGGCGAAGGCGGTCACTATGTCCCCAGTCTCCCTGAAGTGCTTGGCGTCCGCGTAGTAGCAGTTGGCCATCTCCAGGAAGCTGTCGGCCAGTCTGCGGTTGTACGACTTCTCGGGCGCGGCTATCCTGATCTTGGCCAGGGCCCTCGCCGTGATGTCCAGGTACTTCTCGATGCGCTCCTCGGTGACTACGTCGATCCTCTCGGTCATGGGGCATGCCAGCGCACGGATGCTAATGGATGTATCGGTCACGCGGGCGCGCGTCATGCGATTATAAGAATGAGGACGCGATACGAGCAGGCATGATAATCGTAGGCGGGTCGTCTTCCAGGGACCTGGCCAAGGAGATGGCCTCCATCCTGGACTGCACGTACATTCAGGCTGCTTCCACAAAGTTCCCCGACGGGGAGTGCTACACCAGGATTGACACGGAGTCCCTCGACGACGACGTGGTCATCGTCCAGAACACCTACCCCAACGACAACCTCATCGAGATGTTCCTCCTGCAGGACGCGGTCCGCAGGCTCGGTGCGAAGTCGGTCACGCTGGTCGTCCCCTACTTCGGGTACGCCAGGCAGGACAGGGTGTTCAAGCCCGGGGAGCCCGAGTCCGCCAAGGTCATGTGCAGGCATCTCAACATGGGGTGCGACAGGATCATCACCATCGACATCCACAAGGAGGTCGTGCTGGACAACTTCGACTGCCCCCACACCGACCTGAAGGCGGCACCGGTCATCGCCGACTACTTCAGGGACAAGAAGATCGACCTCGTCCTCTCCCCCGACATCGGGGCCGCAGGACGCGCCAAGGAGGTCGGGGAGAGGATGGGTGTGCCCTACGACCACCTTGAGAAGACCCGTCTGTCCGGCACCGACGTCCGTATCGCGCCCGCCAAGATGGACTGCACAGGTAAGAGGGTGCTCATCGTCGACGACATGATCTCCACAGGAGGGACCATCATCGCCGCCGCCTCCGCGCTCAGGGAGGCCGGGGCTGTCAGCGTCTCCGTAGCCTGCACCCACGGGGTGTTCGTGAACAACGCCATCGAGAGGCTGACAGGAAGCGCCCTCGACACGGTCCTCTGCTGCAACACCCTCGAGAACGAGGTCTCCCACATCTCGGTCGCCGGAATCATCGCCGACGCCGTGAGGAAGGGGTGATTCGATGTCCATGAAAGAGGACGATTTCGCGGACTGGTACCTGGACATCGTCGAGAAGGCCAACCTCTCGGACAAGAGGTACCCCATCAAGGGGATGAACGTCTGGACCCCCTACGGCTGGAAGATCATGAGGCAGATCGACACCTACATCCGCCAGGAGTTCGACGCCACCGACCACGACGAGGTCTGCTTCCCGCTGATGATCCCCGAGGACCAGTTCGCCAAGGAGAAGGACCACATCAAAGGCTTCGACTCCGAGGTCTACTGGGTCACCCACGCCGGGCTCAACGAGCTCGACGTCAGGCTTGTCGTCAGGCCCACCTCCGAGACCGCGATGTACCCCATGTTCGCGCTGTGGATCAGGTCCCACCAGGACCTGCCCCTGAAGACGTACCAGATCGTGAACACGTTCAGGTACGAGACGAAGCAGACCCGCCCGTTCATCAGGGTCCGCGAGATCCACTTCTTCGAGTCCCACACCTGCCATGTGTCCGAGGAGGACGCCCAGTGCCAGATAGAGGAGGACATCGAGATCCTCGAGAGGATCGCCAAGAAGATCTGCCTGCCCTACATGCTGTGCATCCGCACGGACTGGGACAAGTTCCCCGGCGCGCACTACACCGTCGGAATCGACACGTCCATGCCCAACGGCAGGACCCTGCAGATGGGCTCGATCCATCACTACCGCACCAACTTCTCCATCCCGTACGAGATCACGTACGAGGACGAGAACGGAGAGCACAAGCACGTCCACCAGACCACCTTCGGCATGAGCGAGCGTCTCGTCGGCGCCCTTATAGGCGTGCACGGCGACGACCAGGGTCTGGTCCTCCCGCCCGGAATCGCCCCCTACCAGTGCGTGCTGATCCCGATCGTCTCCAAGAAGAGCACCGTGGACGTCATGGCCGCCGCCAGGGAGACCGCCAAGGTCCTCTCCGACGCCGGCATCAGGGTGAAGCTGGACGACAGCGACGCCCGCCCCGGGAACAAGTACTACGAGTGGGAGATGAAGGGGGTGCCCCTGCGTCTGGAGCTCGGAGGCCGTGACATCGAGAACGGCGTGGTCTCGTTCGCCAGGAGGGACACGGGCGAGAAGGGAACCATCGACGCCAAGGACCTCGTCCCCGGCGTGAAGATGCTCCTGGACGTCATCTCGGACGACATGCTCGCCAAGGCTGAGGAGGTCCAGAAGTCCAGGATCGCCGATATCGACTCCATGGAGGACATCCCCCAGGACAAGATCCTGAGGCTCGGATGGTGTGGCTGCGCCGAGTGCGGACACAAGTTCGAGGACACGACCGAGTTCAAGATCCTCGGGTTCCCCTACCATCCCGAGCCCTACTCCGGCAAGTGCATCGTCTGCGGCAAGCCCGTCGACAAGGCGGCGTACGCTGCCCACACGATGTGATCCCAGAAACACGAATGGCCCCGGGACTTCGCCCGGGGCCGGTTTCCCTTTTTCAGATCAGCTGCCGCCCGCGACCCTGTCGAGGTCTGCTTTGGAGTCGGCGTAGATCCTGTTCATGGGTCCGTGGTCCACGTACTTGGACGGGTCGGCGCGGAGTATCTTCAGGCCGAGGCTGTCCGACATGTCCTTCGCAGATTTCTCGAACTCCTCCTCGGACACTATGCCGAGCCCGGTGTCGATCATGACCTCCGACGTGTAACCGCACATCTCCAGGAGCCATCTCATCTGCTCCCTCTTGTCCCCCGGCCCCAGGACGTCCAGCCCCTTGGCCATGTCCGAGGCTCCGAGGAAGTCCTCCCAGTTGGTCGCCACGGCGGGGGTCAGGAGCATGACCCCGGTGTAGTCCTTGATCAGGTGCTGGTATCCTAACAGGCCCCCCACGGCCACGCCAACGCAGTCGTCGCAGACGCGGCCGTTGCAGTCCCTGAACGTTGTGACGGGGATCGACAGATGCTCCTCAGCCCATTTCGACAGGTCCATGCCGTAGTTGCCGCACATGCCGTAGTACATGGCGACGGCGTCCACCCTGCCCTGGATCATCGTCAGGTCGTTCTCCAGGTCCTCCATGAGGACCTTCGGTTCGGCGTGGAGTGCCAGGTTCTTCATCTTGATGACTATGTTGAACTCGTTCCTGTCCAGTCCGGACTCGCTGTGCATGAACTCCCACTCGTCCATGGTCGTGTAGGGGACGCCGTTGGAGTCAAGCTTGCGTCTGAGGCTGCCGTTGTACGGTGTCTCCAGCACGAGGACGTTCTTGTCCTCGGGATCGTGGGACATGCTGTAGATGAGCTCGTCCTCTAGCATCGGGCATGCGATTACGCCCAGGATTCCCTTGGTCATGACATCATAATCTCTCGGAATCTTTTTAAGACCCGCAGTTCCGCGGGAGGAACCGGACGATAGGAACATAAATCGAGAGCCTGTTCGGACACACATGGCATTCCAAGAGGGCGAGACGGTCTATCTCGAGGACGCGAACGGTAAGAGGGTCTGGGTCAAGGTGGCCTACGGCATGGTCAAGGCGCAGTCCATCGGCGCCATAGACGGCAGCAGGTTCAGGGACCTGGACGACGGGGACAGGCTCACCGTGGTCGGCAGGGAGTACACCGTCTTCCGCCCCGGCGTGCTGGAGCTCATGGAGTCCCTGGAGAGGGGCGCACAGATCATCTCGGCAAAAGATGCTGCCACGATCCTGATGCACTGCGACGTCAAGTGCGGCGACAGGGTCATCGAGGTCGGCGCCGGGTCCGGCGGTCTCACCACGGCCCTGCTCCACGCCGTCGCCCCGGAGGGCCGCGTCCACACCCTGGAGCTCAAGGAGGAGAACGCCCACCGCGCCGGTAGGAACGTGGCGAGGGTCGGTCTCGACAGGTACTGGTCGTACGCCATAGGCGACGCCAGGGAGATGGATGCCGGTGTGGACTGGCAGGCGGACGTGCTCACGATGGACATGCCGGACCCGTGGCTCGCCCTGCCGAATCTCGATGCCAATCTCCGTCCGGGCGGAAGGCTCTGCGCGTACGTGCCCAACATGAACCAGGTCGAGTCGATCGTCGTCGCGCTCAGGGAGTCGGGGTACTCGGACGTGCATGCCCTGGAGAACATCCAGCGCTATCTCGAGGTCCATCCCGGGGGCGTGAGGCCGTCGTTCGACACGCTGGGCCACACCGGGTACCTGGTCTTCGCCAGGAAGAGGTCCGGAGGCAAGAGCCGAAGCGGAATCAGAGCTTGAAGTTGGGGTCTTCCCAGCTGAGGACGCCGGTCTCGACGGCCCTCTCGTAACAGAACACCTTGTGGTCCAGAAGCTTGAGCGCCTTGTCGAGGGCCTCCCTCTGCTGCAGCAGGTCCTCTCTCTTGCGCTGCATAAGCGCGAGCCTGTCGGGGATGGTCTCGTCGCCCCTCTTGCTGAGGTTCCTGTACTCGACGATCTCCTCGACCGTGAAGCCGGCCGATTTGAGGCACTGGGCGAAGGCGATCTCCTTGCAGTCGTCCTCGGTGTAGTCACGGATGTTGCCGTTGCCCCTCTTGATCTCGGGGATGACGCCCTCGCGCTCGTAGTAGCGGAGTGTGTCCTGGGGTATTCCGTACTTCTCGCTGACCTCTGCAATCTTCATATGCTCACGCTTTGGTACCTTGACTAGCGTTTGGTAATATTTATGGGTTGTTTGATGTACCGCGTCAACGGCGGCATCCGTGCGGGGCGTCCGACTATATACAATTGATTGATGTTGGTCGCGTACGTAATAACGGTAGAGAATCTATTATATATGAGGATGGTTTCCACCACAATTACAGCTTAAAAGCTATCCATGGGCCTGTAGCTCAGCTAGGTAGAGCATCTGACTTTTAATCAGGTGGTCAAGGGTTCGAATCCCTTCAGGCCCGCCATGGACTTCATGAGCGATCGAACGGCAGATCAAGTATGAGGAAGGCATGCAGGGCATTTCTCGGAAACTGATTTCCAGCTGACCGGGCTGGGCAAAAGTAGGTGAATCACTTGGCAGCAGAAAACATCTCATTCAACGTACTCAAGCACGTCCTCGTGCCTGAGCACCACCTCTTGTCCGAGGAGGAGGCGGAGGCGGTCCTTCAGAGGAAGGGCATGACCCCCGACCAGCTCCCGAAGATAAGGAAAAGCGATCCGGGCATCAAAGTTCTGGAGAGCATCCATGGACCCATCGACGAGGGCCGTGTGGTGAAAATCGTCAGGAAGAGCGAAACCGCCGAGGAATTTGTGGCGTACAGGCTCGTAATTAGGGGGTAAGCAATTGAGAGATCTAGTCAAACTGTATTTCTCCGAGCGCGACATCGTCAACCACCACACCTCGTCCTTCAACGACTTCCTCGCGACACCCGACAACCCCAACAGCAGGATGCAGAGGATCGTCGACGACATCAGGGTCCCCACGGACGACGCCGAGAGGGGCATCATCAAGCTGGACCCGGAGAGGACCGGCGGAAGGAACATCGAGATCCACATCGGCAGGAAGAGAGACGAGGACGGGAACATCGACCTCCAGGCCAAGCCCACGATCCGCATCGAGGAGCCCAAGGTCATGGAGGCCAACGGATACAGCCACGAGCTCACCCCCATGGAGGCCAGGCTCAGGAACCTCAACTACATGTCACCGGTCTACGTGAGGTTCGAGGTCTACGAGGACGGGGTCGAGAAGGAGATGCCCGAGGGGGACAAGTGGGTCCACGTCGGAGACCTCCCCATGATGGTCAGGTCCAAGGGATGCAACCTCAACAGGGAGGTCATCGAGAAGCACCTCGAGCGCACCCTCACCGACGCCGAGTACATCGAGGAGCTCGTCAAGCAGAAGGAGGACCCCAGGGAGCCCGGAGGATACTTCATCATCGGAGGAACCGAGAGGGTCCTGATCACACTCGAGGACCTGGCCCCCAACAGGGTCATGGTCGAGTACAACGAGAAGTACGGCGCCGCCGTCGAGGTCGCCAAGGTGTTCTCCCAGAAGGACGGGTACCGCGCCCTCACGCTCGTAGAGAAGAAGAAGGACGGCATGGTCATGGTCTCCGTGCCCGTCGCCTCCGGATCCATCCCGCTCATCGCCCTGATGAAGGCCCTGGGGATGGAGTCCGACGAGGAGATCTTCGAGACCATCGTCTCCGACGAGGCCATGGCGAACATCGTCTACGCCAACATCGAGTCCTCGTTCGACAAGAAGACCTACGCACCCAACGGTTACCACACAAAGGAGGATGCCATCCTGTTCCTGGAGAGGAACTTCGCCGCCGGTCAGGCGAAGGAGTACAGGACGAAGAAGGTCGAGAGCATCCTCGACAGGTCCCTGCTGCCCCACCTCGGAGACACCGAGGCGGACCGCATGAAGAAGGCCATCTTCCTCGGACGCATCGCGCGTTCCGTCCTGGAGCTGTCCCTGGGCAAGAGGAAGGAGGACGACAAGGACCACTACGCCAACAAGAGGCTCAAGCTGTCCGGAGACCTCATGGAGGACCTGTTCAGGACCAGCTTCAGCAGCCTCATGAAGGACCTGAAGTACCAGCTGGAGAGGAACTGGGGAAGGAAGAAGAGCGAGATGAACATCGCCTCGTCCATCCGTCCCGACCTGCTCACACACAAGCTCCTCCACGCCCTGGCCACAGGAAACTGGGTCGGAGGACGCGCGGGAGTGTCCCAGCTGCTCGACAGGACGTCCAACCTGTCCGCTATGTCCCACCTGAGGAGGATCACCTCTTCCCTGACCAGGTCCCAGCCCCACTTCGAGGCACGTGACCTGCACCCCACCCAGTGGGGGAGGCTGTGCCCCTCCGAGACCCCCGAGGGTCAGAACTGCGGACTGGTGAAGAACGCCGCGCTCATCATCGACGTGTCCGAGGGCTTCCCCGACAGCGACGTCAAATGGATGCTCAGGGAGCTCGACATCGAGTCCGTCAAGTCCGGCAGCGGAACCCGTGTCTACGTGAACGGGGACCTCGTGGGAGTCCACGCCGACGCCGACAAGCTGGTCAACGAGATCAGGGAGCGCAGGAGGTGCGGTCTCATCACCAACGAGATCAACATCCGCCACGACGAGGAGATGGGAGAGGTCATCATCAACTGCGACGAGGGACGTCTCAGAAGGCCCCTGCTCATCGTCAAGAACGGCAGGCTCATGATCACGAGGAGGCACATCGAGGGCATCCGCGAGGGCAAGGTCAAATGGAACGACCTGTTCCGCGAGGGCATCATCGAGTGGCTCGACGCAGAGGAGGAAGAGGACGCCCTGGTTCTCGTGGACGCCTACGACACCCCCAAGAGGTGCCCCTGCTGCAACCACGCCTTGTCCCCCATGGACGCCGACTGGATGAACCCCGGGAAGGACGGGGACTGCGTGCTCCACTGCAAGTGGTGCGGAGAGGACTTCACCGTGCCCAGCAAGATCGAGCCCAAGTACACCCACATGGAGGTCGACCCCATGGTCATCCTGGGTGTCGCGTCCGGTATCGTCCCGTACCCTGAGCACAACTCTGCGCCCCGTGTCACCATGGGTGCCGGAATGGGTAAGCAGGCACTGGGTATCCCCACTGCCAACTACAGGATCAGGCCCGACACTAGGGGCCACCTGATGCAGTACCCCCAGGTCCCGATGGTCCAGACCCAGACCATGCAGTTCATGGGATACAGCCACAGGCCCGCAGGGCAGAACTTCTGCATCGCGGTCCTCTCCTACCACGGATACAACATCGAGGATGCTCTGGTCATGAACAAGAGCTCGGTCCAGCGCGGACTCGGAAGGTCCACCTTCATGAGGTCCTACCGCGCCGAGGAGCGCCGCTACCCCGGAGGACAGGAGGACCACTTCGAGATCCCCTCGCCCGACATCATGGGCGCCCGCGCCGACCTGGCGTACGCGTCCCTCGGCGAGGACGGACTCATCTCCCCCGAGAGCGAGGTCCACGGATCCGACGTCCTCATCGGAAAGACATCCCCGCCCAGGTTCCTGGAGGAGGAGACCGACTTCCTCACGCCCCAGAAGAGGAGGGAGACTTCGGTCACCGTCAGGCCCGGGGAGAAGGGATACGTCGATTCCGTCATGATCACCGAGTCCGAGAACGGTTCCAGGCTCGTCCGTGTCAAGGTCAGGGACGAGAGGATCCCCGAGCTGGGCGACAAGTTCTGCTCCAGGTTCGGACAGAAGGGAGTCGTCGGAAGGCTCGTCGACCAGTGCGACATGCCCTTCACCGCCGACGGAGTCACCCCCGACCTCGTCGTCAACCCCCACGGAATCCCTTCCCGTATGACCATCGGGCACGTGCTCGAGATGATCGCCGGAAAGGTCGGATCCATGGAGGGACGCATCATCGACGGAACCGCCTTCTCCGGAGAGAACGAGGAGTCCATCCGCGACGGCCTTGTCAGGAACGGCTTCTGCAGGTCCGGTAAGGAGGTCATGTACGACGGAAGGACCGGACGCATGATCCAGGCCGACGTCTACACCGGTGTCATCTTCTACGAGAAGCTGCACCACATGGTCAGCGGAAAGATGCACGTCAGGTCCAGGGGACCCGTGCAGATCCTGACCAGGCAGCCCACCGAGGGACGTTCCAGGCAGGGAGGTCTCAGGTTCGGAGAGATGGAGAGGGACTGTCTGATCGGTCACGGCGCCGCCATGGTCATCAAGGACAGGCTGCTCGACGAATCCGACGGAACCCAGCAGTGGATCTGCGGAAACCCCAAATGCGGTCACATCGCCATCATGGACAGGCACGGATCGCTCTACTGCCCCGTGTGCAAGAACAACACCACCATCTACAAGGTCCAGACATCCTACGCGTTCAAGCTGCTGATGGATGAGCTCCTGTCGCTTGGTGTCGCCATGAGGCTTCAGCTGGAGGACTTGAGATGACAACACCCGGTATCACCAAGAGGATCGGATCGATCAAATTCTCCTGCGTCTCCCCCGAGGAGATCAGGAAGATGTCCGCGACGAAGGTCATCACCGCGGACACGTACGATGAGGAGGGTTACCCCATCGAGATGGGTCTCATGGACCCCCACATGGGAGTCATCGAGCCCGGACTGCGCTGCAAGACCTGCGGATGCAAGGTGGACGAGTGCCCCGGACACTTCGGACACATCGACCTCGCCATGCCCGTCATCCACGTCGGGTTCATCAAGGACATCAAGATGCTCCTGGAGTCCACCTGCTGCAAGTGCGGCAGGCTGATGCTCTCCGAGGACCAGATCCAGGCCCGCAGGGAGAGCATGGAGAGGATGGAGGAGCTCGGAGGAGGCACCATCGAGGTGAAGAACTTCTCCAAGGAGACCGCCAAGGACGCATCCGGCAAGGGCATCTGCCCCTACTGCGGTGCCGAGCAGATCAAGATCAAGCTCGACAAGCCCACGACCTTCCGCGAGATCGAGGACAACCACAAGCTCACCGCCAAGGAGGTCCGCGAGAGGCTCGAGAGGATCCCCGACGAGGACCTCGTCACCCTGGGTATCGAGCCCTCCACATGCAGGCCCGAGTGGATGGTCCTCACCGCCCTCGCCGTGCCCCCCGTGACCGTCAGGCCCTCCATCACCCTCGACTCCGGAGACAGGTCCGAGGACGACCTGACCCACAAGCTGGTCGACGTCCTGAGGATCAACCAGAGGCTCAGGGAGAACCGTGACGCCGGAGCGCCCCAGCTGATTGTCGAGGACCTGTGGGAACTGCTCCAGTACCACGTCACCACGTACTTCGACAACCAGACGTCCGGAATCCCGCCCGCGAGGCACAGGTCCGGCCGCCCCCTCAAGACCCTCGCCCAGAGGCTGAAGGGTAAGGAGGGACGTTTCAGATCCAATCTGTCCGGAAAGCGTGTGAACTTCTCCGCCCGTACGGTCATCTCGCCCGACCCCCTGTTGTCCATCAACGAGGTCGGAGTGCCCATCATCGCGGCCAGGGAGCTCACCGTCCCCGTGCACGTCAACGAGCACAACATCGAGAAGATCAGGGAGATGGTGGCCCGCGGCCCCTCGCCCACGCCCGACAAGCCCTACCTGCCCGGCGTGAACTACGTCATCCGTTCCGACGGCAGGAGGATCAGGGTCACCGACAGGAACGCCGCCGACGTGGCGGAGGGAATCGACATAGACTACACCGTCGAGAGGCAGCTCGTCGACGGGGACGTCGTCCTGTTCAACAGGCAGCCTTCGCTGCACAGGATGTCCATGATGGCGCACCGCGTCAGGATCATGGAGGGACGCACCTTCAGGTTCAACCTCACCGACTGTCCCCCGTACAACGCGGACTTCGACGGTGACGAGATGAACCTGCACGTCCTGCAGTCCGACGAGGCACGTGCCGAGGCCAGGATCCTCATGCAGGTGCAGGAGAACATCCTGTCCCCCAGGTACGGAGGACCCATCATCGGTGCCATCCACGACCACATCACCGGGGCGTACTTCCTCACGCACAACAACCCCCGCTTCGACAGGTTCCAGGCTATGAACATCCTGTTCAAGCTCGGGGACATCGAGGTGCCCGAGCCCTGCATCGACGAGAAGGGCGAGCCCTACTGGACGGGCAAACAGCTCTTCTCGATCGTCCTGCCCGACGACTTCCGCACGACCTTCAAGGCAAACATCTGCCAGAACTGCAAGCAGTGCAGGAAGGAGGAGTGCGAGTACGACGCCTACGTCAAGATCCGCGACGGTCAGCTGCTCTGCGGAACCATCGACGTCAAGGGAATCGGTAACAGCAAGGGTAAGATCCTCGACAGGATCGCCAGGGACTACGGCTCCGACCGTGCCGCCAAGTTCATCAACCAGGTCACCAGGATCGCACTGGGTGCCCTGATGAACCACGGATTCTCCACCGGAATCGGTGACGAGGACATCCCCGAGGAGGCGGCCCTGCAGATCAACAACAACACCCAGGAGTGCATCAACAAGGTGACCGAGCTGGTCGAGTCGTACCAGGACGGCACACTCGAGCAGATGCCCGGGCGCTCCCTCAGGGAGACCCTGGAGGTCAGCGTCATGGGAGTCCTCGGAAACGCCCGTGACGAGGCCGGTAAGATCGCCGGAAAGCACCTGGGAATGAACAACCCCGCGGTCATCATGGCCAAGGCCGGTGCCCGTGGATCCATGCTCAACCTGTCCCAGATGGCAGGTTGCGTCGGTCAGCAGGCCGTCCGTGGAGAGAGGCTGTCCAGAGGATACTGGAACAGGACGCTGCCCCACTTCGAGAAGGGGGACCTGGGCGCCTACGCCAGGGGATTCTGCTCCAACTCCTACAAGTCCGGACTGTCGCCCACCGAATTCTTCTTCCACGCAATGGGAGGAAGAGAGGGACTGGTCGATACCGCGGTCAGGACTTCCAGGTCCGGTTACATGCAGAGGAGGCTCGTCTCAGCCCTCGAGGACCTGAAGCTGACATCCGACGGAACCGTCAGGAACACAATCGGAACCGTCGTCCAGTTCAAGTACGGTGAGGACGGGGTCGACCCCGCCAGGACCGTCAGGGGTAAGGCGATCGACCTCGACGACCTGTTCGCCGAGGTCCTGGGTGACCAGGCCGACGAGCTCCTGCACATCGACACCAAGGACGTCGGAGGCGACTACGGCTCGCTCGAGAAGGACGAGATGGAGTACATCGAGGACGAGGAGGGCGAGGAGTACGACGACCTCGACATGGACTTCGATGGCGGAGGTGAGTGATAATGGCAAGAAAGGACACCATGAAGGCCCTCATCAACAGGGACGTCAGCGAGGAGACCGCCGCGCTGCTGCTCACGAAGTACAACTCCCTCAGCGCCATCAGCAACGCTGGGGAGTCCGAACTCGTCGAGCTCGGACTCATGGAGGAGGAGGCCAGGTCCGTCCTGGCCAAGATCGGCAAGAGGCCGGCGTCATCCTCCAAGGTCAAAAAAGAGGTGGAGGAGGTCGTCCCCGTGGAGCCCATGGAGGAGGTCACCAACTTCTACCAGTACAACGAGGGCGAGCTCAGGCTCAAGGCGATCGCCGAGAGGCTGGAAGTCCGCCTTCCCATGAAGATCATCGTCGACATCGCGAAGCGCATCGAGAACGCCGACCTGAGCGACGAGATCTGCGAGAAGCTCATCACCACCGCCAACAGGATGTATACCGCCCACCTGATGGACCAGAACGAGTCCGCGGGAGTCATGGCGGCGCACTCCATCGGAGAGCCCGGTACCCAGATGAACATGCGTACCTTCCACTACGCGGGAGTCGCGAACATCAACGTTACCCAGGGTCTGCCCAGGCTGATCGAGATCGTGGATGCGAGGCGCGTGCCCAGCACGCCTTCGATGAACATTCCCCTCACCGGCACAGCGGCGGAGGACGAGAACATTGCCAAGTACGTGGCGTCCAACATCGAGATGACCACGCTGCTTGACATCGCGAGCGTCGAGACGGACATCACCAACATGAGGCTGATAGTCAAGCCCGACGCACGCAAGATGGAGGCCAGGGGAATCACCACAGAGGAACTGGTCGACAGACTGAACAAGGTCAAGGCGGTCCGCGGGATGGTCACCACAGAGGGATACGATGTGGTCATCAACTCCGACGAGCCGTCTTACAAGAAGCTGCAGACGATGTTCGACGCCATCAAGGGCGCGAAGATCAAAGGGATCGACAACATCACCCGTGCCGTTCTCTCCAAGACCGAGGGGTCGTGGAAGATCGTCACGGAGGGCAGCAACCTCAAGGAGGTGCTCAAGGTCGAGGGAGTGGATGCTGACAACGTAATGACGAACAGCATCCTGGAGGTCGCGGACGTCCTCGGAATCGAGGCGGCCAGAAACTCCATCATCCACGAGGCCATGGGAACCCTCGGAGAGGCTGGTCTGGACGTCGACATCAGGCATATCATGCTTGTCGCCGACCTCATGACCAACGACGGATACGTCAAGGCGATCGGAAGGCACGGAGTGTCCGGAAAGAAGTCCTCGGTTCTCGCCAGGGCCGCTTTCGAGATCACAGCCGCGCACCTTCTGCACGCAGCTATGGTGGGCGAGGTGGACCACCTCGAGGGAGTCACCGAGAACATCATAGTCGGTCAGCCGGTCACACTCGGTACCGGAGCCGTAAACCTGATTTACACACCCAAGAAAAAGGGGGATGAAGAATGAGCGATGAGAAAATCGACATCAGCAGGGCATTGAAATCCGCCATCACCACCGGAAAGGTGGAGTTCGGCGTGGACCAGACAACCAAGGCAGTCAAGGACGGAAAGGCGCAGATGGTCGTCATTTCCAGGAACTGCCCCAGCGCAGAGCTGCGCGGGGACATCGGCGTGAAGGTGCACGTGTTCGAGGGAAACAACATGGAACTCGGCGCGATGTGCGGAAAACCCTTCTCCGTGTCTGCCCTTGTGATCATCGACAAAGGTAGCTCCAACATCTTAACGCTGTGAGGAACATGTCCGCAGATATCGTACTTACCGAGGACACCCTGAGGTACATCGCTCTCTTCGAGCAGATCACCAGGGCGAACGCCATCGACTGCATGGACACCGAGGACAAGCTCGTGTTCGTCGTCGAGAAGGGCCAGGGCAACATCGCCGTCGGGAAGAAGGGCGAGCATGTAATCAAGCTCAAGGAGAAGACCGGGAAGAACATCCAGGTCGTGGAGTACTCCGAGGATCCCGAGCAGTTCGTGAAGAACGTCTTCCACATCTATAATCCTCAGAAGGTCGTTATCGAGCAGCGCGGAAACATCACGCACGCCACGGTCACCGTGGATCCCAAGCTCAAGGGCCGTGCGATCGGCAAGGCCGGTAAGAACCTGCGCATTGCCAGGGACATCGTGAACAGGCACCACGAGATCCAGAGCATCAGCGTCGACTGAGATCGGAGACCCCCTACGATCCTCTCGTACGGTCGGGCACAAACCCCTTAGGAAACCCGTTACAATCCAGGGGCCCATCGGGCCCCTTCAAATGTTCTGTCGCCGCATCTGGCACATGCGGCATTTCCGTGCCGCGTCAGTTGAGCGGCGTCCTCTCGACCTCGAGTCCGTCCGCGGTCGGGTACTGCTCTGACAGGAAGCACCTGTACTTCACGGATGGCGCTATGTCCTCGAGCACCCATGGTGCGACCTCGATCTTGTTGGAGAGGACCTCGTAGAGGTCCTCCGGGACGCCGAAGGATCTGAGCGCATCCTCGGCGGCCGCCAGGTCGTCGGAATAGAGGTATCCGCGGACGATCGTCCCGTCCTCGGTGACCTGCTGGTAGGGCTTGGCCGTGTGCTCGGCCCTGCGTATGAGCCTTCTGCGGAGCTGGACACCGTCCTTGAACGTGGAGGAGCAGAAGTGGACGTTCGCCCTCCTGTTGGCCTTCAGGACGGCCATCGCGGTCTCCCTGGACCCGGCGACGGCGGAGGAGAGCTCGTCCCTCACCGAGTACCCGTGGGTGTCCATCATGTCCCAGTTGCTCTCCGAGAACTCGAGCTCGTTGAGGTTGACGAAGTCGACCCCGGCATCCTTCGCGTAGGTGACCAGCGCGTTCAGCTCCCTCTCCTTTCCGGGCAGTGCTGGCACTTCTATCCCGACGTCGATCCTCAGCGCCGCCACGGTCTCCTTCAGCCTGGTCCGGCCCATGTCCGTCCAGACGGATTCCGGCGGGTGGAAGCGGATCTCATCCAGTCCCGCATCCTGCAGTGCCAGCGCCTTGTCCGGGTCGATGGTGGCGGTGTAGAGGTGGATGTGGTGACCCTTGCCGAACCTGTCCTTCAGGAGGCGGATCATGTGGACGGTGCGGTCCATGTCCAGGAGCGGGTCGCCCCCGGTTATGCCGGTGCCGGTGGCGTCCATCGCCTCCGCCTCGGCGACTATCTCCTCGTCCGTGTACACCCTGCCCTCGTTGGCGTATATGACGTCCTTGTCCTTCTTCTCCAGGGAGACGGGGCAGTAGTAGCAGTTCCACTTGCAGAGTCCTGTGACGAACAGGACCATCTTGGATCCGTCAATGCAGTGTCTGCAACCCTCCGCGACCCTGCCGGTGCAGGCCGAGTCGCACTCCATCTTCCTGAGCATGCGACCCCATCGTCTGGAACCCTTATAAGTGATGGTGCAGGTCCGGCAGACATGAAGATGGACAGCAGGCTCATCCTGGCTTTGGACGAGACCGACGGGGCAAAGGCCCTGAAGGTCGCCGAATCGGTATCTGGAATCGTAGATGCGATCAAGATCAACTGGCCGTTGGTCCTGTCCGAGGGCCCCGGGATGATCACCAGGCTGTCCGAGCTCTCGGAGGTCGTCTGCGACTTCAAGGTCGCTGACATCCCCAACACGGTCAGGCTCATCGTGGAGAACGCCGTGTCCAGGGGCGCCTCGGGCGTTATCGTCCACGCATTCACAGGCGACGATTCTCTCAGGGCCGCCGTCGAGGCCGCGGGAGGGGCGGACATCTACGCGGTAACCGAGATGAGTCATCCCGGGGGTAAGATGTTCACTGCCCTGCACGCGGAGGAGATGGCGAGGCTCGGCGTAGAGTGCGGGGTCTCTGGATTCATCGCTCCCGCCACCCGTCCCGAGAGGATCGCCGCAATAAGGGAGGTCATCGGGGACCTGAAGATCCTGTCCCCCGGTGTGGGCGCCCAGGGCGGAAAGGCGTCGGACGCCATATCGGCCGGTGCAGACTACGTCATCGTGGGTCGTGCCATTTACGGCTCCGAGGACCCGCGCGCCTCCGCAGAGGCGTTCGCCGAGGACATCCGCACGGTCCTGTGAACCCAGGGGTCCGTGCGACCCCTTCCCCTCCCTCTTATTATAATATTAAGTAACGCGTGTGCGTCCTTTTTATATAAGCTCCCATTATCCACGCTCATTCTAAAATGGAGATTTTTAGAATGAGCAGATTTAGGAAAGAGTCAACCGTCCCCGAAGAAACGGGGGCCGTCCGCGAAAAAAGCGGTAACGGGTGGTTAAAGAACCACTGGTGTGCGCTCTCGCTCTGCGTCATCGTGATCGTGGCATTCGCGCTGCGCACGGTGTTCGCTTATGGTATCTCCGCCGACGGCGGTTTCGCGCTGTCGGGCGGTTCGAGTGCGCAATATCACCTGCATGTGATTGAAAGTATCCTGAACGGCAGCTATTCGATGACCGATTCTGCCGTCAATTACCCTGTCGGAGGACTCAACGTCTATCCGCCCCTGATGGACTTCCTCGGAGCCGGAATCGCATCCGTGCTCACCGCCACCGGGATGGGTGCATCCGAGGCCGCTTCCGCGGCTCTCGCCGCCCTGAACCCTGTGATCGGTGCGCTCACCTGCATCCCCGTGTTCCTCGTCGCCAGGGAGATGTTCGACAAGAGGGTCGGCGTCGTCGCCGCCCTCGTGTTCGCGTTCCTGGCCCTCCCCATCAGCACCACTGTCTTCTCCAGCGGAACCGAGTACGGACTCGCAGCCTTCCTGCTGGCCTTCACGACATGGTTCATGGTCAGGATGGTCAAGGCGGCCGATGCCGAGGAGCCCTCCAAGAAGGGCATCCTCATGTACGCCGTCCTCGCCGGGGTGTTCCTGGCGCTGTCCGCGCTCACCTGGAACGGATTCCGCTTCTTCGTGATCCTGATGGTCGTCGCCATGGTCATCCAGATCGTCGTCGACCGCTTCAGGGGAAGGGACTTCCAGAACGTCCTCATCGGTTACATCGTCGCGATTCTCGTCGGAACACTGATCCCCGCGGCATACTACATGCCCGCCGGACTCTGGGACGCCGTCTACTCCGGACCCGTCCTCATTGCGATCATCTCCGTCGTCCTCTCGCTCGTGTTCATGGGGATCCGCTCCAAACCCTGGATCGTCACAGTACCCGCACTCGTCATCGTGTTCGTGATCATCGCCGCGGTGCTCGCAGTCGCCGCGCCCGACCTGTTCACGGCCCTCATCTACGGCAACAGCATGTACGCCAACTCCATCATGGACGAGCTCGCAAGCACATACGTGTCCATGTCCAACGTCTCCGCCTACTACGGCTGGCTGACGATGTGGCTGCCCATATGCTACGCCATCTACAGCACATACGTTTACCTGAGGAGGGACCACTCCGCCACCAGGCTGTTCATCACCGTCTGGATGTTCGTGATGTTCTTCGCAGTATGGACCTCCTACGCCAACGCCGCAGTCGTCGGCTCCGTCTTCGCAGTCGGATCCGCCGTCGTCATCGTCCGCGTGCTGGAGGCCGCCAACCTCAGGGAGTGGGCCCACTCCATCAGGGTCGCCGGATTCCCCGGTGCCCTCAGGAAGATGATCAAGCCCTTCCCCTTCGCATCCGTCGTCATCGTGGCGCTCCTGATCGTCGTCCCGAACGTCTCGTTCGCAGTGGACGCCGGTATCTCGAACAACTCCGATTCCGACTACTACTTCTCCGGGAACACACAGTACACGATCAAGACCGGAGACTCCTATCCCATCGGGGACCTCTGGGACCAGTACGCCGACCAGGACAAGGACGGCGCCCTCGCCACATGGATCGACTACTCCTACGACGCCGTCTCCCAGGGCGGTTTCGACACCGTCACCGACATCCTCGGTGGAGGATCCTCCGCAGTGTCCCACATGTACCTGTCCGATGGAACCGGCGGTACAGTCGCGGCGATGATCCTCCGCATCATGATGTCCAACAACGTAGACGACTTCGCCTCCTGCTTCGGAGACAACGCCGATGTCTACGCCGACATCAAGTCCTACATCGACGACCCCTCCGTGGCGGTCGCCGAGATCAACGCCAACCCCGATACCTACGGCAACATCAGGTCGGACATCACCGACGAGAACGCCGTCTACCTGGCGGGCATCAACAACATCACCTCCTCGATGAACGACGTCGAGATCATGCAGGTCTACGATGCCGTGTGCAGCGTCTCCGGAGAGAAGATCGGATACGTCATGGCCGACGCCAGCATGCTGCCCCTGCAGTACGGCGACGGAAGCAGCTTCTCCACCATCGCGTACTTCGGCGACTACGCCGTCGACGGATACGGAGCAGCCACCGAGTTCTACTCCTACAACACGTACTACGGATACACCGTCTACACCGACGCCATCTACGACACCTTCCTCTGGAAGGCCATGATCGGGCCCTCCGCGGCCGACGCAGGGTTCACGGGCACCAACGCCTCCTACAACTACCTGGTCGCGCTTTCATCCAGCGACGGATCCGAGGGTTCCGCCAAGGCCATCCCCGGATACGGACTGGCCGGGTTCGAGGTCGTCTACTGGCAGCTCATGTACAACCCCGACTCCGACGCCACCGTCACCGACGACGGATGGGTCTACATGGATGCCTACGAGGCGATGACCAAGCAGGCCGCCGAGGGCGGAGCCATCAACTACCTGTCCTCCATCGTCATGCTGGAGTACACAGGCACACCCGCAGACGCGGGAATCTACGAGGGACAGGTCACCTACCAGGGCGAGGCCGTCTCCGGAGCCACAGTCTCCGTCTACCAGTACAGCGAGACCTTCGGACAGTACGTCCTGTTCTCCGAGACCAAGACCATCGACGGCGCATACCAGGCCATGGTCCCCTCCGGAGACTATCTGCTCACCATCAGCATCGGCGACGTCGTCCTCCAGACATACACGAACAACACCCTGATGTCGACGTACGAGATCCCCGCCACCAGCGTGGACGGGGCCGTCATGGTCGAGGACAACGTCTACGACGCGGAGGACATGCTCCTCAAACTCGAGGGAGACGCCGGAAACGTGGATGTCAACATCAAGGACGGACAGATCACCATCGACTCCATCCTGCCTGGAACCTACTCCTACACCCTCTACGACGAGTCCGGAGACTCCATCGGAACAGGCACAGTCACCATCGCCCCCGGATCCAACGTCGGATTCCAGGTCACCCCGACCACGAAGACGATCACCGTCACCGTCGAGGACGTCTACGGAAACCCCGTCCCCGATGGAGCGCTCGTGATCGCCACCAACCAGGACAACAACGCCCAGTTCTCCGCCGAGGTCAAGGACGGACAGGCGGTCATCACCGCTGTCGCCGGATACTACAACCTCTCCATGGGACAGGGATACTCCGCAACCTACACCAACGACGTCAACATCTCCAGCAGCAACAGGACGGCCACGATCTCGAACGTCTACGACGCCCAGACCGTCACCGTTTCCAACGCCCCCGACACCGTCCTCTCGATCTCCGCGGGAACGTTCAGCACAGTCTCCTACGAGCTCGACGGACAGGTCATGTTCGACGTCCCCGTCGGACTGGCCACCGACAGCATGCTCTACACCGTCTACGGAATCTCCGACGGGCAGGTCTACCACGCCTCCTACACCGGCGGCGACAGCGTCAGCCTCCAGGCCAGCAACGCACAGACCTTTTCCGGACAGCTCAAGGACGGGGACAACGGCGAGGAGGGAACCGTGCAGTTCATCAACTCCAACAACGAGTACTTCACCATCGCCACAGATTCCGAGGGAAGGTTCTCCGCTCTCCTGCCCGAGGGCAGCTACACCATCGCAGCCAACAACGGCAGCAACATGGTCTACTTCGGCACCGCCAGCAGCACCAGCAGCGACCTCGGCGACATCAGCCTCGTCGACGGAAGGAGGATCGGATACACCCTGAAGTACGACCGCGGAATGTCCGGATCGGACGCCAACCTGCCCTTCGTGCTGGGTGTCATCGAGTTCACCTACAACGAGCAGAACTACACCCTGTACAGCATGACCAACACCAGCGGTGTCGTCAACTTCTACATCCCGGACGATGTGGACTCCACCATCTCCCTCAACAACGCCGAGGGAACCCTGGACAACGACAGCTTCCACTGCACCGCACTGACCAGGGACGTTACGGCCGGAACCAGCAACAACACCAACACGCTGACGATCCACACCTACGATGCCGAGGATGAGGACCAGGAGAACTACGTCAAGACCATCAGCATCACCGCCCCCTACGACATGGAGATCCTCCACCACGAGGACGACGAGGGAAGCGAGCAGACGCTGACCGCCGGAGAGACATACGAGCTCCGCCCCGGATCCTACACGGTCACCATCGACGGGTCCACCGGACACTACTTCGACGGCACCCTCTACCTCTACCCCGGAACCACCGAGTTCTACGGACTCGACGGCGTCCAGACAGTCGTCGACGTGAAGGTCACCAACGCCGAGAGCGACATGGTGTCCATCAGCACCGAGGACGGAAGCTACCACAGGTACGACGGCGGATACTACATGGAGGTCGGATACGAGTACTACCTCACATCCACCAACACCGCCGAGGACGGACACAGCAACATCGCCTACGGATACCTCGACCTGACCGACGTCACTGAGGGATCCTACACCATCGACATGACCGCGTCCCAGCACCAGATGCAGGTCACCGGAAACGTGGGCGTCGTCGCGGACGGAACCATCACCGTCTCCTACGAGTACAGGGGAATGACCGTCAAGCACGACTTCGACGTCACCAACGGGGCGTACACAATCACGCTCCCCTCCGACGTGTCGTCGGTCGAGGTGTCCGTCGACGTCAACACGACCATCGACTCCGAGGATCACTACTACTCCGCCACCGGAGAGTTCACCGGACTCGCCCTGAACGAGGACGAGGATGGAAACGTGACCGCGGATGTCCGCAACATCTCCGTGCTCAGCACCGACGCACCCGTCGATGAGGAGGCCGAAGAGCCTGACTTCACGTCCAGGATCGGAGGAGCGGTCTTCAACAACGGCACCGTCAGCATCGACGTGTTCATCACCAACAACACCGACAGGGACCTCACCTTCCTCATCATCGGAGGCTCGGAGCTGTCCCTCGACCGCACGTTCACCCTGAACGTCCCGGCCAACACGACCGACGCGTTCATCACCGTCACCGGAACCTACGACGCCAGCCGTGTCGCACCCGGCTCCGACGGAATGTCCGTCACCGTCCAGGACATCAACGGATCCGACAGCCAGACTCTGGACGTCACCGTTGGAGGAGACACCTCCGGCGCCTACGACGTCGAGATCTTCAAGGCCACGGACGATGACAGCAGGGCTGCCAACGACAGGGTCTCCGCCTACCAGTACATGTACGCGGTCACCATCGTCAACAACAACGTGTACACGCACGAGGTCGTCATCGACGTCCCCAACGTCCCCGCCGGATGGGTCGCAACCATCGTCAGCGCCGACGGAACGGTCATCGCCGAGCCCGGACAGGCCTTCGATGCGTACGGACTCCAGACAACCGTCCTGTACGTCAAGCTGATGCTCCTCGAGCCCGGCTCCGACACCACCGTCCCCGACATAACGGCCAACGTCACCGTCGGAGGACACAGCCAGAGCCTCAGCCTCAGCGCAGAGAACGTGCAGGTCACCACAGACGACATGACCGTCAGCGGAAGCAACGTCTTCAACGAGAGGTCCGGAATCCCCGGCGGAATCTGGTTCCTCATCGCGGTCATCATCCTGATGCTCGTGGCGACCTTCTGGTTCGCCAGCAAGAGGGGGGTGTTCTCACGCAGATGAAAGCAGTGACAGCAGCCATAGCCGTCCTGGCGATGCTGGCCCTCTGCCTCGTCCCCGTCCAGGGGGTGGACGCAGACTACGCCGACATCAGCGGCGACTCCAGTGTGATCGGGGTCGGCGACGACGCCGACTTCCAGATCATCTACACCAACAACGACTACGACAGCACCGAGTACCAGGACTTCAACATGTCCATCTCCTACGATGCCAAGCTCACCGACTCCTCGGGAGACACCGTCAGCAACGGTGTGAGCCCCAGCTCCGGCGACCTCGACAACGGTGTGGCGCAGACCCTCACGGTCTCCGCCCCCGACACTGCGGGCCGCTGCACCCTGGTCGTGGAGTACACCATCGACGTCTCCTACACCACAGTCGACGAGAACGGCGACGAGGTCACCAACGAGGAGACGCTCAACAGGACTGAGGAGTTCCCCATCCGTGTGGTCGAGCCCATCACGCTCTCCGTGACGCTCACCAACAACACCAACACGGACCTGAACGGATACGGCGTCTACTTCTACGTCAACGACGAGAGGATCGAGGACAGCTACACCACAGTTGACCTCGACGAGGCCGGTACCACCACCGTCACCTACGAGTGGATCACCGACTCCGGAAACGGGCAGTACGAGTTCTACGTGCTCCCCGCCGACGGAGGAAACATGGTGGACATCGAGGGTCTCGGCGAGAGGCACACGTTCTACATCGGTGACAACGATTACACCTGGATGATCGCGCTCCTCGTGATCGTCATCATCCTGCTGATCATAGTCATGGTGTGGGTCTACCGCAAGCCTGTGAAGAACTACGGAAAGCCGAAGTCCAGGCGCTGAAAACCATAAGATAAACGGGAGGGCTCCCGCCCTCCCAACCTTAAACCGTTTTTCCTCAGATTCTCATCATCGACGCCGTGGTCATGTCCGACCTCGTGCGGTCCATGATCCCGCGGACGATGTCCTGCTTCCTTCTGACGGGAGCGACGGCGTCGGGAACGTCGAGCATCATGATCTCCCCGCTGATCTCCTCCATGATTCCGAAGAAGCGCCTCGCGCCATCCATGTCTCCGTCCATCAGGCGGGTCGTGACGATCCTCCTGAGCTCACCGACGGAATCTGCCAGTCCCAGGACCCATGGTCCCGCGGGAACCCCGATTTCGGAGAAGGAGGGTACGCGCCCCTCGGCGACGATGGATGCCAGGATGGCCGCCTCGGAGTACTCCATGAGCGCGTCCTGGACGGGACCGAAGTCGACCCGACGGGATCCTGCAGGGAGGAGGTCTGTGACCGCCTCCCTCATCTCCGACGCAGGTCCGGAGAAGTCCTCCCCGACGTGTATCGCATGGATCGTCCTCTTGCTCAGTCTTATGACCCTGCGGGAGCCCGCGATGGCGGTCTCCCTCTCGTTCTCAATCCCTTCCAGTTCCTCGGCCGCTGAGCGGATGCTCTCGGAAAACCCCTGCATGACGAGGGTAATCGTCTCGGCTCTCTTAATCCTGGAGGGCGGTGTAGAATCCTCTGCGGAGATCAGCGGAGAACGTGCACTCGTCAACCCTCTCCGAGAGGACGCTGCTTGACGAGGGGGTGAAGTCCAGCCCCTCATACTCCACCGACGTGAGGGTGAGCGCATCCGCTCTGGCGACACCGAAGTTGATGTCCTCTCCTTCAAGGGCCGACCTGACATCGTCCAGACTGCTGCGGCCGGAAGCCACTGAGATTATCGCGGCCGCGGTCCTACGGACCATGTTCCAGAGGAAGAACCTGGCGCGGTACGTCAGGACGATCGTCTCCCCTTCTGCGGAGACGTCTATGGAGTCCACTGTCGCGACCGTCGGCTTCCCGTCCGGACGACAGAACCGGACGAAGTCGTGCTCGCCGATGAAAAGCTTCGCGCATTCACGCGCGAGGTCGATGTCCAGTCCTTCGGACGGGATCACGTACCTGTACGACCGGGCCGAGGCGTGACGGGGGTTGAAGTCCCCGTCCACCTAGGCATAGGCGGTGTAGAAGATGCCGTCAGAGACGGCGTTGAGTGCTCTGAGCAGGGTGTCCGGGTCCTCGATGCCTGTGTTGAACACAGCGACGTTGCCAAGGGCGTTGACGCCTCTGTCCGTGCGACTGGCTATGCGGAGGTCCAGACGGTCGTCGTCCATGCCGCAGACCTTGTGGAGGGCCGCTCTCATCTCCCCCTCCACCGTACGGACCTCCGGCTGTATCTGCGAGCCGGAGAATCCATCGCCCAGGTAGGCGAACCGCACAGCGATTCTCTTCATGCGGAACGGAGTTCCCTCATGTGGTCGACCCTGCGCTGTACGAGCGCACGGGTGCCGATGTCGTGGCGGACGGCCATGGCATCGCATTTCACGAACTTGAGTGCAGCCTCGCAGTTGGACTCGGCCTCCTCGAGGGTGTCGGCGATACCGACGACGCCCAGGGACCTGGACGTTCCAGTGACGAGCTTCCCGTCCTTCATGTCGACGTTGGCGTAGTAGACGACGGCTCCGGCGTTCCTGACGCCCTCCTCGTCGACGGAGATCTCGTGCCCTGCTTCGGACTTCACGCCGTAGCCCCTGGGTACGACGTACTTGCAGACGGTCGCCTTCTTGGAGAACTCCACGTCCCTGTCCAGTGTGCCGGTGGCCATGCGGTAGCAGACGTCCTCGAAGTCGTCCCCGATGAGGGAGAGGACGTTCATGGCTTCCGGGTCACCGAATCTGGCGTTGATCTCGATGATCTTGGGGCCCTTCACGGTCAGCATGAACTGGCCGTACATGGTCCCCCTGTAGGGGCAGCCCTCCTCGGCCATGGCGTCGACGATCGACTGCAGGATTGCGAGGGACTGTTCCCTCTCCTCCTGTGTGATGAACGGCAGAAGATGATCGGAGTCGGTGTATGAGCCCATGCCCCCGGTGTTGGGTCCGACATCCCCTTCGTAGGCGCGCTTGTGGTCCTGGACCAGCGGGAGGGGCACGATGCGCTTCCCGTCGACGAACACCATCTGGGTGAACTCCTCTCCGACAGCCTTCTCCTCCAGGATGACTCCCGCGCCGCCGATGTTCTCGTCGAAGATCTCGTTGACGTAGTCCATGGTCTCCTCGAAGGAGTGGAGGTGCTCACCCTGGACCTTGACGCCCTTCCCGCCCGTGAGTCCGACGGGTTTGACCACGATCTCGTGGTCGATGCCCTTCAGGTACTCCTCCGCATCACGGGCGTTGTCGAAGTGGGCGAATCCCAGGTTGCCTGCGATGCCGTGCTTCGCCACGAGCTCCCTCATGAAAGTCTTCGAGGTCTCGATCCTGGCGGCCGCCTTGGTTGGCGCGGCGCAGGGGATGCCAGCCGCCTCGAGGGCGTCCACGATCCCCTTCTCGAGAGGTGCCTCGGGGCCGATGAACGCGAGCTCGACCCCCTTCTCCCTGGCGAATGCGCAGACCCTCTCGATGTCCTTCTCGTCGCACAGCAGATGCTCCTTCGACCTGGCGATGATGCCCGGGTTGGCGTTCTTCATCACAGCGTAAATCTCGGAGCCGGAGCGGAACAGGGCCTCTACGGCCGCATGCTCTCTGCCCCCTCCGCCGACGGCGAGGACCTTCATGTTATACACACCTCAGAGCTTCAGGGCCGCGAGGATCTCGTCGAGCCCCTGGTCCTTCTTAACGCTGCATTTGTAGATGTTCTTTGTGCCGCCCATGAGCTTGTTGTAGTCCCTGGCTATGACCTCGGGGTCCACATCCACGGCGTCGGCGATGTCGATCTTGTTGAGAACGGCGATATCCGAGTGGATGAAGATGTCATGGTGCTTTCTCACCATGTCGTCTCCCTCGGTGGTGGAGATGACGACGACCCTGTAGTCGGTGCCCAGGGGGAAGTCGGCGGGGCAGACCAGGTTCCCGACGTTCTCGATGAAGATGACGTCGTAGTCGTCCAGGTTGATGTCCGCGAGGGTCTTCTTGACGAGGTTGGCGTCCAGGTGGCACTCGTGTCCGGTGTTGCAGTTGACCGCGTTCAGTCCGGACTTCTCGAACCTGGTGTAGTCGTCCACGCCGGTGACGTCACCCGCGATCGCGCAGACGCGGACGCCCTTGGCCCTGAGCTTCTCGGCGAGCTTGATGATGAGGGCGGTCTTCCCTGCTCCGATGGATCCCATGAAGTCGACGGATTTGATTCCCTTGCTCCTCATGAGGCGGTAGTTCTCATGGGCGATCTTGTTGTTCTCCTTGAGAACGTCGATTTCCATGCCGGGCTGTACTATGTGCATGGGAGGCGGAAGCCTGTGCATACTATTTAGCTTGTTCGTGCTACGCCGTGTTCTTTAATATAATAAAAAAGAAGGGCGGAAGCCCCTCGGATTCAGTTCGTGCTGATGTCGAAGAAGGAGTGGTAGGCCTCCTTGGCAACCGACGATACACCGTCCTGGTCGAGGGCCGCGTCGGCGATAGCATCCGCGTCCCCGGAGCTCACATCGAGGAGTATGACCACGAGGGTGCGGTTCTGAACAGTGTCGCCGTTGTCGTCCACATAGGCCCCGTCCGCCCAGTACATGGTGTATCCTGTGCCGTACTCGCTGGTGATCGTGTCCTTCATGTAGGACTCGAGCTCATCCATCTGGCTCTGTGTGGCGTCCGCGTCCATACCGATGTAGATCCTGTATCTGTCGTCGGAATCGTCCCCGGTCGCCACCATGATTATCGCGGCGGCGGCCACGATGACGGCGACCATCGAGATCACGATGGCCGCTTTCGCTACAATGTCATAATCCATGGGACTCGCAACGGGATGTTGTTATAAACGGAGATGGACGGACGCTCGGTCCTTGTGCGATGCGTCCCGTATGTAGATTCGGTATTCTACTTCGGTGTCGGTTAAGAAATCCGCGACCGATTACATACTCATGTCCTCGGACCCCCGCAGGGAGCTCAGGCGCCTACAGGATTCCCCCGTTTTCAAGACATACACCGAACTGAGACGCATGTCGATCTGCTACGACATGATGGACACGAAGCTCGACGAACTCCTCGACGCCGTCCGCGGAACGAGGCGCATGGGGCCCGACCACTGGAGCCGGTACGAGACCATCGAGTCCCATACCATGGGCATCTGCCAGCTTCTCGCCGACTTCCTCTCCAGGATGTACTCGTGCAAGAACTACGCCGCCGTCTGCGCCAAGAGGTACGGGATCGACCGCGAGTTCAGGGCCCTCAAGCATGACGGGCTCGGGTTCGAAGCCTCGTTGATCGTGAACCTCAGGAACTACGTCGTGCACGTGGACATGCTCCCTCTGGAGATCGACGTCAGGGACGGCAGGGTGCTGTTCACCCGGAGATGCTGCGGGGACGGCATATGGAGCACCAGTCAGAAGGTGTACCTCAGGGGAACGGACCTGGAGTCCCTCCTCACAGCCTATTCCGACACGGTCTCCGTGTTCTATGCCAGGTACTTCGGCATGCTCACCGAGGCGATGCGCTCCGAGCTCGGCGAGTGCCGGCAGGAGATCGGGGACCTGAACCGCAGGGTCGGGTACGAGATGGTGAGGTTCGAACCACTGACGGGAATGAAGGCGTGATCACCATACTATAGATGTGGTGAGAACCAATCCTAGGACACTACAGATCTGGTGCAGATTCATTCAAAGAAAACTCTAGATTTGATGGCTTATCTGCGCGCGAGCGCAACCAATCTAAACGATAAGGAGATACCTTCAATCGAACAGCATGTACTCCGAATCACTTTCCAAGACATTGGAGTCCCTCGGCGCGGTCGAGGGAACCAAGCTGTCCGTCGTCAGGGACGGCAGGACATATGTCGGGACACTCATGCCCCATCACGAGTTCAGCGCCCCGGACATCCTCATTCTGAAGATGAAGTCCGGGTACAACGTCGGTGTCAGAATCACCGACGCCACGGAGATCTCGGTGGTCGAGGCCCCCGTGGAGAGGGTCAAACCCGAGTCCGAGGTGGAGTTCAGGAAGGGCCTCCCCAAGCTGGTCCTCATCGGAACCGGCGGGACAATAGCATCCTACGTCGACTACAGGACGGGGGCGGTCCACCCCGCGCTCTCCACCTCCGACATGGTCAACGCTGTGCCAGAGATCAGGGAGATCGCCAACATAGACGCCACGGTCCTGTTCTCCATTTTCTCCGAGAACATGAACGTGGAGCACTGGCAGGCCCTGGCCGACGAGGTCGCCAGACAGATCAACGAAGGGGCCGACGGGATCATCATCCCCCATGGGACCGACACCATGGGATACACCGCAGCCGCGCTGTCATTCATGCTGGGGGACGTCCCCAAGCCCGTTGTCCTGGTCGGGGCCCAGAGGTCCTCCGACCGTCCGTCCTCCGATGCCAGCAGCAACCTGATGGCATGTGCCAGGTTCTGCAGGTCCGGCAAGGCCGGGGTCTACGTCATCATGCATGACACGCCCGGGGACGACTCGTTCGCGGTCCACTTCGGGACCCGTGTCAGGAAGATGCACACCTCCCGCAGGGACGCCTTCCACAGCATAAACGCCCTGCCGGTCGCTCATCTGGACAAGGACGGCAGGATAACGTTCAACGCGGAACTGCCGGCCGCCACATCGGAAAAGGCCGTGGCCAACACCGCCATGGAGAGGGCCTGCGTCCTGCTCCAGTACTACCCAGGCATGGACCCCGCGCTTTTCGAGGACATATTCATGAGGTCCAAGGGCGTCGTCATCGCCGGTTCCGGACTGGGACATGTCAACGAGAACATGATCCCGCTCATCAAGAGGGCCTGTGACAACGGCACCGTCGTGGTCATGACCAGCCAGTGCCTCAACGGCAGGACGAACCTCAACGTGTACAACACCGGCAGGGACATGCTGAACGCCGGTGTCATCACGGTCTTCGACATGCTGCCGGAGACAGCCTACGTCAAGCTGATGTGGGTCCTGGCGAACTCTGCGTCCGTCGAGGAGGCGAAGGCCGCCATGCGCGCCCCGCTCGCCAACGAGCTTTCAGACAGGAGGACCATCGATGAGTGAAGACTACGAGATGATGTGCGGTATCGAGATCCACCAGCAGCTCGACACCAAGAAGCTGTTCTGCTCGTGCGACAGCCATCTCTGTGACGACGGCGAGGGCGCCTACTTCAGGAGGCTCAGACCCACGACCAGCGAGATGGGCGAGGTCGACAGGGCCGCGCTGGCGCAGTTCCAGAGGCACTCGGGCTACAGGTACCAGTGCTGCAGAGGCACCACGTGCCTGGTGGAGCTCGACGAGGAGCCTCCCCACGACGTGAACCCCGACGCGATGGAGATCGCGCTGACGTTCTCCGAGATGCTCGGCGCGAACATCATCGACGAGATCCATTTCATGAGGAAGATCGTCGTCGACGGATCCAACACCTCTGGCTTCCAGAGGACGGCCCTCATCGCCACGGACGGGTCCGTGGACGTCGGCGACAGGAAGATCTCCATCCTCTCCGTGTGCCTCGAGGAGGATGCCGCCAGGAAGGTCGAGACGACCAAGAACGACGAGGTCCTCTACAGGCTCGACCGTCTGGGGATCCCGCTCATCGAGGTCGCCACAGGACCTGACATGCGCACGCCCGAGGAGGTCATGGAGGTCGCGTACAGGCTCGGTACCCTGCTCAGGGCGACCAGGAGGGTGAAGAGAGGTATCGGGACCATCCGCCAGGACCTCAACATCTCCATCCCCGGAGGCGCACGCATCGAGCTCAAGGGAGTCGGGGAGCTGAAGATGATTCCCGACTACGTCAGGAACGAGGTAAACAGGCAGAAGATGCTCATCAGAATCAAGGGCATACTCAACGACAGGGGCGTCCCGCCCGCCGCGTTCGAGCCCGTGGATGTGACGGACATCTTCGCCGACTGCGAGTCCAAGGTCATAAAGGGCGCACTGGACGACAAGGGGAAGGTCATCGCCGTCCGTCTCCCGGGCTTCGCCGGGGTGATGAACGGTGACAACAAGACCCTCAGGCTGGGCTCCGAGATGGCCCAGCGCGCACGCACCAAGGGCGTGAAGGGAATCTTCCACTCCGACGAGCTCCCCAACTACGGCATAGAGCAGTCCTATGTGGACAGGCTCAGGGAGTTCCTCGGCATGACCGGCGAACACGACGCCTTCGTCATCTGCGCAGCCAGGGAGAAGAAGGCCACGGACGCCCTCGAGGCGGCCGTAGTGAGGGCCAACGAGGCCCTCGTGGGCGTTCCCGAGGAGACCAGGGATCCGCTGCCGGACGGCACCACGAAGTACTCCAGGCCGCTCCCCGGGGCCGCGAGGATGTATCCCGAGACGGATGTGCCCCCAACGCTCATCACCGCCGAGAGACTGCAGGATGTCAGGGACAACATGCCCGAGTTCCCCGAGCAGATCGAGGCCAGGCTCGTCAACGACTACGGCATCAACGCCCAGCAGGCCAAGCAGATCGTCAGGCAGAGCAACGACGAGCTCTTCGAGAAGATAGCCGCGGACAGGGCCATGGCGCCAGTCGCCGCCACGATGTTCCTGAACACCTACGGCGAGCTGGAGCACGACGGGATAGATGTCGGCGTGTTCACGGACGAGGCGATCCTCGGCGTGTTCGCCATGTTGAAGGAGGGACGCTTCGCCAAGGAGGCCCTTCCGGCGCTGCTCAGGGAGATGGCCGTCGGCACGTCCGCGGAGGACGCCATCGGCAAGCTCGGTCTGGAGGCGATGGACTCCGACGAGGCCGCGAAGGTCATAGAGCAGATCGTCAACGAGCGCGCCGATTTCGTCAGGTCCAAGGGCATGGGAGCCATCGGACCGCTCATGGGGCCCGTCATGGGCGCCCTCAGGGGAAAGGTCGACGGAAAGCAGGCCAACGAGCTGCTGACCGCCGCCATAAGGAAGCTCCTGGGCTGATCGAACCCACTTACCCGCCTTCGGGCGGGATATCTTCTCTTCATGGTAGGACGATACCACTTAAATCCAACTTCAATCTCCGAGTGACCGACGGCCAGGCTGATCGCGAGACCACGTCCGACCGGGGTGGTTGAGATGAACGCGAGAAACGCCATCGGATTCGTCGGTGCGGCGGGGGCACTCATCGTGCTCTACTTCGCATCCGGGTCCCCCATACCTTTGTATTCAGTTTACCAGGAGCAGCTCGGGCTGTCGCACGGGGACCTCTCGATGGTATCCATGTACTATCTCCTCGGGACGGTCATCCCGCTCATGTTCCTCCCCCGCATATCCGATCATCTGGGGAGGCGTCCCGCCACGGTGATGATCCTCCTGGTGTCGATCTGCGGATGCATCACGTTCGCGTATCTCTCCAACCCGGAGATGCTCATGATCGGGAGACTGATCCAGGGCATCGCCAGCGGTCTGGGGTCCAGCACCATCGCGGCGTACGTGGTGGACCTGTCATCTGACATGCCCAGATGGATCGGTCCGATGATCACCAGCAGTGCGCCGACCCTCGGGCTGTCCACGGGATGCTTCGTCTCCGGAGGGATCATCAACTACACCTCGGTCTCCTCCACGTCCTACTTCGAGGCGGTGGCGGTCGTCGTCGTGGTGTTCATCGTGCTGGTGCTGTTCGCCAGGGAGACGATGCAGAGGAAGCCCGGCCTCGTCAGATCGCTGAGGCCTAGGTTCACACTGCCGCCGAACTCGCTGAGGCTCTTCGCCGCATCATCCATGGCGTTCGTCGGCACATGGGCGCTTGGCGGTTTCGCGCAGTCCTTCAGCTCGACCCTGGTGGCCGAGCAGTTCGGCATCCATGACACGTTCATCGCAGCGGCGGTGTACACGTCCCTCCTTCTGTCCAACATCGTCGGCAGCTTCTTCGCCAAGAGGTTCGACGTCAGGGTCGCCCAGAGATGGGGCTTCGGGCTCTTCGCGCTGTGCGCGGTGATGATGCTGGTCTCGTTGACCGTCTTCGACAGTCTCGCCATGTACGTCGTGTTCAGCGTCGTGGCCGCGGTGTGCCAGGGGATAGCCTTCACGGGGAGCGTCACGGAGCTCCTGGGGAGGTCCAGCCAGGCACAGAGGTCGGGTGTGTTCTCCCTGATCTACCTCACATCCTACGGGGGTTCGGCCATACCCAACCTGGTGGTCGGACTGATCCCGGGGGAGTACAGCCTCTACACGATCCTGACCGGTTACGTGGTTCTGGTGGTCGCCATGTACGTCGTCATGCTCGCGCTGTCCGCGAAGCCATATCCCAAGGTCGAGGCCAGGGACGTCCCGGTCCAGTGACGGTCCGGCACCTGCACGCGTCGTCCGATGCAGGGGCCCACCGTCGGGAAAAAGTGTCCCGGTCGCGCCATGGGTATCGGCGGCGACCGGGGGCCCGATCACTCGGGTCTGATGAAGTTCGTCATAGTGGGTGTCTCGCGCTCGGGGAGCGGGATGCCCGCGGCCTTGCCGGCGTCGATGCATTTGATGAGCCAGGCCATGTTGCGGGCCAGTGTGCGCATCGTCTGCAGACCCTCAAGGTCCTGGCGGACCTCGTCCGGGGTGTTACCGTGGACCTGGTTCCAGTACTGGGAGGACACGATAGGCATGCTGGTGATGCTGAAGTACTTCAGCAGGCGGTCGTAGGACGAGGATGCGCCTCCCCTGCGGCAGGAAACGATGGCCGTTCCGGGCTTGTTGATGAGCTTGGACTTGTCGGCGGAGTAGAACAGCCTGTCCATGAACGCACAGGACTGTCCGGAGGGCCCGGCGTAGTACACGGGGGCGCCGATGACGATGCCGTCGAACTCGTCCAGCCTTGCTGCCAGTGCGTTCACCTGGTCGTCTATGACGCATCTCCCCTTCTTCTTGCAGTAGCGGCAGGACTTGCATCCGGGGACGTCTCCCTTGCCGATCCAGTAGATCTCGCTTTCGATACCCTCCTTCTCGAAGGTGGAGGCCATCTCAGACAGGGCGGTGTATGTGCACCCATGTTCATTGGGGCTGCCGTTGATCAGAAGAACCTTGCTCATCTCAATCACTCCTGGACACGGTCGGATTTCGACCGATGTCGATATCAACGTGAAGAAGAGGTGGGTTATGAAGCCATCGCCCCTTTATGCCCTCATTCCGAAGGAATCATGAAGTGGGTCCAAAGGTGCGGTTCGTATACAGGTCTGTCGATGCCCCGGTCCCTTCCAGCTTCGATGCACTTCAGGAGCCAGGCCATGTTCTGAGCAAGTGTGCGCATGGTCTGCATCCCCTCCAGGTCCCTGCGAACGTCGTCCGGGGTGAAGCCGTGGACCTGGTTCCAGTATTGGGACGATACCACTGGCATGTTGCAGACTGTGAAGTACTTGTTCAGGCGGTCGAAGGCGGCCGAGGCCCCTCCCCTCCTGCACGAGACAACTGCCGCGCCCAGCTTCCCGGCCATGCGGTCGGCGTTGCTGTAGAACAGCCTGTCGGCGAACGCGCAGACCTGTCCGGACGGTCCGGCGTAGTAGACCGGGGATCCCAGAACGATGGCGTCGAACTCGTCGAGCCTGTCGGCGATGGCGTTCACGTCGTCCTTGATCGAGCACCGGCCCTTCTTGGAGCAGTATCCGCAGTCTCTGCAACCGGGTGTGTCGCTCCTCACATGGAATATCTCCGACTCAACACCCTCTTTGGCGAGGGTGTCGGCGATCTCCTTCAGTGCCGTGTACGTACAGCCCTCTGCCTTGGGACTTCCGTTGACCAGCAGGACCTTTGACACACCATCACCTCAGATGTATGCTCCGAGAGCCCTTGCCTCGTCCAGGTCATCGTGACCCTCGATGTCCCCGGCAGCCATCACCCCGCCGCAGAGCACCTTGCCGCGGTCCGTCCAGCCCATGTGGGCCATGAGCCTGTCGTAGTAGTTCTCCACCTCTCTGAAGTCGTCGCCCTCGGCTGCCATCAGCAGGGCGCACTCCTTCCTCGGGTTGGTGTAGTTCGGATCGCACTCTGCCACGGCGAACAGCCTGTCGAACGCGGTTCTGAGCTGACCGCTCAGGTTCCAGTAATATAGCGGTGAGGCCAGCACAACCACATCAGCCTCCCTGTACGCCGGGTAGATTTCATCCATGCCGTCTCTTTGGACGCAGGGGTGATCCGGATCCTTGCCTCCGCCGAAGCATCCGAGACATCCGTGGATTCCCATCCCCTGGAGGTAGAACACCTGGACTGTGTTCCCAGCGCCCTCGGCCCCTTCCCTGAACGCCTCGATGAGACGGGACGTGTTGCCATTCCTTCTGGGACTTCCGTTGAGGACCACAATCCTCTTCGCCATCTCAGTCCCTCCTGATTGTGTCGGAGTTCTGGTTGTAGACCTTGGCCACCCCCTTCCACTCGCCGTCCATCTTGATAAGCAGCAGGAAGTCGCTGAAGTCGATGCGCCCTCCCCAGTTGTCTTCCAATACACGGACGATCGCCACGGTCTCCTCGATGCAGAGGACGTCGATCCTGGCCCTGTATCCGGGGTCCGCTCCCACGGTGTCGATGTTGTCGTACAGGTTCTGAATGGGTCCGTGCTCCAGCTTCCCGTCGAGGTAGCCGAACATGACCGCCTCGTCGTAGAACAGCTCCCTGGCGGATGCGCTGTCGCCAGAACCCACGCTCTTCACGAACAGCATCGCTGCCTTCTCGACTGCCTCGTACTCGCTCATATCAGATCTCATGCTCACATTACTCCTGCGACACGGTCGCTGAATGAACTACATCGCTCAGAAGGATATAAGTCGGGTACTTTCGCCTGTTTCAGGTACTTTCCAGCGCTACAGATACTTACCCGAAGTGAAGTCCTGGGTCCGAGGGGCGCTTCACAAAATGAAGTATGGGGGGTTTTTGAACCAGGATGACATAACGATAGGTGGTGTGACGATGGTTCAGTGCAGCATCGTGGAGGCGGACATCGATGAGACCGGGTTCAGCTACACCCTGTCACTCATCAACGGGAAGTACAAGATGTTCATCCTCTACGCCCTGATGGAGTTCGGAACGGTGCGTTTCAACGAGATGAAGGGTTACATCAAGGGTATATCGTTCAAGACTCTCAGTGCCAACCTGAAGGAACTGGAGGCTGACGGTCTGGTCCACAGGCAGGAGTACCCGCAGGTTCCTCCGAAGGTCGAGTACTCCCTCACGGAGACCGGCAGGTCCCTGATACCGATCCTGGATTCCATGTGCGAATGGGGTGATGTTCATCGCAGGGTGTGACTTCGGTTTCTTTTCCCCACTTTAACATCGCGCCTCCCCGTCTGAACCTTAAATAGAACATCAAGGTTCAATTCCCGGTCATACCCATGAAGATCACAGTCATAGAGGGAAGTCCGCACCTGAAGGGTGCGTCCAGCACAATCGCAAGCAGGTTCATCGACGGTGCAAGGGAGGCCGGCCACGAGGTCGATGTAGTCGAGGTCGTCCGTCTCAGCGTGGGGATGTGCCGCGCATGCAACGCCTGCGGGGCGTCGGGGCCATGTATCCAGAAGGATGACATGACCGACGTGCGCTCCAAGATCATGTCCTCGGACATGGTCGTTTTCGTCACACCCAACCACTTCTGCGGGTTCTCCGCGCAGCTGAAGGCGGTCATCGACAGGTTCTACAGCTTCAGCGCCAACCTGAAGACGAGGAACGCCAGGGCGGTGCTCATCGCCGCCTCCGCCGACAAGGAGGACTGGACCATGGATGCCATCAGGATCCAGTACGACGGCCTGTGCCGCTATTTCAATATGCAGGACTGCGGGAGGGTCCTCGCGGTCGGATGCGGATCTGCGGACGCCGCCCAGGCGTCCAGGTTCATGGACGAGGCCTATCAGCTAGGGAAGTCCCTCTGAGCGAACCCCTTTACCTCGAGGACGGACAGCCTCTCGAAGAACAGACGCTGCTCTCCGATCGTCCGTACCTCGTAACCTTCCAGGGCCTCTTCTAATGCCCGCGGCTCCGTCAGGGATGACACGACTACTACGACCCTTCCGTCTGGTACGAGATGGTCGGGTGCGCCCTCCAGGAGTCTCGGGAGCGGCCCCAGCCCGTCCGGCCCTCCGGACCAGGCCTTCGCCAGCAGACCCTCCTCGTCCACCGGGAGGTAGGGAAGGTTGAACACTATCGTATCGAAGACTCCGTCGACGTTCCCGTACACGTCGCTTTCCAATACCCGGATGTCCGTCCCGTTCGCCTCAGCGTTCCTCCTGGTGAGCTCGACAGCTCTGGGGTTCACATCCACCGCCGTGACGTAGCAGCCGTTCTTCGCGCAGTGGATGGACACAACGCCTGAGCCGCATCCGACCTCCAGGACCTTCTCCCTCGGGACCACGTCCAGGGATTCAATCAGGAGGATGCTATCGTCGGATGGAGGGTAGACCTCCGGGTCTTCCGCGATGTCGATCGACGGGTCGTATTCCATGCCGCCACATCTTCCTGCGGATATTTCGATTTCACGCGGACTCTGGCTTCTCACGTCCGTGCCTGTAGTGCCTGAAGCCCTCCCTGGCCAGCCAGAGCATCAGAAGTCCGCCGACGACCTCCGCCACGAACAGGCTCCAGTAAATCGCGTCCAGCGACACCGAGCTGGCGAAGAACAGCATGACGACTATCAGCACGTTCCGTGCGAACGATGAGAGCATGGAGATCTGTGCCAGACGGAGGGACTGCAGGATGGACGAGCCTATATCGATCATCCCTATGAACGGGATGAGGAGCGCGTAGATCCTCAGGACGTGCGCGAACTCGGGTCTGAACTCCACCATGCTCTCCGAGTACGTGAACGGTATGATGACCCAGTCGGCGAAGACGAAGAGCACCGCGGCTATGGCGGTCATCACGATCATCGTCAGCGTCAGAGAGTACCTGAATCCCGTCTCTGCCTTGGCGAAGTCCTTCTTCCCCAGGGCGGCGGAGCATACGGGGATGAGCGCCGAGCCCACGGCCTGGGACACGACCTCGCTGATCGAGACGAACCTCCAGGGGATGTTGTAGAACATGGCCGCGGAGGTGCCGCCGCAGGCGATCACGAATATCCTCTGGACCATGGACATCACGCTGATGAGCATGGATTCGGTCCCCCTCGGGATCCCGACGTACAGGATCTCCTTCATGTCGGCCCAGTTCGGCCTCATGTCCTTCAGAGACATCGTCAGGTAGAGCCTGCCGCGACGGTACCACCACAGACCGAGGGCCGCTGATGACGCTGAGGCTATGGCGGTCGCCCAGCCCGCACCGGTCAGACCGAGATCCAGTCCGTAGATCATCACGGGGTCCAGCACCATGTTCACTGCGGCGGCGACAAGGAGCATGACCATGGATCTCTTGGCCGCGCCCTCGGACCTTATGACCCCCGAGACGGTCCCGTCCAGGATGACGACCGTGCCCGCGATTATCTGGGGCAGGATGTACTCGCGGCATTCCGCAGCGACGTCCTGCGCGCCCATCATCGATATGGCGGGATCCACCATCAGGAGCAGGATCGGGGTGGTGGCCACACCCAGTATCACAGACAGCACAACCGTCTGGGAGGCCAGCCTGTCCGCGTTGTGCTTCTCGCCCCTCCCCAGATACCTGGCGATGGCCGTAGCCGCACCTATCCCCAGCCCGGTGCCCAGTCCCGAGACGATCCAGTAGAACGGGGATATTGTGGACACCGCGGAACTGGCGTCCGCACCCAGTCCCGAGCACCATGATGTGTCGGCGAACAGGTTGATCTGGACGACCATGTACGAGACTATCAGGGGCAGGAGCATCGAGTGTATCGCGCCCTTCGGGTCGCCCAGCATCCTCTCCAGGTCCCTGCTCTCTCCTGCCATCGTCGGTCGAGCGTCATCTCTTCTATATACGGTGTCGGTTATTCTTTGAGTTGGATTAAAGTCAAATACTGATCCTGCGTAGAGGCAGGCATGGCAGAGAAGGACATATTCGAGCGCGACAGGTCCGGGGAGGTCGTCGACATGAACAATCCTGACTTCTACAAGATCTACGACGTGATCCACGACACGATGGCCAAGCTGCAGAGGATGAACTCGTCGGTCATGAGCGCGGAGGAGGTCAGGCAGGTGTTCGCCGACGTGACGGGAACCGAGGTCGATGACACCCTGACCCTGTTCCCCCCGTTCTACATGGACTTCGGGAAGAATCTCAGGGTCGGGAAGAACGTGCTCATCCAGCAGTGCTGCACGTTCTTCGACCGCTGCGGCATCACAATCGGTGACAACACGTTCATAGCGCCCAAGGTGAACCTGATAACGATCAACCATCCCGCAGACCCGACGAAGAGGAGCTGCACCTACGGCGCACCGATCACCATCGGCAGGAACGTCTGGATCGGGATAGCGTCCACCGTGCTCCCGGGCGTGACCATCGGCGACAACTCCATCGTGGGGGCGAACTCCGTGGTCACCCACGACGTCCCACCCAACACCATCGTCGCAGGGTCCCCCGCCAGGAAGATCGGCGACGTCCCCGTCCCGGATGAATGAGATTATCTATTGCGGCGGGGATGTCATCAGCATGATCCAGCTGGACATCCTCGCCGTGGGCAACCTAGAGCGTGACGAAGAGGGAAACATCCTGGAGGCGAACTCCACCTCCGTTCTCATCCGCACACCGGACCGCCTGATCGTGGTCGATCCGAGCACGGACTACATGAAGCCGATGGTGAAGTCGTCGTTCAGGCAGATCGGGGTGTTCCCCAAGGATGTGGACACGGTCATCCTCACGCACGCGCACAGGGACCACGTCGAGAACCTCCGCTTCTACAAGAACGCGAAGGTGTACATCCACTCCGGTGCGTCCGAGGAGATCCCGGGGGCCACCGTCATCGATGAGGACGAGTTCAGGGTATGCGATGGCGTCACGATGGTGCACACGCCGGGTCACTGCCCCGAGGAATGCAGTGTGTTCGTCGAGGCGGACAGACGCTATGTCATCGCAGGCGACACGATTCCCCTGGAGGACAACTTCCGCAAGAACGTCCCTCCGGCGATAAGCTCGGACCGGGACCTGGCCTTGCAAAGTATTAAAAGGGTCAGGAAGTACGCGGACGTGGTCATCCCGGGGCACGGCTTCCCGTTCATGGCCGACAGGTGATATCATGATCCAGAGGGAGATGCCTGACACGATATTCTACGAGTGCCCCGTCTGCGACGACGTGACCGAGCACCAGATCCTCAAGGGGAAGATGGGCAGGGCCACCCTCGAGGGGACCTTCAGATGCAACGTCTGCGGGCGCGTGACCAGCGAGACCATAAAGATCCCCGAGCTCCTGGAGGTCCCGGTCGTCTTCAGCGACGGCGAGGTCTCCGAGACCACCAAGACCACAATCGAGAGCAACGACATCATCGCGATCGACGACGAGTTCGAGCTCGACGACGGAAGGCTCGTGTGCGTCACGCACATCGATGTGGACAACGACAGGAAGGTCAAGAAGGCCCTGGCGACCGATGTCAGGAAGCTGTGGGTCAAGAGGTTCGACATCCTCAGCGTCAAGGTCTCCGTCAACGACGGCGGCAAGACATACTCCCTGAGGGTCGAGGCCGAGCCAGACGACGAGTTCGTGGTCGGAACGCAGCTGGAGTTCGAGGACTTCGACTGCCTGATACACGCCATCAAGACCAAGCACAGCCTGGTCAGGCGCGGTGTCGCCGAGGCCAGGGACATAACCAGGATCTACGGCAAGATCAGGAAGAAGAGGTACGACGTGCTCGACTTCGACGACGATGACGAGTTCGATGAGGCGGACTACATCATCGACGACGATGACGACGACTACGACGAGTGAACTCCCGGTCCTGGTTCTAGACAGGGCGGGCTGGAGGGCGTGGCTCGCCGAGCACCACAGCGACTCCAGAGGCTGCTGGCTCGTACTAGACCGCCGGAAGAATCCGGATGGTTCCAAACTCGTGTACATCGATGCGGTGGAGGAGGCCCTATGCTTCGGATGGATCGACTCCACCGGGAGGCCCGAAGGGGATCTGACCGTCCAGAGGTTCACACCCCGCCGCAAGGGCTCCAACTGGACCGAGCTGAACATCGCCAGGTGCGAGCGCCTGGAGCGCTTGGGGCTCATGACGGACGCCGGCAGGGCGGCGATTCCTGACAGGGTCTTCAGCATCGACGACGACGTCATGACCGCCATACGCTCCGATCCCGAGGTGTCCGCCAACTTCGATCTCCTTCCGCCACTGTACGTCAGGATAAGGGTGGCGAACATCCAGTGCAAGAGGGGGACTTATCTGTTCGATCACAGGCTCGATCGTTTTCTGAAGGACACCCGCAGGGGACTGGTCCGCGGAGCATGGGATGATGGCGGAAGGCTGTCCCGATGAAACGTGGAGCAGGTCTGTTCAAAACCATGGGAGCCAAGATAATCCATCTGTGTTCTCTGATAGCCTGGATCCATGTATAACTTGTAAAAAGTAGTAAATCTACTAGAATTTACCAGTAAAAACTAGTAAATTTACTAGAATTTACTAGTAAAAAATAGTTGGCATCAAATATCCGGATTCTCATACATCCTCATGAAGCGCAAGATGATGGACACGCTTCTCAAATGGAAGGCGGATCCAGGCAAGAAGGGAATGGTAGTTTCCGGTGCCAGACAGATAGGGAAGACGTACATCATCGACGAATTCGGGAAGAATGAGTACGACAGCTTTCTTACCCTCAACTTCTCCACGAACCCAGATTCCAAGGAGATATTCAAGGGGGACTTGACGGCTGACCGCATCTTCGAAGAGTTGGGGTACAGGTATCCGGAGTTCACTCCTGCGAGAGGGAGGTCTCTGCTGTTCCTTGATGAGATTCAGATGTGCGACGATGCGAGGTCGGCAATCAAGCCGTTGGTGGACGATGGCAGGTGCGACATCATAGCCAGCGGCTCTCTCCTCGGTGTCACAGGGCTGAAGAGATCGGAGAATGAAGGGATATACTGGAGGAGATCCTGGATTAAAGGCACCAGAGGGGAGTACGTTCGTGAAAAAGACAATCCCCAGAACGATGTCGATCCTTCTGAAGAAGTGGATGCCCGTCTCAAGGAGGGCAAGAGGCGCGTGTCGCCGATGGGGTACGAAACCGTCGTAAGGATGTATCCGATGGATTTCGAAGAGTATCTGTGGGCACTGGGCTTCTCGGAGGAGCAGACATCCGAGATACGCAGGCACATCTCGGACAAAGTGCCCTTCACCGAGGCCACGTTGAAGTCTCTGTTCAGGTACTACAGGCAGTATACGATCATCGGAGGGATGCCGGCAGTGGTCAAGCAATCCCTTCAGTCGTCTGAAGGAGTTCTGAAGGCCCAGAAGGACATCAGGACTGGATACAACGATGACATCCTGAAGTACGTTCCGGATGACATCAAACCCGGCGTCGTGGGATGCCTGGAGTCAATACCCAGAAATCTGAAGCATTCCAACATGAAGCTCAGATTCGTGGACATAGAGGGCAAGGAGAACACTGGGTGGCGCGAATATGCGGATCCGCTGACATGGTTGGACGCTTCCGGCATGGTCACAGTGTGCAACAGCCTGACCGAGCCGGTCCGGCCCTTGGCCCTCAACACCGGTCGTGCGTTCAGGCTCTACATGGCTGACCAGGGGGTTCTGATGTCGATGCTGGACGATGCCGACAGGCTGTCCGTTCTGGAAGGAAGCGGATATGCGAACATAGGAAGTCTCACCGAGCACATGGTCGCCAACATGCTGGAGAAGTGCGGTGTGGAACTGTACTATTTCGAGAGAAACAAGACCGAGAACGGTGAGACCGACCGCATAGAGGTGGATTTCGTCACCAGTCTGGGCACAGACCTGGTCGCGATCGAGGTGAAATCCGGATCGAACCGCAGGTCTAGCTATCTCCGGAAACTGATGACCGATGAGCGCTATCGGATGTACCACTTCGACAGGTTCATAAAACTGGAACAGGGGAACATCCACACGGATAGCGAAGGTGTGGAGCACTATCCCTTTTTCGCGGCTGCATTCGCCGATTCGATGGGCGGTAAGCCCAGGATGGAATTCCACGGATACGAGGACCTGGAGCTGTGATGGGATCCAGCGGGGACTGGTCCCGGTTCGAACGATCAGACCACAGTCACTTCGACGCAGGGCGCATGCGTCCGTGCGGGTTGTCGGCCGATTCGCCGGGCGACGGATCGTCCACCAGTATGTAGTCGAGGACGTCCGCGATGTTGTCCGACTCCACGGTGACGTCGGCGGCCTCGACGGTGTATGGGTCGGTGGGGTTGAACGCGATGGAGAATCCGGATTGCTTGAACATCCCTATGTCCGTGAACGAGTTCCCGATGGACACAGTCCTCCCCGCTGTGGTCCCGTACTTCTCGATGAAGTGGCGAACGTTGATGCCCTTGTCCCTGAGGTCGACGTTCATCCTCCCCTCGCCGGTGAGGCGCCCGTCCTCGTAGGCGCACAGTTCGTCGGCCACGAAGTCGTCGAATCCGAACTCCCTCGTCAGCATCGCGGCAGCCAGGTCGATCCCCCCGCTCACGATCACCGCCCTGATGCCGCAGTCGTTGAGGCAGGCGACGGTCTCCTGGATGCCGTCTATGAGCGGCATGTCTCTGAACGTGACGGCGATGTCGCCGACGGTGACATCCGGGTTCTTCCCCTTCCAGAGGGCGATGTCCCTGCGCATGAACTCCGGTTCGTCGATCTCGCCGTTGCAGAACGCCTGGTACGCCGGTTCGTTGTCAACCCCGAAGTGCTGGTGAACCCAGCACCACGAGCTCCTGAGTTTGGTCAGGGTGCCGTCCATGTCGAAGCAGACGAGATCGTACTTCCTCATGCGACTCCGTACTCCGACTTCGCATAAAGAGGTGAGGGCTCATCTCCTCCTGATCCCGACGACGGCGATGATGAAGAACACGGCTGTCACCGCGAGCACGTAGGCCATGCTGGTCGCGGGATCGAAGTCGAACCCGCCCAGGCCGAGGTCGAACCCCATGTCGGTCTTGAACCCGTCCAGAACGTCCGCGGGCGCTCCGGTGAAGACTTCGTTCAGGGCCTCCCCCGCGAGTGAGTCGCGGAACAGGGCGGCCATGTGGCTGGCCGGGACGAGGGTCCCGACGATCTGCATCCCTTCTGGCATGGTGCCCATCGGCATGTATATCCCGGCCAGGAACCCGATGAGAACGCTGACCACCACGAAGAATCCGGAGAACGCCCCGTTGCTCCGGAAGAACGAGGTTATGGAGTAGACGATTATGGACCCGGACAGGGAAGAGGGCACCAGCAGGGCCGCGGTCACGGCGATCGCGGATGCGGACATCGGACAGCCCGTGGCGGCGAGGTACGCCACGCACAAGACCATGGTGAATGCGCTCATGATCAGCCCGACGAGGAACGTGCTGAGTATGTACCCCGCGGCGATCCTGGCGGGGCTCATGGGGGTGACGAGGATGTCCCTGACCCTCCCGTTGGCCCTGTCCTCGATCATGGTCTGGAGGGACCCCGCGGACGTCGTCACTGGCACGATGCCTAGTATACCGGCGAGGACCCAGGCGTCGATCAGCTGGGACATCCCGTCCATGTCCGGATAGGATTCCACGAGCATGTTGCGCAGGAAGAGCAGGTACAGCAGCACGACGATGATGACGGCCATGAGGGAGAACACCACTGATCCCCTGTCCCTGAAGTAGCAGAGGACGTTCCTCCTGGCCAGGCACAGGGTCCCGTTCATTCCATCTCCTCCCCCGTGATCCTTATGAAGGCGTCGTCCAGGGTGCCGTTCCTCACCTCGAGCGACTCAAGCATCCCGTCGAGCATCGCGACCAAGGGCACGGCGTCGACGGTGCTGGCCAGCGGTATCTCCACGGTGTCCGCATGCACCGAGAACCCCACGCCGGCATCGGCGAGGGTCCTGGTGACTGCAGCCATGTCCTTCGGGACCACCGTCATCCTGTCGGAGCAGTACCTCTCCCTGAGCATGGCGGGGGTGCCGTGTGCCGCTATCTCCCCGTGGTTGACTATCACGATGTCATCCGCCCCCGCGGCCTCCTCCATGTAGTGGGTGGTCAGCAGGACCGTGAGTCCGCCGTCCCTGTTCAGCCCGTTCACGGTGTCCCATATGCGCTTCCTGGTCTGGGGGTCCAGGCCGGCCGTCGGCTCGTCCAGCAGGAGGAGCCTGGGGGAGTGGACCAGCGCCCTGGCTATGTCCGCCCTGCGCCTCTGCCCGCCCGAGAGGCTGCCATACCTCCTGTCGGCGAACTCGGACGAGTCGGACACATCGATCGCCCTGTCGACGGATCTCCTCAGGGCATCGCCGGACAGGCCGTACATGCCGCCCCTCAGCGTCAGGTTCTCCCTCACGGTCAGCCTCCCGTCCATCATCGGGTCCTGGAACACCACGCCGATCTCCCCTTTGACCGAGAGGTCGGAGACGTCCCTGCCGAAGACCTCCACCTCGCCCGAGTCATATCCGAGGAGGGAGCAGATGATGGATATGGTGGTCGACTTGCCCGCGCCGTTCGGTCCCAGGAAGGCGAAGAAGGATCCCTCGGGGACGTCGAACGAGATCCCCCTGACGGCCTCCAGGTCGCCGTAGGACTTGCGGAGGTCGCGTACGGAGATGGCGTTCATCGGCAGGACGAACGCGCCCGGCCTATAATGACTTTGGGATTGCACGGGGCACCGGTTCGAGCTCGTCGGATTTCTTATATCCCACGACAATACCCCAAACATGATCACGATCATCGGCACAGGCCACGTCTTCAATCTAGCGGAGCCTGTGTCGTTCATCGTGAAGAACACCTGGCCCGACGCTGTCCTCATCGAGCTGGACATGTCCCGCTACAACGCGCTCATGAAGGCGCAGGACGAAGGCGCCAAGCCCCAGGGCGAGCAGCAGATGTCCGCGATCTACAGGCAGACCGCGAGGTACCAGCAGAGGATGTCCGAGGAGTACGACACCCAGGTCGGAGGCGAGTTCCTCGCTGCGGTCAACACCGGGAGGCTGGCCGGAGCGGCCATAATCCCGATAGACACCAACGCCATGCAGGTCCTCAACGACATGTGGTCCGAGATGTCGGCGATGGAGAAGATCCGTTACAAGATATCCGGCATATCCGACAGCATCGGAGGCAAGCGCAAGGTCGAGAGCGTGCAGACGAGCTTCGCCCAGGACGAGGAGCGCTACATCGAGGGGATGCGCAGGAAGTACCCGACCCTGGTGAAGAAGCTCATCGACGAGAGGAACGTCCACATGGCCGAGCAGATCAACAAGGCCTCCGAGACCTACAGCAACATGGTCGTCGTGGTCGGGGACGCGCACGTCGAGGGGATCTGCAGGCTCCTGAAGGACCCGGACATCCGGAAGGTGAGGCTCGCCGACCTGAGGGACAGGGAGCGCATGGACAGGGTCAGAGAGATGGTCTGGAGAGGGGATGCCGAGAGATGATAGTCAAGCTGCTGGCCTACACACAGAACGCCGACGCCATATGCGCCGCGGCGGGGAACTCATGCTATTCCGAACGCCCCTCGTACGAGATCGCCGAGGACATCAACGCCGAGAGGGTCCTCTCCAGGATAGTGGGGATGGGCCACCACTCGGTCATCGAGCACGCCGTGTTCACCTTCTCCGTCCAGGGGGTCTCGAGGGCGCTTACCCATCAGCTCGTCAGGCACAGGGTGGCATCGTTCTCCCAGCAGAGCCAGAGGTACGTCTCCCTGACGGAGCCGACCTATGTCACGCCCCACACGGTCGAGGCCGACGACGAGGCCAGGGCGGTGTTCGACGACACGATGAGGACCATCTGGGAGGCGTACTCCAGGCTCGAGTCGATGGGGATCCCGGCGGAGGATGCCAGATACCTCCTCCCGAACGGCTGCACCACCAACATCACGATAACGATGAACGCCCGCGAGCTGCTGCACTTCTTCTCGCTCAGGTGCTGCAACAGGGCCCAGTGGGAGATCAGGGAACTGGCGGACAGGATGCTGGAGCTCTGCATGGAGGTGTCCCCGGTCATATTCAGGGACGCGGGCCCGCCCTGCGTCAGGGGCCCCTGCCCGGAGGGCAAGCTCACATGCGGGAAGTCGAGGAGACGATCGCGGAATCTCCGAACGTTCCCTGCGACAGATTATAACCTTCCTGTCAGTGGGGTGGTCCATGGGCAACTTCGACGACCTGTGCAGCGTGCTCGAGAACCTCGATCCCAGGACATACAGGGACCTCATGATGAAGAAGACGCAGGACATCCTCGTCGCCTTCGGCGCCATGTCCGAGGACACCGAGGACTGCATCGCGCTGTACTGCGACTTCCTTCTCTGCGCCGTGGCCGCCGACGGTGTTCTGACGGAGGAGGAGTTCCTTCTCGCCAAGCCGGTCCTGGACAGGATGCTGGACGCCGACATCTCGTTCCAGGACGCCCTCGAATACTTCGGGGACTACGGACTAGACCAGCCGGAGGGCTACAAGGACACAATGGACGGGATCGTGGACATGCTCGGGGCGGTCTCGCCCACGCTCAAGGACGACATAATCCTGGTGTGCATGCTGGTCTGCGCCGTGGACGGTGTCATCTCGGAAGACGAGAAGTCATGGATCAGACAGCTGATAGAGTGACCCGGAGGATCCATCTGGCCGGCGGATGCTTCTGGGGTCTGGAGAGGGCGTTCGAGGGCATCAGGGGTGTCGTGTCCACCGAGTGCGGCTATGCCAACGGGGACCCGCACTTCGTTCCGGACTACATGCTGGTCTGCTCCGGAAGGTACGGCTACAGGGAGGCGGTGGAGGTTGTATACGATCCCGGGGAGGTGTCCCTGGAGGACCTGCTGCACTGCTTCCTCTTCCTGATCGATCCGACACAGGAGCGCAGGCAGGGCAACGACGTCGGCATCCAGTACCAGACAGGGGTTTACTGGACCGACCCGGAGGACGCCGACACGGTCCGCGGGGTCCTCGAGGCAGAGTCTCGGAAGTATCCCGAGTTCCATGTGGAGCGCGGGCCGTTGACGTTCTGGTCGCCCGCCGAGGACTACCATCAGAAGTATCTGGACAGGAATCCTGGCGGGTACTGCCACATCCCGATGTGGAAGATCGCGCTCCTCGACACGGTGATCGGCACAGCCGGGAAGTTTCACGACTCATGAAGTTTCTCTGCACCCTGTTTTATAAACCGGTGCCGGTTCGGAAACCATGAGTTGCTTCAACATACTCTGCGAGGTGCTCGAGCGCCTGGACGACGACACGTACAACGCCCTGATGGAGGAGAAATCCTCGAGAATCATCCCTGCCCTGTCCGAGATCACCGCCGACGGTCTCAGCGGTGTGCAGATCTATGTGGACTTCGTCATATGCGCCGTCGCCGCCGATGGGAAGCTGACGGAGGCCGAGTACCAGCTCATCAAGCCCATCCTGGATCTCTCGATGGAGGCCGACGTCGGATACGGCGACGCACAGAAATTCTTCTACGACAATGGTCTCGACAAGCCCGAGGGATACAAGAACTCAATGGATTCCATCGCCGACCTCCTCGGACTCGTCTCCCAGGAGCTCAAGGACGACATCGTCCTCCTGTGCATGCTGGTCTGCGCTGTCGACGGCGAGATGTCGGACGAGGAGCGCGAGTGGATAAAGCAGCTCATCGAGTGACCCCGGACCAGTGCATCCCAGATTCCTCAAACCACCTCCCTGCCGGGGATCGACCCCGGCGGGCACGGATACGGTCATGGTTTCGGCTGGAATCTTTAAATATCACATCCCCTTAATCGGGTTCACTCGGTGAATGATATGGGAAGAATAAGACCCACCTACATCAAGAGAGTGTCTATCGAGCTCCTGAACAAGTATCCTCAGGCCTTCAGCAAGGACTTCGAGGCCAACAAGGAGATGGTCAGCACACTCACGGATGTCTCATCGGTGAAGATGAGGAACAGGATCGCCGGTTACATCACCCGCTACCTGTCTCACCCTGAGGCATAAACGCCTTAATCCAACAATTTCCGCAGCAACAGCCCGCGTGGGGTAGCTTGGATATCCTGTGAGATTGCGGATCTTTTGACCCGGGTTCGAATCCCGGCGCGGGCACCATCGTTCTCTTTAGACGGTATTGTCGCAGAATTTGTTGTAAGGAGCGGTCTCAAAAGGACGTTTTGTTTTAACTCTGCTCACTTTCGAGAGTTTCAGTTCTCTCTGAAATCCAGAATTCTTCGACTATTTGGCCTTTGCAGGCACTAAACGATGTCTATGATTTCGCCGAGAATCGTGATTATCAATCTGACCATGGCACTCAGACTTCTACAATTATGTCGAGGTACTCCCGAGACTGTACTTTGCGTTATCCAAGTCGCTGCAACTAGTGTTTTATATTAGCCTTTAAAGAAGATGCAGAACATAAGGTTCCATCGAATCAATAATGTGCGGAAAACAATATGGGTGGGAGGTAAGCCCTCCCGTTTTATGATGGTTTAAGTGTATACCCTGAACGAATACAGAAAACTGATCTGAACTTGTGGTTATTCACTCTAGATCGTCGATATTTATTCTGTCTTTCTTGCAACGTCCCCGATTCCACCGAGAATCATCAGAACTGCTCCGACAATTCCTATATACACTCCGTAGGAGGCTCCAACAGTTGCGGTGGCGAGTCCTTCATATCCTCCGGAGTAGGAAAGGTCCGTCATATACAAAACCATCAGGACGATAGATACGATAGCCAGAATGAGAGCGATTATTCCGAAGATTCTGTTGATGTTCTTGCTTCCACTGCTGGCCACAGGAAGAATCGTGGCGATGAGTCCGATGATTCCACATATAAGCGCTACAAGCGGCACGTAGCTGTAGGAGGTCAGCTCCAGCTCGGAGATGGGGATGGAAAAATCAAGCAGAGGTATGCTAAAAATCGCTATATCAGAGTACAGGTCCCATCCGCTGAATGCGTATGTGCCAGACTCTCCCATCAGTGCCATCTCGATGGATCCCCACTCGAGGAAGACACAGATGATCATCAAAATCGCACCCAGGATTCCCAGGATGCCAATGATGTTAATCTTTGACTTTACATCTGTCATGTGCATCACATGCAGTTTTTGACTGCGAGTGGTTGTTATGACATATGATTTAAAGTCAATGCATCCAGGCCCTTCTGGAACTGCCGAAGGATTACCATATGACAACCAGAAACAGGGGTTTTTGACCCCTGAAAAATACTTTTGAACGTGTTCAAAACAAAGGCCGAACCCAAGTTCCAAATATTTAAAGATTTACTCCCTATCTTGCTCATCTGGCTTGGGCCAGACCTCCCTGACGATCTCCACATCACCCGGCGGAAGGATTCTGGAGACCTCCTCCTCGGGGACGTCGAAGCGCTTCGCCAGCTCGTTGGACATGCGTCCGGTCTTCTTCCCGGGCTTGATCACCAGATATCTGTCCGATTTCTCGAAGCACGACACGGGTCCGCACATGACCTTCCTGGCATTCTGATAGTATATCTCGCCGATCGCGAGCTCCAGGGGCAGGTGGTGTTCGTAGTTCCTCTTCCCGCGGATGATGAACGCTCCGCGGGGGACGAACTCGCCGGGGTTGGGGGTCTTGCTGACCTGGTCTGGATATGCCCAGAAGGCCGTTCCCTCTGCGAGGGCGGCGATCCACGACTTGGACTGCGCCAGGGCGAACAGGCAGGCCTCTCTGAGCTCCTCTCCGGATGCCTTCGCGCCATCCTTGATGATGACCGACGGCGCACCGTGCACATCCGCATGGGCGTACAGGTCGCCTTCCTTCAGATGCTTCTTCACGACGTTGTCGTTGGTGTGGGCGTCCCTTCCCGCGATGACGAGCCTGCCTCCGGTGGTGATGAACCACTTGTACCTCTCGAACCAGAACTGCTTGGTCGGCTGGGCCTTCCCGGCCATCTCGGCCTTGACCTTGGCTATGCCCTTCTCGAGCTTCGCCAGCTCGGCGCGGCTCTCATTCAGGGCGGTCTCGGCGTTCTTGGCCTTCTCGCCCACGGCCTTCCCCCTCTGGTAGAGGTCGGACGCGTTGGCATCGATGTTCTTCGTGTAGTCCAGCGTGACGGTCTCTCCGGCGAACGTTCCCGTGACGGTGCACTTGGACGGATCGATCGAGGTGACGAACGGGATCTTAGATGCCCCCTCCTTCAGCTTGTCCCATGTGAGCTTCGCGGATTGCTCCGAGAGGACGGACAGCAGCTCGCTGACCTTGGCGTAGTCGGTGTAGAGCGCCTCGGCCTTCCTGCGGTACACCTCGCACTGCTCCCGGTACTCCTCGAGCGTCTCCTCCTGCTTGGCGATCCTCTTGTTGAGCTTCTCCACCCTCGGGTCCACGAACGCCTCTTCCTCGTCCTCCTGGATCTGGACCAGGAACGCGTCGATTAGCTTGGACATGGATTCGTAGCGCTGCTTGTCCAGGTCCTCATGGGACATCATGTCGATCGGTGCCAGGTCCTGGATCTGGCCGTCCTTCAGGAAGGCGGTCGGCTCAGGGTCCGCCACGACGTGGCCGACGATGTCCTTCATCACGGAGTACATCCTCGAGACGGTGCCGTCATCGACCTGCGAAACCGGGGTGGACTTGTCGATCCCCACGCGCTTGCAGACCTCCTCGGCGTACTGGCCGCCCAGGTTCACGGATGTGGCGAGGGTCCTGACGCAGTCGGAGTCGGATGCCCTGAACGACCTGAGGAAGTCCTCCTCGGAGGAGTCCGTGGGGTCGAACCTGGTCTTGGGCATGATGTAGGGTTCGCCGGGACGGGTCTTCCTGTCCTTCCACGTCTTCTGTATCAGGCAGTTGAGGATGGTGCCGTCCTTCACGAGCAGGACGTTGCCTCCTCCGAACATCTCGAAGATGAGCCTGTAGTCCCCGTCGGACTTGGACAGCTCCATCTCGACGATACGGTCGAAGCCCACCTGTCTGACCTTGCCGACGCGGGCGTTGTCGATGTACTTCCTCAGGAACGATGCGAAGGACGTCGGAAGCGTCGGGGTCTCGGGCTTGACCGCTGGGCAGTACAGCCATTTCTTGTCCTTGAAGAAGAGCTCCTTCTTCCCCTCGCCCTGGACGTTGAGCCTGAATAGGACGTTCCCGGCACCCCAGTGGTAGATCTTGTCCATGTGGGCGCCTTCGAGGGCTGCCATCTCCGTGACTATGGAACGGACATCGAAGGAACTCATCTCTTTCTTCATGCGCACGTGAAGGCGGGGGCTCCGAAATAAAGTTAGTGCCGTCAGATGCGGACGTCGAATATGACGAACTCGCGGGCCTCCAGGGACTCGATCAGCTCGTCGATGACCGCCTCGGTCCCCTCCCTCGGCTGTCCGAACAAATCCTGGACCACGTTGGAGACGAGGATCATGGCGTCCTTGTCGCGAACCGTTCCGGGCTCGCGGGACATCCTCTCTATGAAGGACTCCGTCACCGCGGCGCATGCATCGAGTTTCAGAGGGAAGTCGTACGCGTCCGTGTACATCTCACCCTCCGTGTCGGTCCTCCTGATCCAGTCGGTCAGGGAGTCCACGACCCTCTTGTGGATGCCCCACTTCTCGTGGGCGATCGTCAGGAGTTCGGCGATGCGCTGTGACCTGGCGGCGAAGTAGATCTGTATGTGGAAGATGTATGCGAGCCTCATCCTGGTCGGCGTGCCCTCGGGGAGGCTGTCGGTCGCATGCCTTATGGCCTCGTCGAGAGCGCTGATGATGATGTCCGAGAAGATGTCCTCCTTGCTCTTGTATATGTTGTAGAGGCTGCCGTTGAGGATGCCGACCTCGTTGAGGATCTGACGGGTGGTGGTCTTCTCATACCCCTGCTCCATGAAAAGCCTGATGGAGGCGTCCAGGATGCGCCTTCTGGTGTTCTCGGTGCGCTGCGCCCTTTTCGTCAGGCGTTTGTCGGAGAGCCCATCATCGCTCATAAGTCCTCAACCTTGGTCCGTTTCGATGTGTTGTCCCGTCTTAAACTTTTTCAGTGGGTCCATCGACCGGATGTTCCTTCGTCTCTGTTCTTGAGCATGTTCAATTGTTTTAAATACAAGTTCAAATTTGAGCGTGCTCATGGAGTGATTCAGTGTTCGAAAACTACTCTAAACTGATCCAGAGGCACCCCAAGGCGGTGATCGCGGTTTGGATAGTCGCACTGCTGGTGGCGCTGCCGTTCGCGGCGCAGGTGGGCGATGCTCTGAACTACGACATGACCTCCATGGGAGGCTTCGATTCGGAATCGTCTGAGGGCCAGGCGATAGTCGAGGAGCATTTCGGCGGGAGTCTGACCACAGACACCGTCCTGGCGATCCCGTATGAAGACGACGGGGAGCTCTCAAGGATAGACTCGGGTCTGATCGATTCGGGCGTCCTCTCCGACGCCGTGGGCGAGAGGTACGGGGACTCGGTCGGATTGACGGTCCTCGGCTCGTACGGGAACGGCGACTCGGGTGTGTTCCTGGTGTCGTTCTCCGTGGGCGGAGGGCTCTCATCCATGGACGAGGTCGGGAATCTGAGGTCCGTGGTCGCCTCCGCGATGGACGATGCCGGACTGTCCGACATGAGGACGTACGTCACAGGTTCTGTGCCCATAGCATACGACACCCTGCAGGGGGCGAACGCGGACATGTCCGTCATCGACCCCATTTCCATAGTGCTCATCTTCGTGCTGCTGGGGCTGTTCTTCTGCTCCCTGGTGACGGCAGCGGTTCCACCGCTGGTCGTCGGTACGGCGTACGGGATCGTCCTGTCCCTGATATTCGCCCTCGGCGGCGTCATGGACATTTTCTACATCACGCGTGTGATCGTCCTCGTCTCTATGCTCGGTGCGGGATGCGACTACTCGGTCTTCATCATCTCCAGGTACAGGGAGGAGCGCAGGAGCGGAAAGTCCAAGGAGGACGCCCTCTCCGAGGCCGTGGTCTGGGCCGGCGAGTCGGTCCTGACCTCCGGTCTCGCGGTCATCATCGGATTCGCCGTCATGGCTCTCTGCTCGTACTCCCTGGTGTCCAGCATGGCCATCGTCCTCGCCATAGGCATAGTGCTCGCCATGCTGGCGGCACTGACCCTGATACCGGCGGTCATATCGATCGTCGGGGACAGGGTGTTCTGGCCGAGGGACATGGAGTTCTACAGGCGCATGGAGGCTTCGGGGTCGGGACTCTACGGGAGGCTGACCGAGGCCGGGCGCAGGTACTTCACATGGGCCGGGAAGTTCTCGGTGAACCACGCGAAGGCCATCGTGGCCGTCGCCATCCTGATCACCGTTCCCCTCGGATACACGGCTGTGACATCGGACGACTCCTTCGACATGATCAGCGTGATGCCCGATTCGGAGGCGAAGAACGGCGTCGACGCCATAACGGAGAGCACCGACGGGGGGCTCCTGATGCCCACGTACGCCCTCGTGCAGCTCGATTCCCCCATAGCCGAGATGACCGATCTCGGCGGCGGGATGGGCGTCCTGAGATGGACGTCGGAAGGGCAATCGTACCTGGCGGGACTGTCCGAACTGCAGGGCCGCTTCACCGAGGCCGACAGCAACGTGAGCTACGTCATGGGTCCGGTGTCATGGTCCGTCCTGTACTCCATGGCGCACGACGCGCTGGTGCAGGCCGGATACCCCGAGGGGATGGTCACTCCGGAGATGGTGAACAGGGCCGTCCTGTCGCAGATCCCCGATGTGGTGTCGGATCGCCTCGAGGCATTCTTCGGCAGCTACGGATGGAACCTTACGCCGGACACAGCCCTCCCCCTGTCGCCCGAGATGCAGGCGCCGGTCTCCTCGCTTCTGGACTACGCGGTCAACACCGGGGCGGGTCTGGTCTCGTCCGACGGGATGTATGTCCAGATGATGATCGTGGTCTCGGACGAGCCCATGTCGCAGGAGTCCATGGCATCTGTCGGAAAGGCAAGGGACGTGCTGGAGGCCTTTGCGTCCGAGAACCCCTGGGCGGTGGACGCCTGGGTGCTCGGCACCCCCGCCGTCCTCTATGACATATCCGGGGTCGTCAACACAGAGTTCCACTGGATCGAGGTCGGGGTCATCCTCCTGATATACGTCCTGCTGATGCTGGTCCTCGGCTCCTACTTCACGCCGATCAGGTCTCTGGCAACCATCATGATGGGCGTTGTGTGGACGCTCGGGGTTCTGCAGCTGGTCTTCGTCCATGCTCTGGGCGCGGAGGTGGTGTGGATAGTCCCGATCGTGCTGTTCGTCATATGCCTCGGTCTGGGCATGGACTACGACATCCTGCTCACGACACGCATAAGGGAGGGCAAGGTCAGGGGCATGTCGAACGACATCGCCATACGGGACTCCCTGATGAGGTCCGGCGGGATCATCACCCTCTGCGGACTGATCATGGGTGGGACGTTCCTGACCCTCCTGCTGTCCGGTTCCGTGATGCTCAAGGAGATCGGGTTCGCCCTCGGCTTCGCGATCCTGCTTGACTCGCTGGTCGTCGTGCCATATGTCGTCCCCGCGCTCATGCATCTGATGGGCGACTGGAGCTGGAAGGGTCCGAAGTTCCTCCAGCGCAGGTTCGAGGGGCAGTCCTGAGAAACATCTTACCCGGCCTCGGGCCGGGGTCCGTCCGTCATCCGATTCCGCCGAGCAGGGCTCCGGCGACGAGGGCGATGAGGCTGAGGGCGCAGTAGGCGTACTTTCCCAAGGGTACGAACCATTTTCCGATGGGCTTCTTAGCCCCTTCGCTGGCCTCACGTTCGGCGAAGTCCTTGCCCGCCACCCAGAACAGCATCACCGCGGCAAGAAGAGCGCCCAGCGGGCAGATGTAGATCGAGACCCCGTCCATCCAGGGGGACACGATGGACTGGATGCAGAGGGCGACAGCGCCGCCGATCACGACCATCGTCAGCGTGGCCTTCACGCGGCCTGCCCCGAACCTCTCCTGAAGGAACGATACCGGCGCCTCGTAAAGGTTGACGATGGACGCCATCCCCGCGAACAGGACGCTGACGAAGAACACGATGCCGACGATGTAGCCGCCATCCATCCCGTTGAACACGTTGACGATGTACACGAACATCAGTCCGGGGCCGCCCTCGTTCAGCTCTGCCCCTCCGGCCGCCATCGCCGGGATGATCACCATCGCGGCCAGCAGGGCGGAGACGGTGTCGAAGAACGCCACGTAGAACGCGGCGCTTGGGATCGATTCGTTCCTTTTGAAGTAGGAGCCGTAGATGACGCTGCCGTTCCCTGCCACGGACAGGGAGAAGAACGCCTGTCCGAAGGCGAATATCCACACGAGCGGGTTCGCGAGCAGGTCCATGTCTATCGTCAGGATGTAGCTGTACCCGGCGGAGGCGCCCGGCAGGGTCGCCACATAGATGGCGAGCCCGATGAGCAGTGTGAAGAGCAGCGGCATGAGGATGTTGTTGGCCTTCTCGATTCCCTTGGACACTCCCAGGGACATGATGAGCAGCGTCGCCACGGCGGCGACGACCACCCACATGTTGGCGCCCCAGGCGCTGGCGGTGTCGTTGAACATGCCCGCGATGACGTCCATGTCCTGCCCCATGGCGAACAGGTCGCCGTCGAACGCCATGACCGTGTACTTGATGATCCATGCGACCACGCATGTGTACCCTATGGCCAGCGCCAGGGATCCTATCACAGGAATCAGTCCTATGCGCTCGCCGACCTTCCTGTTACCGAAGCGACGCTCGGTGCACATCCCGAAGGCCCCGCAGGGACCGGCCTTGGCCGCACGGCCAAGAGCGAACTCCCCGATGACCCCCGTCGCGGAAATCAGGACCACGAAGATCAGATAGGGGATGATGAAGGTCAGCCCTCCCCAGAGGGAGACCATCGCGGGGAAGCGCCAGATGTTCCCCATGCCGACGGCGGAGCCTATGCTGGCGAGGATGAATCCCCTCTTCCCGCTGAACCCGTCACGGGTCTGTGCATCTCCGTCTTCGGTCATGTCGCACGAATATAGTAAGACGTACATCAGTGTACTATTTAATACATCTCAGGCCCTGTCGTCCCCATCATCCTTGCCAGAAGGTGTCGAAGTCCGATCGCCTGACAGGAAGGTTTATCAATAGGATGCTGTTACGCATGCCTACACACTGCCGCCGTGGCTAAGGGGTATAGCGACGCCTTGGTAAGGCGTAGGTCGTGGGTTCGATTCCCATCGGCGGCTCCATCTTTATTTTCGCACCATCGTTCATGCGTCGACGTTCCGTCTGATGTCCGTCTCCGTCGATGCAACCGTCTCGTGGCGCATTCGGATGCGTCCGTCTGTTTCGAACGGCATTCGATTATGGGGATGCGGGGCCTGAGCCCCGTTTTGAAGTTTCAGAACATCTTGTAGAAGACGAATCCGGACCAGATCTTCGGGAAGAAGAATGTGGTCTTCTTGGGCATGCGCTTGCCGATCATTGACAGGTCCCAGATCTTCTCGAGACTGGGGTCGTTCAGGATGATCGCCAGGTCGTACTGCTTCTCGTCCATCTTCTTCAGGACCGACGGAAGCTCGGCGTCGTAGGCGACCTCGGCCTTCCCCTCGTCGGACTTGTAGACGCCCTTGAGGATCTTCTCCTGGGCGACGTATGTGTCGAGGGTCCACATGGGGTCGTCCCCTCCGTCGTAGTCCGCCAGGTAGCACGCGCCGGACTTGAACGCCAGTCCCATCATGTGGTCCTTCAGGCCGGCGACCATTCCGTCGCGGTCGGTCTCGGTGAGGGTCAGGTTCTTGGAGATCCCCTTGATGGCGTTCCTCTCGGAGATGTCCCCCGCGGTCACGAGCCTGTGGGTGGGCCAGATGACGAGTCCCTCGTCGTCGGATGCGACAAGGGTGGCGAGGACGAACTGCTTCTTCTCGTCGTCGGGGTTCTCCATAGCGTAGTTGAGGGCGGTCTCGTACCTGTGGTGTCCGTCGGCTATGAGCATCTTCTGGTCCTTCAGCTGCTCCGAGATCTCCTTCGTGATCTCGGGGTCGGAGAGCCTGTTGTACCTGTGCTCGACGCCGTCCGAGTCGACGTACCTGTACACCAGCGACTCGTGGTCCCTTATCTTCTTGTTGAGCTCGGGTGTGAGCCCCTGGTATATGCCGAAGATGGACTCCAGATGGCACTCCATGTCCCTGAGGAGGTTGAGGCGGTCGGCCTTGACCTTGGAGAACGTCTCCTCGTGGGGGATGATGTTGCCGTCCTCGTATTTCTCGGTCCTCAGGATCCCGACGATGCCCCTGCGCACACGGGTGGTGCCGTTGTCGTCGAAGGTCTGCTCGTAGATGTAGAACGAGTCGTCGTCCTGTTTCAGGGCGCTGTCGGCCATCCACTGCTCCAGCTCCTTCCTGGCGCCGTGATACCTCTTGTCGGCGTCGGGGTTGAGGGTGAGCCTGGTGACGTTGTGCGGGTGGGACTGCAGCTCCTCCAGGTATTCCGGTCCGATGACGTCGTACGGCGGGGAGATGCGGTCGCCGACGTGCTCGCCGGCCTTTATGTTCGGTCTGAGTCCGGGGAAAGGCAGGAAGGTTACCATGAGTTGTTGACCTCGCCAGAAGCAATGCGCGCGCCCTATATGAACGGCGCGGAGCCGTCAGGCCCCCTCCGAGAGCCTCTGCCGTCTCTGGGCGTTGAGGGTCCTCTATCCCTCGGCCATCAGGAACACGGCCAGGACGAACAGGAGGGCTGAGATGACCAGCTGAGCTGCCGCCACGCCGTTCGTCATGTTCTGGGACGCATCGGACGTGGTTCCGTCGAAGGTGTCGGCGACGATCGACGCGAACGCCGCTATGACGAGGATGAGGGTCAGGTAGGCGAAGACTATGAACAGCTTCTTCGCCCTGGGCCCCATGCTCTCGGAGATGATCTCCCCGATGGACCTCCCCTTGTTCCTGACGGAGGCGAACATCGAGCCGAAGTCATGGACGGCCCCGAAGAACAGTCCACCGATCAGGACCCAGAGCGTGACGGGGATCCATCCGAAGACGGCGGCCTGGATCGGCCCGGTGATGGGTCCGGCCCCGGCGATCGACGAGAAGTGATGGCCCAGCAGGACCGACGGCTTCGCGGGGACGAAGTCCACCCCGTCGCACTCGGTGTGGGCGGGCGTCTCCCTCGACGGGTCGATGCCCCATTTCTTTGCCAGCCAGCGTCCGTACAGGGCGTAGCCGAGAATCAGGATTGCTATGGAAACTATCAGCAGCAGAGCGCCGTTCACAGGTCTCACCGGGATTTGGTTCCGGCCACAGCCTCGAGGTTCCTGGCGACATCCCTGCCCGCGCGGTTGGAAACCACCGTCGAGGTGGAGATCCCCAGAGCGGCGACACGATGGTCCATCCAGCCTTTCAGCATGAAACCGAAGTTCCGATGCTCCCTGTACCCTTTAATAGATTTCGTACAACATTTGTCTAATGAAGTGTAGATGAGAATGGTCGTTATCATAGAGGAACGGTGTTCCGAGTTAGGTTTGACCATACTCAAACCTGTTTCACTGGACGTTTTGATGGCGTGTTCGAGGCCGTCCGGATCGAGGCGGTCCCCCGCGTAGACGAAGACGTACTCGTTGTCCTCAACGGACCAGAGGTTGACGCTCCTGGTCAGGAGGTACTTCTCACCGCGGGAGTGGAAGCACGCCTTGGCTACAAGGTCCCCCTCCTCGCAGGTCTCGACGTCGTAGTAGACGGAGTAGGTTTCGAGGAGGCGGTCGACCCGCCCCCTGGTCTCCGGGTCCATCACTCGGGCGCGTACTTCCCGACGAGCTTGGCATGTGCCAGCACATGGCCCTGCATCGCGAAGTAGAGCTCGTTCAGCCTGAATCCCCTCTTCAGGTCCAATACGGTGTCCAGCGCGTAGACCTTCAGGGTGTACCTGTGCTCCCTGTCCGGAGGCGCGGGTCCCCCGTAGCCGGTGGCCTGCTCGACGCTGTTCTCTCCGGCAACGCTGTGCCAGCTGTTGCAGCCCTCCGTGAAGTCGGGGGAGTTGTGGGACTCGCCCTCCGCCACGGACGTCCTCCTGAGGTCGCTGATGGTCCAGTGGAGCCAGTCGAAACCGCACACCGGGACGGCGTCGTAGTCGTCGAAGATGACCGCGAAGCTCTTCGCACCCTCGGGGGCGTCCGATATCTCGAACGGGATAGACAGGCCCGGCATGCCGTTGACGAACCTCTCGCCCTTGCAACCGTACCTGTCCTGGATCCATCCGTCGACGATGGCGCTGCTTGTTATCCTCATGTGGTTCTCACCGTCGCGTAATCTGCGCCAACCGATATAACGTGTCGGGGACACGGTTATCTCGAATGTGCACCATCGCGGGTCCATGGACGATTCTACAGCCACCGTGGACAAGCTCAAGGACATGGTCCGCTCCTTCTGCGACGAGCGCGACTGGGACCAGTACCACAACCCGAAGGACCTGGCCATCGGGATGGTCACGGAGTCATCCGAGCTCCTGGACATCTTCAGGTTCAAGTCGCAGGCCGATGTAGACGGGATAATGTCCGATCCCGTCCGCTCCGCCCATGTCAAGGAGGAGCTCTCGGACGTCCTGTACTTCGTGCTCAGGTTCGCCCAGATGAACGGCATAGACCTCTACTCGGAGCTGCTCAGGAAGATCGCCATAGATGCGGAGAAGTACCCCGCCGAGAAGTGCAGGGGAAGGAACCTGAAGTACGACGAGCTCTGAAAAAGTGGGAAGACGGGGCCGCAGGTCGTCGCGGGCCCCGGATTATGTTATCAGCAGATCCTGGGGACCGGGTCGCCGGCGGGGGCCTCGAGGATCCTCTTCCCGCCCACCTCGGTCCTGAGGACGACGCGCTCCGTGCCTTCGACCGCATGTCCGATGATGGCGGCGTCCTTGCCCTCCGGCGTGCGCCTGATGGCCTTCAGGACCTCCTCGGCCATCTCCGGGACGACCCCCATGACGCACTTGCCCTCGTTGCCGATGCTCAGGGCGTCTATGCCGAGGAGGTCGCACGCGTTGACGACACCTTCTCTCAGCGGGATGGCGGAGTAGTCGATCTCCATGCCTACGTGGGACTTGGAGCACCACTCGTTCAGGGTGTTGGCGAGGCCTCCGCGGGTCGGGTCCTTCATCGCCACGATCCCTCCGGCCTTCAGCCCCTCGGCGATCATCTTGTTCAGAGGCGCAACGTCGCTCTGGACCTCGCTCTCGAACCCGTATCCCTCGCGGAAGGAGAGGAGGGCGATGCCGTGGTCCCCCATGTATCCGGAGACGATGATCGCGTCCCCCGGCCTGACGCTGGAGTCGGTGCACCATCTGTTCTCGACCTTTCTGTACTCGGCCGCCTTCGCGAGGTCGGAGTCCAGGTACGGCGAGCGCTTCCCAATGGCGGATGTGGACATCACCATCTGGTCCACCGCTCCCGCCTCGACGACCTTGGTGTCGCCGGTGGCGATGGGGACACCGCACCCGGCGGCGGTCCTTCCCATGGAGTCCATGACCCTGTCGACGATGTCGATGTCGAGGCCCTCCTCCATTATGACGGAGCAGGCGAGCGCCAGGGGCGTCGCGCCCATGACGGAGATGTCGTTGACGGTTCCGGCCACGGAGATCTTCCCTATGTCCCCGCCCGGGAAGAACAGGGGCTTCACAGTGTGGCCGTCTATCGTGAACACGACGTCGTCGACGACGGCTGAGTCGTCCATGGAGTCCAGCGGGACCTCCGCGTTCATGGACGGGAAGTGATTAGTGATGTGCTTGGACAGGAACTCCTGCATGAGCTCCCCTCCAGCTCCGTGGTTCAGAATCACCTTTGACATGAGGGCGGAATCCGCCCACACACGTTAAAGGGTTGCTTCGGGCCACCAGGATACAAATGTCTTTATCGGTGCTGTATGTTCGAGCGTAAAGGGCCCCGTGGGGTAGCGGATATCCTGTCGGCCTTCGGAACCGACAACCCGGGTTCGATCCCCGGCGGGGTCACCATCCCAGACACAGGTCCCCAGAGCCTTCCACAGAGCGGTCGAGGGGATATAGCCAGATACATAGAATCCCTGTTCTGACATACTTTACGGAGAGATGTGGTGACACTGAAACTCAACGAGTTATGTTTATATAGAAGTTCTAACATAAAGCCGTTCAGTATTCCAATCAAGGAACATTTGGAGGAATAAAAATGGGAATGGGTAACGCCCCTGTCATCATCCTTAGGGAAGGAACCAAGAGAGACAAAGGCAAAGACGCTCAGTTCAACAACATCTCCGCCGCCATGGCCATCGCCAGCGCTGTCAAGAGCAGCCTCGGCCCCAGGGGAATGGACAAGATGCTCGTCGACTCCGTCGGCGACGTCGTCATCACCAACGACGGTGTGACAATCCTGAAAGAGATGGACGTGCAGCACCCCGCCGCCAAGATGCTCGTCGAGGTCGCCAAGACCCAGGACGCCGAGGTCGGGGACGGTACCACAACCAGCGTCATCCTCGCCGGCGAGCTCCTCAAGAAGGCCACCGACCTGATCGACGCCAACGTCCACCCCACAATCATCACTGCCGGATACAGGCTCGCCAACGACAAGGCCCAGGAGGTCCTCAAGAACATCTCCATGAAGGTCTCGATCGATGACGACGACCTCCTGAAGCTCATCGCCCAGACCGCGATGATCTCCAAACAGGTCAACAACTCCAAGGAGTACTTCTCCAACATGGTCGTCGACGCCGTCAAGACCGTCGTCGACAAGGACAAGGACGGAAAGTACTTCGTCGACCTCAAGAACATCCAGACTGTCAAGAAGGCCGGCGCCAAGATGGAGGAGTCCTACATCGTCAAGGGACTCATCATCGACAAGGAGCCCGTCCAGCCCAGCATGCCCAAGCTCGTCGAGGGAGCCAAGATCGCCCTGATCGACGCCCCGTTCGAGGTCAAGAAGACCGAGATCGACGCCAAGATCCAGATCACCGACCCCAACCAGCTCTCCCAGTTCATCGCCGAGGAGGAGAAGATGCTGAAGGACATGGTCATGAAGGTCAAGGCCTCCGGAGCCAACGTCGTCTTCTGTCAGAAGGGAATCGACGACCTCGCCCAGCACTTCTTCGCCAAAGAGGGCATCTATGCCTGCAGGCGTGTCAAGAAGTCCGACATGGAGAGGCTCGGAAGGTCCACCGGTGCCAACATCATCAACAAGATCGCTGAGATCGACCCCTCCGACCTCGGATACGCCGAGACCGTCGAGCTCAAGAAGATCGAGGACGAGGAGATGACCTTCATCACCGGCGTCAAGGAGCCCAAGACCGTCTCCGTGCTCGTCAGGGGAGGAACCAACCACGTCGCAGACGAGGTCGAGAGGTCCCTGGTCGACGCCTGGTCCGTCGTCAAGGTCGCCATCGAGGACGGCATGATGGTCACCGGCGGAGGATCCACCGCCATGGAGATCGCCATGCAGCTCCGCGACTACGCCCAGACCATCGGCGGAAGGGAGCAGATCGCCATCGAGGCCTTCGCCTCCGCCCTCGAGTCCATCCCCAGCACACTCGCTGAGAACGCCGGACTCGACCCCATCAACATCGTCATCGAGATGAGGAAGCAGCACAAGGAGGGCAAGGTCTACGCCGGTCTCAACCCCTACACCGGAAAGGTGGAGGATATGAAGGCCCTGAACGTCATCGAGCCCTACAGGATCGGAAAGCAGGCCATCAACTCCGCAACCGACGCCGCAGTCATGATCCTCAGGATCGACGACGTCATCGCCTCCAAGGCCAGCCCCGTACCCCAGGTGGGCGAGGGCGGAATGCCTCCCGGAATGGACGACTGAAAACACAATCCAACAAACCGAGGGGCTCCGGCCCCTCATTACAGGTTATCGAACGACTAAGAGGTGCTACCAATGACTGATAAGTCTGAAGATGTGGAGAAGACGGAGGTCGGTCTCGAGGAGCAGCTCGCGGACGCGAAGGCCCAGGCGGACAAGTACCTGGACATGGCCCGCAGGCTGCAGGCGGACTTCGACAACTTCCGCAAGAGAACGCAGCGCGAGAACGAGGAGTTCCGCAAGTACGCCTGCTCCTCCATCGTCGGGGACCTCCTGACGGTCGTCGACGACCTGGACCGCGCGCTGGAGCACGCGGGCGACGAGACCGAGTTCGTGAAGGGGATCCGCGGGGTCAGGACCAACATGATGAAGGTCCTCGAGGCGAACGGCCTCAAGGAGATCCCCGCCGAGGGGAGGTTCGACCCCGACTACCACGAGGCGCTATGCACCGTGGACGGGGACGAGGACGGCCTCATCGCAGAGGTCTTCCAGAAGGGATACACGCTCAACGGAAAGGTATTGAGATACGCTAAAGTGAAAGTCACAAAGAAGAAAGCAGTAACAGAAGGTGAGGAGAAATGTCAAGAATAATCGGTATCGACCTTGGAACAAGCAACTCCGCCGCATCCGTCATGGAGGGCGGAAGGCCCACAATGATCCCCAGCGCAGAGGGGACCAGCGTCGGAGGGAAATCGTTCCCCTCCTACGTAGCTTTCACACAGGACGGCCAGCTCCTGGTCGGAGAGCCCGCCAGGAGGCAGGCTGTGACGAACCCCGACGGAACAATCAAGAACGTCAAGAGGAAGATGGGATCCAGCGAGAAGGTCACCGCCCTCGGCAAGGAGTACACCCCCCAGCAGATCTCTGCGTTCATCCTGCAGAAGATCAAGAAGGACGCCGAGTCCTACCTCGGCGAGACCGTCGAGAAGGCGGTCATCACGGTGCCCGCCTACTTCAACGACAACCAGAGGCAGGCCACGAAGGACGCCGGTGCCATCGCGGGACTGGACGTCGTCCGTATCATCAACGAGCCCACCGCGGCCGCCCTGGCCTACGGTCTCGACAAATCCGACACCGAGCAGACCATCATGGTCTTCGACCTCGGAGGCGGAACCCTCGATGTCACCATCATGGACTTCAGCGACGGGGTCTTCCAGGTCCTGTCCACATCCGGAGACACCCAGCTCGGCGGATCCGACATGGACGAGGCCCTGACCAGGTACGTCATCGGCGAGTTCCAGAAGGAGACCGGAATCGACCTCTCGAAGGACAACATGGCCTTCTGGAGGGTGAGGGAGGCATGCGAGAAGGCCAAGATCGAGCTGTCGACCACCATGCAGACCGAGATCAACCTGCCCTTCATCTCATCCGACGCGTCCGGCCCCAAGCACCTGATCCAGACCGTCACCCGCGCCAAGCTCGAGGAGCTCGTGGAGCCCATCGTCGCCAGGTGCAGGCAGTCCATGGAGCAGGCCATGAGCGACGCCCACCTGAACCCCGACAAGATCGACAAGATCATCCTCGTCGGAGGACCCACCAGGATGCCCATCGTCCAGAACTTCGTCGAGAGCATCGTCGGACCCAAGATCCAGCGTGGAATCGACCCCATGGAGTGCGTCTCCATGGGAGCGGCCATCCAGGGAGCCGTCCTGTCCGGAGAGGTCAAGGACGTCCTCCTGCTCGATGTCACCCCCCTGTCCCTGGGAATCGAGACCCTGGGCGGAGTGGCCACCAAGCTGATCGAGAGGAACACGACCATCCCGACCAAGAAGAGCCAGGTGTTCTCGACCGCGGTGGACAACCAGCCTTCCGTGGAGATCAACGTCGTCCAGGGAGAGAGGCCCATGGCGGCTGACAACACCTCCCTCGGCAGATTCGTCCTGGACGGAATACCCCCCGCACGCCGCGGGGTCCCCCAGATCGAGGTCACCTTCGACATCGACGCCAACGGAATCATCAACGTCTCCGCCAAGGACCTCGGAACCGGAAAGGAGCAGAAGATCACCATCGCCTCCTCCAACAAGCTCAGCAAGGAAGAGATCGACGAGCTGGTCAAGCAGGCCGAGAAGTTCGCCGACGCGGACAAGAAGAAGATGGAGCTGGTCGAGGTCCATAACCAGGCCGAGACCGCATGCTACACCGTCAGGAAGTCCCTCGACGAGCTCGGCGAGAAGGTCACCCAGGAGGAGAGGATGAAGATCGAGGCCGCAATCTCCGACCTCGAGACCGCCAACAAGGGTGACAACGTCGACGAGATCAAGTCGAAGATGGATGCCCTGATGAAGGCCATGGAGCCCATCAGCCAGAGGGTCTACCAGGAGGCCTCCAAGCAGCAGGCCGGGGCCCAACAGGGTGCCGGACAGCAGGCCGGCGGCCAGCAGACCTCCGGTCAGGCATCCCAGGAGAAGGCGAACGGCGACTACGTCGACGCCGACTACAAGATCGTCGACGACGAGTGAAACGGGTGAGTGGAGATGCCGAGAGACTACTATGAGATCCTGGGCGTGGAGAAGACAGCCACCCCCGACGAGATCAAGAAGGCCTACCGCAGCCTTGCAAAGAAGTACCACCCCGACGTCTCCACGGAACCCAAGGACGTCGCCGAGGCCAAGTTCAAGGAGCTGTCCGAGGCGTACGAGGTGCTGTCAGACCCCGACAAGAGGAAGATGTACGACCAGTACGGCCACGACGGGGTCAAGCAGCAGTTCGGACAGGACGGCTTCACGTGGGACGACTTCACCAGGGCGGACGACATCAGCGACATCTTCGGGGACATCTTCGGCTCCATGTTCGGCGGCGGGCGCCGCGGCAGGTCCCGCAACTCGCCCCAGCAGGGCGAATCCCTGAGGTACGACCTCGAGATCACGCTGAAGGACGTCCTCGAGGGCAAGAAGGTCAACCTGGACATCCCGCACACAGTCGTCTGCGAGCCCTGCAAAGGGACCGGAGGCAAGGACGGGAACGTGACGACATGCCGCAAGTGCGGCGGGACCGGACAGGTCCAGACCGTCCGCCAGAGCATGTTCGGCAACATGGTCACCGTCAGCGACTGTCCCGAGTGCCGCGGCAGGGGCCAGACCTCTGCCGAGAAGTGCCCGCACTGCCGCGGTACAGGCAGGATCAACAAGGACGCCCACATCTCCCTCAACATCCCCAAGGGGATGGAGGAGGGCATGCGCCTCAGGGTCGCAGGGGAGGGAAACGCCGGGTACAACGGCGGCCCGTCCGGCGACCTGTTCGTGGTCATCCACGTCAAGGAGGACAAGGTGTTCGACCGCGACGGGTCCAACCTCTGGACAGGCATAACGACATCCTACCCCAAGCTGGTGCTGGGAGGCGAGGAGACCGTCACCGCGATCGACGGGGACAAGGTCGCACTCAAGATCCCGGCTGGGACCGCCGTGGGCACCGTGCTCAGGGTCCCCGGCAAGGGACTGCCCAAGACCAACTCGTCGGTACGCGGCGACATGATGGTCAGGGTGTCCGTGGACGTACCGAAGAAGGTCTCAGACGAGGAGAGGGAGCTTCTCATGAAGCTCGACTCCTCCGCAGGATCCAAGGCCAAGAAGGGAAGGAAGGGTCTCAAGGACAAGATCCAGGAGACCATCGACGACCTGACGGGCTGATTCCCAAACCATCCCATCCGCCGTGGGCGAGCCCCACGGCATTCTCTCTTACACGATTAATGATATGCGGACGGGTCGAACCCAGGCCGTCCGGACGAAGCCGATGGAAAGGGGCAGGGCGAAGGCCCTGCTTTGGTTCACTGATAGATCTTGTGTCCGGGTTCAGCGGAGTGGTACTTGCCGGTCCTGGACTCGGGAACGATCTCGAAGATCCCCGTAGGCGGGACCTTCTTGGCGTCGATCTCGTCCATGCGTCTCTCAGGGGTGAGCTTGTCCACCGTCGCCCTGAGGATCCTCATCTTCAGGTCGTCGTCATCGATGATGCTGACCTTCCCGCGGATGATGACGGACTCGTACAGGGACGTGGTGTCGCAGGCACCGTCGCCGCATCTCTCGAATCCCTTCTCATCCACCACGGTGAAGCAGCATCTTGGGTCCCTTTTGAGGTTGGAGACCTTCTCGCCGACCTTCCTCCCGTGGAAGAAGATCCTTCCGTCCATGACGACGAAGTTTACCGGCGTCCCATAGGGGTATCCGTCCTCGCCGATGGTGGAGATGACGCCCATCCTGGCCCTGTCGAGCAGGGCATCCATCTGTTCCTCAGTAAGAGGATATTTCTGCATGTTCGGCTGCATGAGTATCGAATACATACCGTCCCATCCGGACTTAAAAGGATTCGTTGTTTGGACAACGTGCGCGGATCCCGTGGAACACCCCGTCGGGGGACGCGTTCCTGTACTTGCCGGTCATGGATTCGATGATGATCTCGTACACGCCCGTCCTCTCGACCCTGTCCGGGGGCATTCCGTCGGCGGTTCTTCCGGGGATGAGCTTCTCGGTGAGAGCCGAAAGGACCTCGCGCTTCGACTCTTCGTCCTCGACCACCGACATCCTCCCGAACACGATGACCGATCTGAAAAGCGTCTCTGTGTCGCAGGCGCAGTCCCCGGCGCAGTCGTATCCCAGTTCCTCTGTGAAGGTGACCGAGCACCGGGGGTCACGGAGGATATTGGATGTCCTGGTCCCTCTGGATCTGCCGTGGAAGTAGAGGCGCTCTCCGATGCGGACCATGTTCACGGGTGTTCCGTACGGATAGCCGTCATCGTTGTTCGTGCAAACGACGGCGCATTCGGCACGATCGATGACCCCGAGGATCTCCTCGCGGGTCAGCTGGTACTTCTCCATCCTGGGTTCCATGCTCCGGGATGTGCCGCCGGTGTAGAAATGGGTTCTGTCTCCAGCCTGTCGAGTAAGTCCTGATAGAACGATTCCGTCGATTCACTGTCCCCCAGGTTGAACACCACGGTGTCGCCGTCCGTCGTGTGGACGACGATGCACAAGTCCACGTCGTTGTGGATCGCCAGTCTGTAGTCTCCGAACTCATCGTTGCGGAAGTTACCGCTGCTGATGTCCATTCCTCCGAAGCCGCCCGTCCTCATGCCGTAGTCGACGTCGTCCCGGAGTTCGATGCGAGAGATCTCATCGAACGGGATGTCCTCGTGCATCATCGTCGCGTCGATCTCCAGGCTGTCCTCGTCCATTCTCACATCGACATGTCCCGAAACCATAACGACCGCTACAATGGCGACGACCACGACTATGCAGATCGCGGTGATCGCTATCATGACGTTTCTCATGCTCCTGTGGCCCATGGCGGCCTTACGGGACTCCTCGGCGCTGACGACCGTACCACCGGCGTTCGTCCCTTCCGACAGGGCACGGTAGACAGACATGGTCTTGGCCTCATCACCGACATTGAACGCCAGGATCTTCTTGCCGCTGTGGCGGACTATGATGAAAAGAGGGATTTTCTTGCTGCCGGCGAACGTGTAGGCACCGAACTCCTTGTTTGTGAAGTCCCCCGATCCTGAGCTGATCCCCCCGTAGCCGTACATGCGGAGGCCGATGTCGAACGTCGTCCTGCATTCCAAGGCCTGGATGGACGAGAGGGGTATGTCCAGGTCGACGAACGGGGCCTTGATGCGCAGATGCCCGTTGGACACTGACGCCTGTGTTCCCTTGAACGACAGCACGGGTATGAACACGAGGACGATCGAGGCTATCAGGATGACCCAGAACAGCCACATCGGAATCGCCGACACGATGATCAGTGCCACATCCAGCAGGATGAGGGCCGTGGACATCGCCACTGCGATCCAGAACTTCGAGCTGTCGTTCATGCTTCGGATATCGGACTGAGGGCTATTCTGGTTTCGGCTCATGTCCGTAGATGCTGGTTCTTCATGTGCCGCGGAATCTTGTTTCAGAGACAAGGGCCCGGATGTGGGATTTCGATCCGCCCTGCACTACATTATCCGGAGGCAGTCCGGTCCGCAATCGCGCAAGGCAGGTCTGTGTCATCCACATGCCCGGGAGGATGCTCACGTGAGGTACCATGCTAACATGAATTGAGGATTTGAGAATGGGAATGGCGCCGAGGGAGAGATTCGAACTCCCGAGGATTACTCCAGCGGTTTTCGAGACCGCCGCCATACCGGGCTTGGCTACCTCGGCTCAGGATTCCCCAACTTCTCACGCTATAAAAAGGTTGTTCGCGCGTACGCGCTATTATTATTTTCATCGGCGATTACGGGCCGGTACAATGTCTGACGTCGTCTCGGATATCAAGAGGGCCAAAGCCGCATCGATAGAACTGTCCGTGCTGTCCACGGAGGTCAAGGACAGGGCGCTGGGTGCCATGGCGCAAGCTCTGGATTCGTCGCGCGAGCAGATACTGGAGGCCAACGCCAGGGACCTGGAGGCCGCGAAGGCGATGCTAGACAGCGGCGAGATATCCGGGTCGATGTACAAGAGGCTGAAGATCGACGGATCCAAGATCGACGGGATGATAGCGGGCATCAACGACGTCATAGGCCTCGCGGATCCCGTCGGAGAGCAGATGTCCGCACTCGACCTGGACGACGGCCTCACGCTGTACCAGATCCGCTGTCCCATCGGGATGCTCGGGATGATATTCGAGTCCCGTCCCGACGTGGTCCCGCAGATCATGTCCCTCTGTCTCAAGTCTGGCAACGCTGTCGCGTTCAAGGGCGGGAGGGAGGCCGCGAACTCGATCCGCGTTCTGTTCACGATCCTGAGGGACGCCGCCTCGACGGCCGGGGTCCCTGCGGACGCGTTCGTCCTCCTGGAGACGAGGGCGGACATCAACGTCATCCTGGACCTCGACAGGTACATCGACCTGCTCATCCCAAGGGGGTCCAATGAGTTCGTACGCTACATCCAGGAGAACACCAGGATCCCCGTCCTCGGTCACGCCGCAGGCGTGTGCCATGTCTACGTCGACGAGTTCGCAGACCAGGACATGGCGGAGGCGGTCGCCCTGGACTCGAAGGTGCAGTACCCCGCAGTGTGCAACGCCACGGAGACCCTCCTGGTCAACTCGCGTATAGCCGACGTGTTCGTCCCCCGCATGGTCTCGGTCTACGAGGCAAACGGTGTGGAGGTCAGAGGCGACGAGAGGGTCTGCGCCCTCACCGATGCCGTCCCCGCCACGGCAGAGGACTGGGACACCGAGTACGGCGACCTCATAATATCGATCAAGGTCGTGGACTCGCTCGCGGAGGCCATCGACTTCATCAATCAGCACGGCTCCCATCACACGGACGCGATCATCACCGAGGACATCCACAGGGCCGCGGCCTTCGCCAGGTCGGTGGATTCCGCCGACGTGTTCGTCAACGCCTCCACCAGGTTCGCCGACGGATACCGCTACGGCAAGGGGGCCGAGGTGGGCATCAGCACCAACAAGATCCATGCCCGCGGGCCGGTGGGCATGGAGGGCCTGATGATCTACAAGTACGTCCTCGTGGGGAGCGGCCAGATCGTTAAGGACTACGTCGGGCCCGGCTGCAGGCCGTTCAGGCATACTCCCTCAGATGCGGAGTATCCGTACAGGGGTGAGTGAGACGGAGTCCAGGAAGGACCTCCTGGGGGAGGTCGGCAGGGTTGTGGTCAAGATCGGGTCGTCCTCGATCATGAGGAGCCAGACCTCCATCTCCAGGGACTTCATGGATTCGGTGGCCGAGCAGGTCGCCCGCCTCAGGGAGATGGGCATAGAGGTCCTCATCGTGTCATCGGGCGCCATAGCGATAGGACTGAAGGCGATGAAGGTGAGGCCGAAGCCCAACGAGATCCCGATCAGGCAGGCCGCATCGGCGGTCGGGCAGGGCATCCTCATGAAGGAGTGGAGCGAGTGCTTCCAACGCCACGGAATGATCGTCGGACAGGTCCTGATGACTCTGGACAACTACTCGGACAGGACCGAGGCCGTGAACATGAACAACACCATCGAGTCCCTCCTGAAGAACGGCGTCGTACCCATCTTCAACGAGAATGACGCCGTGTGCATCAGCGAGATCAAGTTCGGGGACAACGACACGCTGTCCGCGATCGTCGCCAGCAGGACGGACGCCGACCTCCTCATCATCCTGTCCGATGTGGCGGGGCTCTACAACAGCGATCCCACATCCAACCCCGACGCCAAGCTCGTTCCCGTGGTCTACAGCATCGACGACGTCCGCCACATGGCCGGTGACTCCGTCTCCGGTGTGGGCACCGGAGGGATGAAGACCAAGCTCAACGCGGCCCAGATATGCCATGACGCCGCATGCAGCATGATAATCGCCCTCAGCAAGGAGGATCAGGTCATATACCGCGCCTCCACAGGGGACGACATCGGGACGATCTTCGTCGCCAACAAAGGAATCTCCAAGAAGAGGCGCTGGATAAAGTCCGCCCACCCCTCCGGCAGGGTCATCATCGACGAGGGAGCCCAGAAGGCGGTCCTGGGCCACAGGTCCCTGCTCCCGGTCGGGATCAGGGATGTGGAGGGCCGGTTCAACAAGGGCGATGTTGTCGAGATCGTCTGCAACGGCGTGACTGTGGCCAAAGGCATAATCGACTACGACTCCACCGACCTCAAGATGATCAAGGGCAAGCACAGCGACGAGATCGAGTTCATCCTCGGCTACAAGGCCCATGACGATGCCGTCATCTCCGAGAACATAGCTCTGATATTGTGACCTTTCCGATCAAGAAGGGATAAAAATAAAACGTTTTAGAAGCCGGGGAGGTCCCCCGGCGTTTTGAATCACTCCCACTCGGTGATTATGGACTTCTTCTCGTCCGCGATGTCCTGGACGATGGAGCGGTGGAACACTGGGTCCTCGACTCCCTCATCCTCCTGCTTCTTCCAGTCCTCGTAGGCGCGGAAGACGAACTTGCTCAGCAGGAACACCACGATCATGTTCACCGCACCCATGGCGGCCATGAAGGTGTCGCAGATGGTCTCCATCTGTCCGGTGCTGATGACGCAGGACAGGAACGCAACGGCGATGACCAGGATACGGACGGCGAAGACGAAGCCCTTGCTGTCCTTGATGAACCTAATGTTGGACTCGCTCATGGTGTAGTATCCGATGAGACTGGTGAACGCGAAGACCAGCAGGAAGATCGAGATGATGATCGGTCCGGCCTCTCCCATGAACGTCGCTTCGGCGATGTTCTGGACGAGTGTAGCGTTACCGACGTCGGTGACTCCGCCGTTGAACGTGTTGATGATGACATCGTACGTTCCGGAGGACAGGATGACGAAGGCGGTGAAGGAACAGACGACGAGGGTGTCGACGATGGTTCCGAAGGACTGGATCATTCCCTGCTTGATGGGGTGCTTGACGTCGGCGGTTCCAGCGATGTTGGCGATGGAACCGAGGCCGGCCTCGTTGGAGAACACTCCGCGCTTCAGACCCATCATCATGACGGCTCCGAGCGCTCCTCCTCCGACGGACTGGATTCCGAACGCGTTGGTGAAGATCATCTCCACGGCGTGGACGACTCCGTCGATGTTGCAGCAGATGACAATGATGCAGAACACGAACCAGGCCAGGGCCATGATGGGGACGATCTTGGTGGAGAACTTGGCGATCCTCTTGACGCCTCCGAAGATGATCGCGGCGGCGGCGAGGGCGATGATGGCTCCGAAGATGACCGTTCCGTTCTCGAGGCCCAGGTAACTGCTGAACGCGCTGTCGAGGGCTGTGGCCGAGTTGGTGGCCTGGACACCGACGAATCCGATACCGAATGTGATGATGATCAGGAACGCGAGGAGGACGGCGAGTTTGCGGTTGCCGAGTCCCTTGAGGGCGTAGTATGCGGGGCCGCTGTGGTACTGGCCGTCGGACTTCTTCTCCTTGAAGAGCTGGGAGAGAGTCGACTCCATGAAACTGCTGGCCGATCCGATGATCGCGAAGATCCACATCCAGAAGACTGCTCCGGGACCTCCGACGACGATGGCGCTTGCCACTCCGGCGATGTTACCTACACCGACACGGGCTCCGAGACCGATGCAGAACGCTTCGAACGACGATACTGTGTGGCTGTGCTTCCCCTCCTTCGTTCCGGACAGGGCGAGCTTGGACGTCCTGTGGATCTTCAGGATCGGAAGGCCTTTCAGCCTGATCATGAAATAGATACCGAGACCGACGAGGAACACGAACGCTACATACCACACGTACGTGTTGATGGTCCCGATAATGCTCGCAAAATCAATCATTATATCAAATCCTACGCGACATCGAAAAGCCAATCGGAGTCGCGATAAAATGAGAGAAAGCTGGTGGGCCCGGCCGGATTTGAACCGGCGACCTCCGCCATGTCAAGGCGACGTCATAACCCCTAGACCACGAGCCCAGCATAGGGCATGATATCCTTCCTATTCTTATATCTTTTGGCTCGACCATCAGGATATTACGGAGCGTAGACGAGGTCTATGTAGGAAAATACTGGATGAATGAGCATCTAAACGCCGATAACCCCATCAAATGCACACTTAGTTCCTACGAGTTCCGAGTATGTTATATATTTGTCCATAAAAGGAGGCGTTTTACGCGACTTCAAATATTGAGAAGGTGTCGGGACCCTCATGATTACTCTGGGGATCGAGGGGACCGCCCACACGCTCGGCGTGGGGATCGTCGATGACGAATGCAACGTCCTTGCGAACGAGCTGGACATGTTCCGTCCCAAGGAGGGCGGGCTGCACCCCAGAGAGGCGGCCAATCACCACTCGGATGTGGTCTCCACGATAATCAGGAACGCCGTCGAGAAGGCAGGCATAAGCCTGTCCGACGTCGGTCTCGTATCCTTCTCCATGGGTCCGGGTCTCGGACCGTGCCTCCGCGTGGCCGGAACCGCCGCAAGGGCCCTCGCCTGTTCCCTCGGTGTCCCGATTGTCGGCGTGAACCACTGCGTCGCCCATGTGGAGATCGGTCGCGCCCAGTGCGGATGCGACGATCCCGCGCTCCTGTACGCCTCGGGCGGGAACACCCAGGTCATCGCCTTCGCAGAGGGCCGCTACAGGATATTCGGGGAGACGCAGGACATCGGTGTCGGAAACATGCTTGACAAGCTCGGGAGGGAGCTTGGCATGGGATTCTACGCCGGGCCGATATTCGAGAAGCTGGCCAAGGAGGGTGACAGGTACTACGAGCTGCCGTACTCCGTCAAGGGCATGGATGTCGCCTTCTCCGGTCTGATGACAGCCGCCGTCGCCCTGCAGAAGAAGGGTGTCCCGCTGGAGGACATAGCCCTGTCGGTCCAGGAGACGGCTTTCGCCATGCTCACCGAGGTCACCGAGAGGGCGATGGCCCACATAGGCAAGGACGAGGTCCTCCTGGGGGGAGGTGTCGCCCAGAACAACCGCCTGAGGGACATGGTGGCGGACATGGCCCATGCCCGCGGTGCCGAGATGTACGTGCCCGACCGCAGATACTGCATGGACAACGGGGCCATGATCGCATGGCTCGGTGCCGAGATGTACAACTCCGGTGTGAGGATGGACGTGTCGGAGACTGCCGTCCGTCAGAGGTTCAGGACCGACGAGGTCGAGGTCACATGGCGGAGCTGATCTGCTCGCCGATTATCCTGTCGAGGTTCTGAAGGAACTCGTCCACTTTGTCGAGTGGGACCGACCCTCCGGCGGCGATCTTGTGTCCGCCGCCCTGTCCTCCAACGGATGCGCAGGCCTCCCTCATGGCCTTGGCGAGGTCCACCCCGCGGTCCAGCTGGCACCACATGCCCCTGGAAGAAAGGTTGACGGGGTCGTTGGACTTGTTCATGCCGATGGCGGGCTTGCTGTGGTCGCCGATGGACTGCATGGCGATGCCACAGAGCATGCCTGTGAACCCGGAGTCGGTGGAGTCGAACCACTGGATGTGCTCCATCTGGGTGAGGCCCCTCCTGTCCAGCTCGACCATGCTCTCGACGACGAGCCTGGCGGACTCCTGGTTCTGCTTGGCGCCCTCGTTTATGCACCTCTCGTCGCCCATGCCAGCTGCGATGCCGACGCCCCCGATCCCGGAGCGGCCGCAGTTGTTCAGGATCGCGGAGAGGTACTCGGCGTCCATCTTCATGCCGGTGAGGTAGTACCTGTCCCTGGCGATCTCGTTCATCGAGGAGAGCTGTACCCCCTGCTCGGTCAGTTTTATCGCTATGAGCGACGAGAGCTTCCTGCGCTCCTCCTCGGTCAGGTCCATGAAGGTCTTCCCGTTGGGGATCCCGGCATCGGACATCAGCTTGGCCACGCCCTCCACGCTGCCGCTCACGCCGCGGATGTATGGGTCCGTGACGAGGAACAGCTCGGTCTGCAGGTCGCCTGCGGGGATGAGCGATCCCTGCATCCTCTCGATGTAGCCCCTCTTCGTGCCCTCCTCGAGGAGGTACGTGTTCAGGCCGGAGAGGCCGTTGATGTGCTGCCTGTCGCCGGCGATGCCAGCGAACGCAATCTGCACGAGGTCCCAGTTCCTCTCGTCCATGGTGACCGAGAAGAGGAGGCACATCGTGGCGCCGCATCCGGAGGTCATGCCGTCGATCCCGTACAGGTGCGGGTTGGCGTAGCAGACCCTCTTCGCCTCAGAGATGATGGTGTGGTGGTCGAGCACCACGATGTCGCGGTCCATCTCGTCGAGCTGGTCGATGTAGGATGCGCCGAGGTCCGAGATGATTATGCAGTCCGCCTTTGTGTTGCGGATGACATCCATGTTGTAGTCGTTCAGCGTGGTGAAAAGCGTCACACGGAACTCCTTCCCGGCCCTCAGCAGAGTCTTCGCGAGGATGGCCGCAGAGGAGACGCCGTCGGCGTCGTAGTGGGAGAACACCTGGATGAAGTCATGGCCGCGGACCATGTCCGCGGCTTTAGAAAGAGTGGTAAGGAGTTTGGAAGGTACCTTGTCCTCCATGGGACTCACTTGAGCATGAGTTCCGCGTTGCTGAGACTGTACTTCCAGTCTGCGGGAAGGACGCCGTTCCTCTTGTAGTAGCGCTCGAGCCTCCTGATCTTTGCCTCGATCATGTTGAGACCCCTCTTGTTGGAGACATCTCCCCTGTTGTCCCTGAGGTGGACGTTCAGGTCGATGGCGCGCCTCATGAGGTTGGCCAGGTCCTCGGGGAGGGATCCTGCGACTCCCTTCTCCTCCATGATCTGGGTGATGGTCTTGCCGGTGGCGAGCTTGACGTTGGGGACACCGTACTGGTCCCTGAGAACAAGTCCGATCCTGGCGGAGATCATTCCGTCCTTCGCGAGCTTCACGATGAGGTCCTCGATCTCGGTGGCGTTGAGAGGAACCCATGCGGGATTCTCGGAAATCATGGGGCGTTTCGAGCAGGATTTGCCCTTCCTTCTTGTGTGCATTCTTGCCATAGTCTGATCCTCCGAATCATATCCTAGGCGGCGAGGCTGATGCTTGCGATGCGGATGCAGTATTTAAATGGTGGTATTCCCGCCTTTATAAGGAGGACGTTGTAGAAACAACGGCATGTTGATAACCGCCATGGGAGGATTGATATCCGGTGAGCAGAAACGTCGGAAGGAGGCGGCGACATCCGCAACAGTTTCATGAAGCACATCCTCGCCGAGGGCGTGGATTACCGCAAGACCCTGTTCTTCGCAGCCGGGGGGTTCTGCGCCGTCGCCGTCGTGTGCTATCTGGCGTTCGACCTCGGATACACGCTGCTGATCGCATCCTTCGGAGCGAGCACGGCGATCCTCTTCGGTACCCCCGGGACCGTCACATCGCGCCCCAGGAACGTGTTCTTCGGACACGTGATATCCGTCATCATCGGGGTGGCCCTCTACATCTTCCTTGGGTGCACATGGTACTCCGTCGCCCTGGGAGTCGCACTGGCCGTCGTCGTCATGGTCGTGACGGACACGTTCCATCCCCCGGGCGGAGCGACGGTCATCGTCACCATGATGTCCTCCCCGTCATGGAGCTTCGTCGTGATGCCGGTCGCCGTGGGCATCCTGGCGATCCTCGTGATCGCGGAGGCCACGGCCTGGTTCTACAGAAGGTCAGCCGAGCCTAAGATCATCGTCGCCTGAGAGGTGGCGCCGAACGACATCCCTGGCCCAGGGTATGGTGAACTCGTACTCCTCGCGGTCGAACGAGAGCTGGTTGGGGATCTCCGAGAACAGGCGTGACTCCATTTCGCAGTCCTCCCTCACCCTCCTCCCGAGGATGGCTGCGCAGACGTCGCAGTACCCGATGTCCCTGGTCTCCAGGACCTCGATCTCGTATCCCGACTCCTCCACGAACTCGCGGGCAGCGGCCTGTGCGGAGGTCTCTCCCTCCTCGACGTGGCCGCCGGGCATCTCCCACCCGTTGCGGCGCTTGTGCCAGACCATCAGGAAGCGGTCTCCGGAGAACGCCACGGCGTACGCTGTCCTCATGTCACTGCCTCTCGAAGACTATCATCTCGTGTGCCTTCTCATAGGGCTCGAGCGAGCGGGCGTCGATGATGCGGAAGCCCCTCTCGCGTATGCGGGCCTCGGTCTCCTGGAATATCCTCTCGGGAGCGGACGTCACGTCCTCGGAGCGGGCCTTGACCGCGACCATCCCGTACCTGGCGCCGAACGCGTCCATGTTGTCGCATATGATGTCGGCCTGTCTCTTCTGCGCCACGTCCTGATAGACCACGTCGACCGCGTCAGCGAAGACCGCGTACTCGTCGGGCCTGGTCGCGTCCCCGAGGATGGGGATCATCTGCGGCCTGTCCTCGCAGGTCTTCACGAGGTCCCTGAACATCCTCTGTGCGAACTCGACGCAGTACACCTTCCCATTGCTGCAGATGTCCGCGACATGAGACGCGGTCGTGCCGCTGGATGCCCCCAGGTAGAGGACCCTGCTCTCCGTGGTGAACGGGAACGCGGCCCCTCCGACGGAGAGGTACGCCCCCAGCTTGCTCCTGCGGGGATCCCACTCCCTGAGCTCCTTCCCGTCGTGGCGGACGAGCCTCTCGCCGTAGACCCTCTTGCCCGGACAGGACGATTCGGTGTACAGGCGCCCCCTCTCGGTGAGCACCCTGCCTGAAGTGAAACCCAACGCCTCCATAACAATTGAGCCAATGTCCACCGCCTATAAAAGGAGGGAGCACATCCACGGGTTCATGATCACGATGGAAACCCTTTCCCAGATAGCCGACGCCGTGCAGGCGGAGATCGAGAGAATCCCGGACTCCAGATGCAGGGGCGAGGAGGTCTGCATGGGCGCGGACGGTACCCCCACCTCCCAGATCGACAAGGTGGCCGAGAACGCGGCGCTGATGTACATCCAGCAGAACCACATCCCACTGAACATACTCAGCGAGGAGATCGGCTATGTCGACAACGGCGCAGAGGAGACGCTCGTCATGGACCCGATCGACGGCACCTCCAACGCCATCGCCGGGATACCCTACTACACGATCTCACTCGCGGTAGGCAGGTCCGCCCTGTCCGACATACGCCTGGGGTACCTGAGGAACCCGATCACCGGTGACGTCTACACCGCGGAGAGGGGCAAGGGGGCGTTCAAGAACGGCTGCCCGATAAGGGTCAGGGAGGCCGACATAGACGACCTCTTTATCATGATCTACATGGGCAACGGCGCCCATCCGGACGCGTTCGCCGTCGCCAAGCGCGTGAAGTCCTCCCGTTCCCTGGGCTGCGCCTCCCTCGAGATGGCCATCGTGGCGGAGGGAGAGGCGGACGGGTTCCTGATGAAGTCCGAGAAGTACACCAGGGCGATCAGGGTGGTGGACATAGCCGCCAGCACGATCATCCTCAGGGAGGCCGGGGGCGAGGTCTACGACCTCGAGGACAACGTCCTCGACATGCCCTTCGACCTCGAGCACAGGTCCAACTTCCTGGCGATCGGAGACAAGAGGGTGTACAACCTCATCGTGAAGCACAGGGACTCCAGGGAGGTCCACAGGTACGGGGTCTACACGAACGTCCATGTGAGGAACGCGGTGAAGTACACGCAGGAGGTCATCGACGCCCTGGGCGACAGCACGTACTTCGTCGACTCCGCCATCGCGGAGGTCATGGGCATACCCGGAATACCGCTGGACAAGATGGACGTCGATACGGTGATCGTGGTCGGCGGGGACGGGACCCTGCTGAGGGCGCTGCAGCACACGGACGCCAAGGTCATAGGCGTCAACGGAGGCAGCGTAGGCTTCCTGGCGGAGATCGATCACGACCACATCAAGGAGGGCATCGACCGTCTCCTGAGGGAGGACTACATCGTGGAGACCAGGTTCAAGCTCAGCTGCTGGTACAACGGGGAGTACCTCTTCGATTCGGTGAACGAGGCCGTGGTGCACACCGACTCGGTCGCGAAGATCAGGCACTTCAAGGTATACGTCGACGACGTGCTGGCGTCAGAGCTCAGGTCCGACGGGATAATCATATCCACCCCCACAGGATCCACATGCTACGCGATGAGCCTGGGGGCCCCCTACATGGACCCCAAGGTGAAGGCGCTGATGGTGGTCCCTATGGCCGCGTACAAGTTCAACTCCCGCCCGTTCGTGATCCCGGCGACTTCCAAGGTCACCGTGGAGAACGTCATGGACAAGGGCTGCCTCATAGTCCTCGACGGACAGGAGGAGTACGAGATGGACGGCTGCTCCAAGGTGGAGTTCATGCTGTCCGACAAGAAGGCCCGCTTCATCCGTTTCGACACGGACTTCTACTCGAGGGTCAGGGAGAAGCTGGTGAACACACTATGAGCGACCGCATACGCGGAGTGGACGTGGACTTCATCGACGGCTTCAACGAGGCCGCCCGGTCCACGTACCCGGACGAGTTCCTCTGCATGACGAGGCAGATCGACGGCGTCATCACGGAGATGATCCTTCTCCCCGGGACGGTTTACGGTGACACCCACAGCTTCCTCAACCAGTGGATGGAGCCGATCGACTACAGCATAGCCGGTTCCGCCCACTCGCATCCGGGGTACTCCAACGAGCCGTCGGACGCGGATAAGGAGTTCTTCAGCAACACCGGGGGCATCCACTTCATAACGTGCCAGCCCTACGACAGGAGGAGCTGGAGGGCATACAACTCCAAGGGCGAGCCGGTGGAGCTCGAGATAATTTACTGAGATCTGACGCACTCGCCGACGAGGTCCCCCGCGATCTCCATGAGTCCGATGAGGTACGCCTTGTCCCTGGATTCCGCGATGATCTCCACCGACAGGTCGGGGCACCTTGCGAGGCGGATGAGGTACCATCCGCCCTCCATGTCCACGCGCCACGCGTCTCCGCGAACGGTGCGCGTGCCCTCCACGTCCTGGATGCGCGCCTCCATCTCGCGTGCGAAGGCCTCGGCGGAGCAGGGGCAGTCGATCGCCGTGCTGTTACGGAGGTATTCGGGGAAGCCGTCGACAATCTGGTTTATGCTGTTGTTCCCGGCCATGCCGGCGATGACGGCGGCGGTCTGTATCCCGTCGGGCATCATGCTGAGGTTCCCGTACATTATCCCGCCGTCGTAGAACCCGAGCTCAGCGCCCGATGCCACCGCCTCGCAAACCGCAGCCGCGCCGATGGTCGTCCTGACGAGTCCGGTCTCCCCGTCGGAGAGGTCGGTGTCGGGGTCCTCGCCTCCGTCCAGCCTTCCGTGGAAGGCGTCATCGACCAGCATGGTGGTGTCTATCGGGACGGCGATGCTCTTCGGCCTGAGGAACATGACCGTCAGCGCGAACACCTGTTCGGGGGTCAGCTCCCTCCCCTTCTCGTCGAGGATGGAGGCCATCGTTCCGGCCTTGTTCATCGCGATGCCTATGCTGCCGGGACTGGATTCGACCTGTCTGCGGACCTCGTCGGAGCATATCCCGTGGTCGTCCATCTCTCCTGACCTGTAGTCCAGATCCCTCTGGGCGTTCATGCTCAGTACGTCGGCGCCCATGGCGTTGAGGATCTGCGGAGCCGATTCGGCGACCGGACCGCAGTTGCAGTCCAGGACGATCGTGCATTCCGCCCTGTCGGGATGAAGCGACCTCACCCTGGAGTTGTAAACGTTCACGGCGTCAAGGTATCTGAACACATGACCCAGACTGCCGGATTCGGGGAGCTCCGGAGGGTCCATGAAGAATTTGTCCAGGTGCCTGATCTGCTCCCTTCTGAACAGGCTTCCGTTGGTGTTGACGAGGAGGTACCCGCTGATCATCCCGTATCCGCGGTACTCCGTGACATAGACGGCGCAGTCGCCCTTGGACGCCGCCATAGCCAGAGCGGGGCCGGTGACGATGCCGACGTCTATGACGTCGGCGCCAGAGGACATCAGGCCGGCTACGAGGGCCTCCTTCATCATGGAGCTGCTCCTCATCAGGTCCCTTCCGACGACGACCTTGCGGTGGTCCATGGCGAGGGCGTGTCCCAGCAGAAGGCCCATCTCCGGACTTGTGTCCTCCGAAGGAGAGGACCTCAGAAGAATCCTTTCGGCCTGAGGCATGCCCTGCTCTATCCTGCGTTCGTTCATATTTATTTTGGTCCGTCGCATTGGATGCGACATCCGTCTCGGGTACCGGAAGTCTGGGTCTTTCGAAATGCACAAAAACGGTGTAAATTCGTCAAAAATCGTCTAATATTTAAAGAATATTTAAATAGTTAAGAATTTGATATTCGTCGCCGAAAGGAGGCGTTTATCATAGCAATGGAACGCATCGACATCAAGAAGGCGCAGGCTATTGCCAAGAACAAGGGACTGAAGCCCGGAAAGGTCAAGGGGACCGATGGTGTCCAGTTCACCAAGGGCAAGAACGACAGGCTCGATGTCATCACCTGGGATGAGTTCGAGGCCGTTCTCGCCAAGAGGAAGCTCGCCATCTACGAATCCGGTGGATGGATGAAGATCATGAAGGAGTGACCCGAAGGTCCCTCCTTCGATTCGTAACTGCTATATACAAGGATGTTATCCCAGCGTTCAGGCTCAATGCAAGGGTATCCGAGCCTGGCCAAAGGAGATAGGTTCAGGGCCTATTCTCGTAGGAGTTCGAGGGTTCAAATCCCTTCCCTTGCACCACTTACCATTTCTGGCATTCGTTCAATACTCGTCCATGAAGCTCTGGATGTTCTCAATGAGTCTTCCGACATGCACGCCGTCCACGAACGAGTGATGCACCTGCACCGAGAACGGCATCATCATGCGTCCGTCCCTCTCGGTGTACTTCCCCCAGTCGAACATAGGCGTCACGTTGTTCCTGTGGCCTGGGTTCGTGTGGGAGATGTGGCTATACGACACCCATGGGATGGGGGAGAACGTGAACACGTCCAAACCTGGAGGTGCCGGGAAATAGGCCCTCTGGCTCTTCGCGATGCGGGTGGCCTCCTGGACATAATCCCTCATGGAGTCCCTGAACGGCACCGTCACCATTTTGAACAGGTCGTCGTCCTCGTCCATGTATGCGAAGTATGTGTCGATCCTGTCGAAGAGCACGACGCGCTCGCTCAGGAAGCGGTAGCGGAACTCCTCGATCTCGTTGGCGCACTTGGACACAACCCAGATGAACGACATCGTGAACGAGTACCCCTCCTCGCGGACCGTCCTGAGGAAGTTGGTTATGTCGAGATCGACCGTCATGCAGTACGAGGGCTCCACATAGTGCCTGAACAGGGCGCAGTGCTCTCTCCTTCTCCAGTTGTTCTCGTCCACGAGGGTGTAGCTGTTCATGGGCAGACCGTGTTGACATCTGCTCATCCGTTGATAAGACTGAGGTTCCGTCAGTTCAGGCTTATGACGATGCCTATGGCGGTCACAACGAACAGCATCGCGGCCACCCCCGCCCATTTCCAGTCCCTCTCTAGTATCAGGACGACGAACGACACTATGACGCCCAGGAACGGCGAGACTATCAGGACGAGTATCCCCAGGTACAGCAGCCATTCCCCGCCGCTGACGAGGTCGAGCACGAGACCGGCGATCATCAGCACCATGCCGGCGACTATGCCGATGCGCAGCATGAGCGCGGTGGACTTGTTCAGGTCGAGGTTCACAGTATCCCTCCGGCCTGGAGAAGGACCAGTATCGCCATGGCGAAGAGCACGATCGAGAAGTACTTCCTGAGATGCCTCGCCGGGATCTTCCTGGCGTAGCGCGCCCCGATCAGCGATCCGGCGAATGCGCCTATGGCGACGCATGCGGCGTAGGCGAGTATGACCTCTCCGGCGAAGAAGTACGTGATGGCGCCGGAGAACGCCGTGATCCCGATCATGTAGCTGCTGGTCGAGCTGGCGGCCTTCATCGGGACGTGCATGTGGATGTTCATCAGGGGGACCTTCACAGCCCCGCCCCCGACTCCGGTCATCGACGACAGGGCGCCCGCTATGGTGCACAGCCCCATGCCGCTGCCCACGTTCTGGACCTCGTAGCGGACATCCTCGCCGACGGACTCGTCCCTGTACATGAAGGTCAGCGGGGTGTCCTCTCCGGACGAGGGCTCGACGGTCCTCTCGGGGTTGACTATCATGCGGATGCCGCTGTAGATGATGATGACGGAGAACAGGACCATCAGGATCCAGGAGTCGAGGTAGGTGGCGATTATCGCTCCCGCTATCGCCCCCACGCAGGTGGTTATCTCCAGAAGCAGTCCCAGACGCACGTTGGACAGCCCCCTGTCAACCAGCACCGTCGATGCTCCGACCGATCCGGCGATTATCCCGATGAGGCTGATGGCGACGGCCTCGGTGGGCTCCAGGCCGAATACCAGCATCAGTACGGGTACGAAGATGACCCCTCCGCCCAGGCCGAAAAGCGCACCGAAGATTCCGGAGCAGAGTCCTAGGACGATGAGGCCTGCCAGGATGAGGGGTTCCATGAGCAACCGTATCTGTAAGTCGGATAAAGGGCTGTCGGAGAACCGTTTTTAGAGGTCGGCCGCGCTATGCGTTCTCATGGCACTGTCCGCCACACTCGACCGTTTCTTCGAGATCACCAGCCGCGGCTCCGACATCAGGACGGAGGTCAAGGGCGGTGTGCTGATCTTCCTCTCCATGGCGTACATCATCGTGGTCAACTCGTCGATGATGGCGGACGCCGGGATGGACCTCTCCGCATGCTACACCGCCACCATCGTGATGGCGATAATCGGAACCCTCCTGATGGCCCTGTACGCCAGGTATCCTGTCGCTCAGGCACCGCTGATGGGTGTGAACGCGTTCTTCACCTACACGATAGTGATAGGCCTCCACTACACGTGGCAGGAGGCCCTCGTGGCCGTCCTCATCTCGGGGATCGTGTTCTTCCTCATCGCGGTGAGCGGTGTAAGGAAGAGGGTACTCGACCAGATTCCTCCCAGCCTCAGGTACGGAATCACCGCCGGAATCGGATGCTTCATCGTGTTCATCGGATTGCAGAACGCGGGCCTGATCGCCAACTCCGACTCCACCCTGGTGGCGCTGGGGGACTTCGCCGACCCCGCGGTCATGCTCTCGCTCCTGTGCATCATCCTGACGCTGTTCCTGTACGCCAGGAAGGTCACCGGCGCGATATTCTTCGGTATGATCGTCACAGCCGTGGTCGGCATGGTCTTCGGCATAATCGCCATCCCGGACTCCCTCGTGTCCATGCCGTCGATGCCCGATGTGGGTGCGTTCGTGGACGGCATCTCGTCCAATCTCCTGAGCGTCGAGTTCCTCATGGTCGTCATATCGCTGACGTTCGTGCAGTTCTTCGACAGCACCGGGACCCTGATGGCCACCGGGGAGAGGGCGGGTATCCTGGACAAGGACGGCAACGTCCAGTGCGAGAGGGCGCTGCTCGCCGATTCTGCGACATCCGTCATCAGCGGTGTCGTGGGCGCGACCCCGACGGGATCCTTCGCGGAGTCGACCGTGGGTATCGAGGCGGGCGCCAGGACAGGTCTGGCTCCGCTGGTGGTCGCGGTCCTGTTCGCTTGCGCGCTCTTCATCGGACCGGTGTTCCAGGTCATCGACTACAGCTGCACCGTGGGCGCGATGCTGATCGTGGGGGCCGCGATGATCACCCAGCTGAGGGGCGTCAAGTGGGACGACTGGCCGGTCGCCGTGGCGGTCCTGGGGACCATAATCATGATGATCCTCACGTACTCGATCACGGACGGGATTGTGTTCGGCATCATATTCTACAGCGTCTGCATGCTCGGTGCGGGACGCTGGAAGGAGGTCAGTCCGATAATCTACGCCCTTGCGGTCATATCGATCCTGTACCTGGTGGTGGTCGTGGCGTCCCTCTGAGGACCCATCACCCTTTTAACCGCCGAGCATATGGAGTGGCCGTGTCCATCCTCTTAGTGAGATATTCGGAGATAGGCCTGAAGAGCGCCCCGGTACGCAGAAGGTTCGAGAACCAGCTGAAGGACAACATGCTGTCCATGCTCATGGAGGACGGCGTCGAGGCGTTCATCACCAAGAGCGGTGCGAGGTACTACGTCGAGGCGTCGGACATCGGCGCCGCCGTCTCCTCGCTCCGCCGCGTGTTCGGTGTCGGATCAATATCCGTCGCGGAGGAGTGCGCCTCCTCAAGGATGGAGGACATATGCGCGAAGGCAGCCGAGTACTCCCGTTCTAGGATCTCGGCCGGCCAGAGCTTCGCCGTCAAGGCCCGCAGGGAGGGCTCCCAGGGGTACACGAGCATGGACGTCGGCAGGGAGGCCGGCTCCGCGATATTCCTGGCCAACGAGGACAAGGGCGTGAGGGTCGACCTCACCGATCCCGACGTGGTCTTCTACGTGGAGGTCCGCGAGAACAGGGCCTTCGTGTTCGGAGAGTACATAAGGTGCCATGCCGGCCTGCCGGTCGGCAGCCAGGGGAAGGTCGTGGCAGAGGTGGGAGACGAGCGTGGCATGGTCGCCGCGTGGCTGATGATGAAGCGCGGATGCAGGGTCATCGCCCACGGAGACGAGGTTCTTATAGCGAATCTCCGCAGGTACGACCCACTGCTCAAGACGGGCGACTGGAACCCCCAGGCCCTCGGGGTCGTCCTCGGAACGGACATCGGTTCGCTGGAGTCCGTGGATGTGACCGCGTACGACGTCCCTGTCTACTTCCCTACCATAGGAATGACGGACGACGAGGTTTCAGGGCTCGCAGAGACGATCAGGGCAGGGCTCTGACCTTTTCGAACCAACAGCGGAATCTTCCAAGAATTCACATTGGAATTTGCCAACAATTTACATCGGAGCTTTCCAAGAGTTGATGTCGGAATCTGCCAAAAATTGCAATGGTTCACTGCTATCCAGCACAATGGTGTAGGAATGCAGGCCACGCATAATCGACAGGTGTCTAGAAGAGAGCTTAGGGATCGCCATAGGCATAGATGGTCCAGGTGGTGCGGAAAGACACGCACATCGGAGGAGCATTGCAGGAGCGCCTACCACATCAGGGGAAGATCTCAGATACAGGCCATCCAGGTCGTCATAGCATCCAATTCCACTTTTTTCTTAAGGAGAATCCTCGTCTGATCGATGAGTGACAGACCGTGCCGGAGATCTAGGACCTGATGAAGTATTAGGTGGATCATCGCGAAGGACATGGTGTGCACATCGTGCCGATAGGATGTCTGAAGGACTGATCTTGAAAAAGGGTCCCGCCCCGAAGGACGGGTAAGGGGTTTTCATGACAGGAATCTCACTTGATCCTTCTCTGGTTCGCCCTGACGGAAGGCCTGGCCTTCTCGGCACCCTTTCCGGTGTGCCTCATTCCACGTCCCTTCTGTCCGGCGGAGGTCTTACCGCGGTAGACACGGTTCTTGTGAGTCTCGTCGCAGATCCAGTTGATCTTGGGGTCGGCCTTGATGACGGGGTGCGCGGGGTCGACGAGGATGACCTCGTACCACTCCTGCTGTCCGTCGGCTCCGACCCAGTAGGAGTTCAGGACCTCGAGGTTGGGGTACCTCTTGGCGGTCCTCTCCTCGGCCATCCTCTGGAGGGACTTACCGACTGTGATCTGGTTGATTCCCTTCCTCTTGGCCCTCCTACCGGTGACGATGGCCCTCTTCTGGAAGGATCCCTTCCTGACCCTCGCCCTTACGACGACGTAGCCCTGCTTGGCCTTGTATCCGAGAGCCCTTGCCCTGTCGAGGCGGGTGGGCCTCTCGATGCGGCAGAAGTTCTCCTCCTTCCTCCACTGGATCCTGCGCTCGTAGTTGAGGTCCTTCACGTAGGATTTGGAGGGGACGTTCCAAGCGTCGGCGATGTAGCTGTACATGCTCTTCCCGTTGACCGGGCGTGTCTCCTGAGTCTCTTCGCTCATTTGTATCACCTTTACGGATTCACCCGTGAGGGCACATTTCCGTTCGTGCTCCTAAGCGGAGCACAATTCGGTGCACGGGAGACATCTATTTAAATCCTGTTCCGGCCGTGCTCATATCTGGTGCCTCGGGCTCTCGCGCTCCCTCATCCTCGGGATGACGTAGAGCGCGGTGATGATGCAGGCGACGATGACGAACGCGGCTCCGATGTATCCTATGTCTCCGACGCCGGGCCCGTCGGTGACCCATCCACCGATGATGGAACCCATCGCTATGCCCACGTTGAAGATCCCGGAGAACAGGGACATGGAGATTGCGGTGGCGTCGGAGGGCGACGCACGGAGGGTCTCGTTCTGGAACGTGACGTTGAACGAGGTGGCGAACAGCCCCCAAAGGGCGCAGACCAGCAGGACCGTGGCCAGAGAGACGACCGAAGGTCTCAGGAGCAGCAGGCATACGGCGGCTCCCAGCAAGGCCGCGATCATGAACCTGAACCTGGTCCGGTCGTAGAACTTGGTGAAGAGGACGCTCCCGACGATGCCGGCGAGTCCGAACACCGTGAGGACAACCGTGACCATCGTGTCGGACATCCCTGCGATCTGGTACATGAACGGCTCGATGTAGCTGTAGCCCGTGTAGTAGCCGGTGACGTAGATGGCCAGCATGATGTAGATCCCTACCAGGACCCTGTTGCGGAACAGGTCCGGGAGCTTTCTGAGGGTGAACGTCCCGGGGTTGTCCAGCTTCGGGAACACGAACACGAGGAGGATGAGGGCCACGATGGAGACGACGGCGATGACAACGAAGGTCATCCTCCATCCGAGGGCCAGTCCGATGATCCTGCCCAGGGGGAGACCGACGATCATGGCGACGGACGTCCCCGTGGCGACCGCGCTTATGGCAAGCTTTTGCATGTGGGCCGGCACTATGCGCACGGCCATCGGAGTGGCGATGGACCAGAATATGGAGTGTGCGACCGCGACCCCTATACGGGACACCATGAGCATCCAGTAGCTGCTCGATATCCCGGACATGATCTGGAACACCACGAATAGGGCGATGCACATGAGGAGCATCCTGCGGAACTCCATCTTCCTGAGGACCAGCATTATCGGCAGGGACAGGATGGCCACAGCCCAGGCGTAGATCGATATGAGGAGGCCGGCGGTGGATTCGCTCGTGCCGAAGTCGGTGGCTATGTCCGTGAGGAGTCCGATGGGGACGAACTCGGACATGTTGACGATGAACACGCAGATGACGAGGGCGATCAACGGGAGCCACTGTTTTGCCGACATGGGATGCCTGTTCGCCCCGATTTCGGAATCTTTATTTAAAGCCAGCTCCAGATGAAGCGCGGACCATCATCTTCCCGCCGGTTTGTCCACGATCTTCGCGCTCACATGCGCGATCCTCATGACCAGGGCGACCGCCCTTCCGGATGCATGGGGTATCCCCATCCTGGCGTCCTCACGCCCCTGCTCTGGGACGTACTTGTCGATGATCCCCTCCAGTGCTTCCGCCAGTCTGGTCTCGTCGGTTCTGACGTCACCGAATGCGATTGCGCTCCTGGACCTCACGCCCTCAAGGCGTTCGGAGACGGTGAAGCACGCCCTGCAGCCGTCGCCCACTGACTCCAGGAGGTGCCCCTCCTGTGACGAGCAGTGGAACAGGATCTCGTCCCCGGCGAGGCAGTAGTTCATCGGCACACCGTAAGGGTATCCGTCAGCTCCCATGACGCATAGCGTCCCGCAGTATCCCTTGTCAAGTATGTCCATGGCTGCACCCTCTCCCAGGTCCCTGTCTGTGCGTCTGATCGGTCTGAATCCTTCCATGCGATTCGGACCCCGACCGTCAGGGATTAAACCTTATCGTGTCGGGCCGCATGTGTGATACAGATATCATGGAAGTGTCTCGGTTCAGAAGGGACGACATGTCCGATGCACTGGCATCGGCCCTCGTCCGTCTCCTTCACGACAGGGGTCCGGACTCGATCACGGTCACGGACGTCACACGCGAGGCTGGCGTCAACCGCACTTCGTTCTACCGTCGGTTCGGATCGGTGGAGGACGTCGTGTCGTACATCTACAGGTCCGTCATGGAGGAGTTCCGCGAGTCTGTGCGGCCTCCGACCGATGGGTGGGGGTCCGTGGAGTCGTACATCCGTACGATGTTCGAGACGTTCGACTCCGAGGGGGAGGTGCTGCTGGCGCTCCACTCCAGAGGGCTGACGCCGATGATGCTGCCCGTCCTCAGGAACTATTTCCCGGCAGATCCCGACGACGTCGCGTCCCTCTACAGGAGGGAGTACCATCTGGGCGGGATAATGGGATGGTTCGGCCTGTGGTTCGACCGCGGGATGGCCGATTCCCACGGGGAGATGGCCGACGAGACGCTCCGCATGATGGGTGTGACGCTGCATCCGATGATGGATGTCAGAAGAACTCGTCCAGGCTCCTGACTTTGGGTTTCGGCTTGGGCTTGGGCTTGTCCGGGGCCTCCGTCCTCTTCGGCCCCTCGTCGGAAGTCTTGAAGGCCCCGCTGAACAGCGTCGCCTGCTGGCTTCCGAGCATCAGATCCTTCTCGGTCCATCCGAAGACCTCGGTGATCCTCGAAGCCATCTGGGCGAGGCGCTCGGCGTAGTACCTGTAGTCAGGCTTCGCGGTGAAGGGGACCCCGCTGATGTACGGCTCCACCTTCTGGGGTGCGGAGTTGCCGTCCGTGACGATCCATGACACCTTCATCCCGGGGATGAACTCGTATCCCATCTCGATGAGTTTCTTCGCGGCCTGCACGTTGGCCATCCTGTCGGGGTTCTCGTACGCGTCCAGTCCCTTGCATGTGCGGGATATCACCAGCTCCGACGGGTCGACCTTCCCGGTCAGGACCTCCTGCACCGTGGACCTGACGAGGGCCAGGGCCTCGTCGTTCTTCTCGTCCAGGATCTTGTCGAAAAGGTCCGTGAGCAGTCTGCTCTGGAGGTCGAACGAGTCGGAGCGGCGTATCTCGTATCCCCTGACCAGGAGCTCGTCCTGCGCCTCCGGCCACACGATCCTCCCGACGTACCTCTTCTTCATCCCGTGTGTGAACATGGGCTCGAGGATCTTCTCGAACTCCAGCGTCCCTCCGTCGCGGGAGTACTTGTCAGCCATCCTGGTGCCGAACTCCACGGACCCCTCCAGGTCGTGGGCGGGCGACTGCATGAACACGGAGTCGGTGTCCGAGTAGATCGCATGGATGCCCTCGGACTCTATCTCGCTGATGATGCTCTTGACGTTGGCCCTGGCGAACGACGTTATCGCCGCGCCGATGCTCTTGTCTGTGAACCTGTAGAAGGATGAGGCGAACACCCCGTAGAACGTGTTCATCAGAACCTTGACCGCCGCCTGGAGGCCGTCCAGGTACTGGTGCTCATGGGCGTCCGAGGCGTTCTTCATGAGCCTCTTTATGCTGTCCCTCTGGTCCATCAGGTTGGTGAGGATGGTCGGGAGCAGTCCCACGCGCCTCTCCTTGGACATGAACCTGGCGCCGGACGGTGCGACGATCTCCCCGTCCGGGGACAGGGTAGTGAAGCAGATGTTCTTGGCGATGATCAGCGACGGGTACATCGACTTGAAGTCGAGGACGCAGACCCAGTGGTAGAGCCCGGGCACCATGTCGTGCACGTAACCGCCCTCGATCTGGTCGGAGGCGCCGGCGCGTCCCATGTTGGGGACGGCGATCTTGCCGCGGTCCGCGGCGCGTATCAGCAGGGAGTCGGCCAGCTGGGAGGACCCGGATGTGAGGACGTCCTCGACGGTGAGCTTCGAGACCGTGGCGAGGTCCATGCCCTTCCTCAGCGTTCCGACCTCCAGGAGGATCCTCAGCGCCAGCTCCGCGTCCTTGGTGCAGTACTCCAGCACCTTCTGCTTGTTCTCGCTCCACTCGGAGTCCATGTGCCGGGGGTCGACATCCATCTTCGTCTCCCCGAGGAGCTGCATCGACACGGCGTTCAGCGTCTCCTGCTTGGGACGGAGCTCCTTCCTCACAGCCCACCAGGCGTCGCAGATGAGCCTCCCCTTGACCCTCCAGAACCTCTCGCTTACTACCCTGGGCTGTCCTCCGTCGCGGCCCCAGGGGAGGGCGTCCTTCATCTTGTTGGCCTTGGCCCTTTCCTGGATCTTTCTGATATCGTAGTTGTCGATGTTGTAGCCTGTGATGACGTCTGGGTCCACGCTGCGGATCAGGTCCGAGAAACCGGTGATGATGTCCCTCTCCGTCCCGTGGATGGGCTCGCATCTGCGGATCTCGCCGTCCTCTCCGACAACGGCGCATATGCAGTAGAGGAACTCGTGCTCCACGCTATTCTCGATGTCGAAGGACAGTATCCTCAGTCCGGGGTCGAATGAGTCGATGTTCTCGAACGACTCCATGTCCACCGTCAGGTCCGTGCACCTGTCGCTTCCCACGGCTTCCCCGGTGACGCGGATGCAGGACCCCATGTCGGTGTCGTAGAAGAAGCGGTGGTTAAGGGGAATGTCCGCGGCCAGGGTGTCGAACCCCATCCTCCTGAACCTGTTGCGGTATTCCGAGACCTTCCAGGGGCTCCTGAGTGTGACCTTGAGGACAGGCGTCTCGGTCGCACGGTACAGCAGCGTGTCCTTCTCGGTCCCCACGACCTCCTGGTCCTCGGAGAGCTGCCTCTCCAGGGCCTCGGTCGGGTTCACGGCGAACAGGTACGGTCTGAAGCCGTGGACCAGGATGGTGATGGATTCCTTGCCGCGCGTCTTGCCGTAGAGCTCCACGACCGGCTCGTCCCCCTCCATGACGTAGGAGGCGCTGATCAGTCTGACGTCCCAGGTGCCCATGTCGGATCACTTGTTCGCGACTATCCTTATAACGTCCCCGTCCTGGAGCTCGTAGTCGGCTCCGACGGTGCGCTTGGTCTTGGCGTTGACCGCGCGGATGAACTTCTCCCCGAGGTCCGTGTGGATCCTGTAGGCGAGGTCCCTGGCGGTCGAGCCGCGCGGGACCAGGAAGGCATCGGGAAGCACCCTTCCGAAGTGGTCCGTGAACTTGTTCTCGTCCTCGACGGGGTACACGGTGATGAGGTCCAGCATCTTGAACGCCGCCTCCTCTATGCATTTCTGGATCCCGGTGCCTCCGTTCGCCTTCATCTTCTCGGCCATGTACTCGAGGGCCTTCCTCTGGCCGTCGTTGACCTTGGCCCCGTCCCTGATCGTGAACGTCTCGTCGCCGGGGGTGTAGTCGATGAGTCCTGCCGCGGCGGCCTTCTTCAGTGCCAGCTCGGTCTCGGCCATCGTCGCCACGCAGATGTCGTTGATCGCCTCGACCTTCTGGATGTTGCCTTCGGGAGCGATGTCCGCCTTGTTCATCGCGGCGATCATGGGTTTGGACTGCTTCCTGATCTCGGCGCAGAGCTGCAGGAGTATGTCGTCATCCCATTTCGTGGGGTCCTCGGGAAGGGGGGCAGCCCTGAGGGCCTCCTTTATCTGCGCCTCTGTTACCTTCAGGCCCTGGAGCCTCTCTGCGAGGATCATCTCGGGTTTGCTCCCCTGCATCCTGGCCTGTCTGGCGATCTTGGAGAACCCGTTCTTGATGATCTCCCTCATCCAGCACTCGATCTCCCTCCTGAGGAACAGGATGTCCTCCGTGGGGTCGTGGGAGCCCACGTCCACGGGGTTCCCCTCGATGTCGGTGGAGCCGCTGACGTCGACGACGTTGATCAGCGCGTCCGCCTGTCTCAGGTCGTCCAGGAACTTGTTGCCCAGTCCCTTGCCCTCCCACGCGTCGGGAACGAGTCCCGCGACGTCCAGGAGCTCGACGGGCACCATCCTGGTCCCGTCGACGCAGAGGGAGTTGTGGGGCGTGCAGGTGACGCCGAGCTCCCTGCAGGGGCAGGGGGTGCGGACATAGGCGACGCCCTTGTTGGGCTCGATGGTTGTGAAGGGGTAGTTGGCTATCTCGACCGGCGCCATCGTCGCCGCGCCGAAGAACGTGGATTTGCCGACGTTCGGCTTGCCTACTATACCAATCTGCATGTAATCGGAGGGCCATATCGGCTTCTGGGATATAATCCGTTCACGGTTCGGGAACGATGGTCTTGACGACCTTCGCAGGGACCCCGGCCACCACGGTGTTCGGAGGGACGTCCTTCGTCACGACCGCCCCGGCCGCGACCACCGCACCGTCGCCCACGGTCACCCCTGGCAGAATCGTCGAATGTGATCCGATCCAGACTCTGTTGCCTATCCTTATCGGTGCCGAGACTATGCTCGAGCGCCTGGACGGCTCCATTTCGTGGTTCAGTGTGGCGAGCACGACCATGTGTCCGATGAGCACGTCGTCCCCGATCTCTATGCCGCCCTGGTCCTGGAAGCAGCATCCGGAGTTGATGAAGACGTTCCTTCCGACCCTTGTGTTGATCCCGCAGTCGGTGTAGAACGGGGGGAACAGCCTGAAGAGAGGGTCCACCTCCTGGTCTATGAGCTTCGAGAACAGGGTGCGGATCTCGTCCATCGGATGGTATCCCGTGTTGAGATCCCCCATTATCCTGCGGGCCCTGTCGTTGAGGTCGTTCAGCATCGGGAACATCTCGGGGTTCTCCCCCGTCGGCCTCCCGCTGGCCATGTACGATCTGAATTCGTCAAAGTCCATCCTTCTCCGCTCCCTTCCTCATGTGCGCCTCTATCTTGTCCAGTGTCTCGGACAGGCGCTCGATCTCTTCGGCAGTGAGGCAGTCGAACGCCGCGTGACCCGCAGATGATCCTCTCCTCTTGAGGTCGTCGCAGACCCTGCGGCCGACCTTCGAGAGGGACACCGTCCTGGCCCTGGCATCCTCTCCGGACACCTCGACGTCAAGGAGGCCCTTGGTCCTCATGCGGTCCACGAGCCCGCAGGCCGCCTGATGGCTCACGTCCAGGTGGTCGCGCAACCCGTTGATCTGGCTGTTCGGGTACCTGTCGAAGAACAGGAGGGCGTCCGCCTGGATGGAGGTGAGTCCAAGGTCCTCGAGGTCTCTGTCCCTTCCCTGCATCATCAGGCGTCCGACTCTCTGGAACTGCCGGACGATTATGCGGTAGCTGTCATCAGTGACTTGCATCGGCACCATCCGTCCCATCGATCGTGGTCTTCTGCTTCTCTGCCTGCTGCGGGATGAGCTTGGTCGTGAGCCATCCGAGCTTGCTGAAGTACACTCCGGCTATCGTGCCGATCAGGAGCGCGCATATGACGGTCCCCTCGCGGACGCCGCCTGTGTTGCCCATGGCGACGAACCCCAGGATGGCGGCGATGACGATCATCGTCACATCGGACGCCACACGCACGACCCTGTAGGGCTTCCTCTTTATCTTGACCGACAGGGCGTAGGCGAATCCGTCTCCGGGGACCATGGTGAAGTCAGCGATGATTTGCAGGTACACGCCGAACGCCAGTCCGCAGCATCCTATGAGGACGCACACGATCCTCTCCCAGTAGACATTCGGCGAGAAGTCGCCGAGGACCATCAGCCCGAGGTCTATGAAGTATCCGAAAATGAACGAGATGATGACCTGGAGTCCGAGGTTGATCTTGTCTGCCTGCTTTCCCAGGATGACCAGCTGCAGGAAGACGAGCAGCAGGCTGTAGACGATGGTGAAGTTACCCAGCGTCAGGGATGGGAATATCAGAGACAGGCTGTACGGGATGGACGAGATGGGCGGGGTGCCGAGGGACGCTTTGGTGATGAACCCTATGCTGAGGGAGATCACTAGCAGGCCCATCGCGAAGACCAGCATACGCCTGACTATGTGGTCGTGTTTCATGATATTTCGCGATTATACAAGATATTGTATTTCAATCTAACCAAGGGCGTCCGGACGATGGTTCGGGGGCTTACAATCTGGCCGTGTGTATGGCGTCGGCGATCTCCGCGATCTCCGCGGGACGCAGGTTCTCCACCCTCTCGTCGAGGTAGGGCACGTCCCACTCCGGTCTCAGGAGGCCGGCGGCCTTCAGGGATGTGCCGATCTTCTTCCTGCGGTGGTTGAAGGTGATCTCCGTGACCTTGAAGAAGAGCCTCTCGTCGATGACGTCGAAGGGTGCCTTGCGGGGGGTGATCCTCACCAGGGCCGAGTCCACCTTCGGACGGGGGTTGAACCTGGATGCGGGGACGGTCTCCATGACCTCGCAGTCGGCACGGTAGAACAGGTTGACCGTGAGCCTGGAGTAGTCGGGGCTCCCGACATCGGCTACCATGCGGTCGGCGAACTCCTTCTGCACCATCACGACGGCGGTCCTGAACCTGTGGTCCAGGAGCTTGAATATTATGGGGGTCGAGACGCTGTACGGGAGGTTGCTCACAAACACGTCGAACTCGGGGAAGTCGACCTTCACGGCGTCACCGTGGATGAGCCTCAGCCTGTCGCCGAACGTCTGGGAGATGTATTCCGCCAAGATGTCGTCCAGCTCTATGCAGGTCAGCTCGCAGGGCAGGTCCGCCATCCTCTCGGTGAGGATTCCGAGTCCGGGTCCGACCTCGAGGACGCGGTCGCCCTCGCGGATCCCGGCGTATGCTATGTGCCTGTCGGCCACCCTGCCGTCTATGAGGAAGTTCTGTCCCTTGCTCTTCTTCGGGACGATGCCTGTCTCGGCTATCAGCCTGCCAGTATCGGTCATCTCGACACGAAGAGGTAGCGCTTCCTCTCGGGATCAGAGATCTCAAGCATGATGCGCGCGACGATGAGCTTCTCGGGGTTCTTGACTCCCGTCCTCTCGGCCAGGTCGGCGAAGTCCTTGAAGTTGCCCTTCTTCCTCTCGTCGAGGATGGCGGTCATGGACTTCTTTCCGAGTCCGGGGAGCTCCTCGAGCATGTGCTTGCGCATGCTGATGCCCTCGGCCTCGTTGAAGAACCTGATGAAGCGGCTCTGCTTCGCGACGACGATGTCGCTGATGGCGTACTCCAGTTCGGCCTGCGCGTTGTTGGTGAGGTCGTTGTAGTTGATGCGCCTCTTGACATGGTCGATGATGTCGCGCTTGACCTCCGCGGAGTCCTTGCCGATGTAGGTCCTCACTCCGATGTCCACCTGGACCCCCGCCTTCGGGACGAGCTCGAAAAGCTTGAACTCCTCGTCTCCGATGGCGTAGCAGACGGGCTCCCTCCTGGAGAAACCTCCTCCGGTGGCGCCCTGTGGCAGATAATCTAGAATGTATGCGTAGTCTTCCAAGGGGATCCCTCCCTTCAGATGTGCTTCTCTACGATGTCGATTATCTGCTGGATCTGCTGAGGCTCGAGTGTGACCCTCTCTTTGGAAAAGATAGCGCGGACGTCCTCCGGATATCTCGGGAGGAGGTCCGCGATTTTCAGGGCAACGGCATCGCTGACGATGTCGATCTGCTTGACCTCGTCGATGATGGCGTTGGCCTGTTCGAGGGAGATGCTGCAGACCGTCTGGGCATGGTCCAGTGCGGCCTTCTGCGACTGGAGGAGGTTGTCGTATCCCCTGATCTCAGCCTCAGCTTCGAGGAGTTCCCTCACTTGGGCCAGTGTGACGTACTGCTCAGACATGTCCATTCACCCGTTTCAGTTGACGTTCTTGACAAGGTGCTCGGGGCGGGCGACGACGATCTTGGTCTTGTTGCCGTCCTTGACGCTGACCTCGTAGGCGCTTCCCCTGGGGCCGATGATGACACCGGTCAGTCCGTGGAACCTGGAGAACGGCATCCCCTTGTGGATGCTGGGGTCGATGATGATGTTGACCTTCTCTCCGGCCTCGAATGTCTGAAGGCCTTTGGTGATGGGTGAAAGGCCGCGTGCCCTTACCTTCTTCTTCAGGACGTTGCGGGTCTTCGTCCTTGCTCCTCTGGATCTCTGCATTTCAATCCCTCATGGTTCGTGATAGTTGATCGCCAACACGTCGAGGGTCTCGACCCTGCACTGCACGCCGAGTCTCTCCGAGAAGCTCGGGGTGCTGCGTCCGTCGTCTCCGGACACGAATTCCTTCACATACGTCCCCGAATCGGTCTCCAGTTCGAGATCGAATGAGTCGTCTGTTATCGCGTCCGCCTCGACCCAATGGATCATCCTCTTCCTCACCAGGTCGGCCCTTCTGTGCTCGACACGGCGTGGAGTCCTCTGATCTATATTGGCGTTCTTGAACGATAAGGCAACCTCAATTACTGCCTCTTTATTAACTTTACCCTCTGCGAGCACATGCACGCGGTAAACCTTGTCCGCCGCGGCCTCCTTGTACCTCTCCACCGCCTCGCGCTGTACGTAGTGCAGGTCGTTGAACGCCGCCAGCTCGTTGTCCGACCTCCTCTTGAGCTCGTCGAGGTCGATGTGCCTGGTCCTGGGGCTGCTGATCTCCAGCACGAAGGGCCTTCCGTCACCCAGCATGCGGGCGTCGATGTCCTCCCTGCCCATGCCATGGAAGAAGTGCTCCTTGCCGCCGGTCATCTCCAGGGCGACGTCGCCTATGATCTCCTGCACGGACGTCTCGTACATCTTCCCCTTGCCGTGGCAGTGGTCGCATCCCTTTCCGTGGCACACCCTGCACGGCCAGATGGTCTGGGGGATCTCGCGGCTGAACTTGTTGTAGCGTCCGGCGATGAACACCGGCGCGATGTCCACGGAGACGTCCGCGAAGCGCGTGTCCACCAGGGCGACGACCTGGGGGTTCTTGAACTCCACCGGGCGGTGCATCCTAGGCAGGGCGAGCTTCCCGATCTCGCGGTTGAGCTCGGCCTTGATGGGCTCCGCCTGCTCCAGGCCGTACCTCTCCCACAGCTCCTTCTCCCTCTGGACTATCTCAGGCTCCACCCTGGTGCCGATGAGGAAGTTGTCGGACTCGATGCCGTCCATCGCCTCCACGGCGGCGTCGGCGAACCTGTCCAGCAGCTCGAACACGTTCTCGCAGAGGGGGCAGAACTCGGCCGCCGGGGCCTCGACGCCCTCCTCGGCCAGGGCCTCGCGGATGTCTAGACCCCTGTTGACGTTGGTGGTGCCGGTGCCTATCTTCCCGAACATGCGTCCGAGGCAGTGGTCGCACAGACCCATCTCCGCCAGGGCCCTCGCGCTGTCGCGGTTCTCGTAGATCCACTCCTCCATGCCGTCACCTCAAAGGTCGAATCCCATCTCGGCGATCCTGAGCCTGGGGCGCTGGCTCTCCAGGTAGTGGTACACGGTGGCGTGCTCGCTCCCCTGCAGGATCAGCTCGACGGCGTGCTTCGCGACGGGGAGGCTGATCGAGTTGCCGATCAGCGAGACCGTGTTCCCGTAGATCATCATGTCGCACCCGGTGAGGTCCTCGATGATCCTGCGGGTCTTACCGTCCTTGCCGATGAGCCTGCCTCTTATCCTGGTGATCTGGTTGCTCCTCTCGCCGACGAACTCCTTCAGGTCGACGACCTCCAGGTACTCGTCGTCGTCGAACAGTCTCATGGCCTTCTCGGGGTTGAACCCCCTCCCGACGGCTTTGATGACGTCCTGGATCTTCAGTGCCATGACGGGATCCTCGAGCTCCACGTCGTCGTGAATCAGGACCTCGCCCTCCTCGGTGTCGATATCGAGCTTGATTCCGGAAATCTCCTGGAGGGTCTTCTTCGTCTCCCCGCCCTTTCCGATGAGCGTACCCACCCTGTCTGCGGGTATCCTAATGGATCTCATTCCTCTTCCTCCTCTTCGTCCTCGTCGTCGTCCGTCCCGTTGACGGTCTCGTCGAAGACCACTTTGTCGTCGATGACGTCCGCGCCCCTCTTCCTGAAGAACGCGTTGATGTTCCTGATGTCCCTCTCCAGCAGCTCCCTGGCGTTGTAGTGGTCCGTGGTCATGGCCTGGCCGACGTCGATCATTATCGGCTGCCCGTCCTGCATCAGGATGTTGTACTCGCTCAGGTCCCCGTGGACGAGGTGCGCCTCCTGCCACCCGTCGATGATGAACGAGATCACCTCGTCGTAGGTGTCGGTCGGGTCCTCCAGGACCACGTCCCTCAGCTGGGGGCAGGGCCCCGTCTCGTCGCCGATGAACTCCATAAGCAGGCAGTTCTGGGCGAACGTGATCGGCTCCGGCACCGGGATCCCGGCGTCGGCGTACCTGGCGAGGTTCTTGAACTCCTTGTTGACCCAGGCGTAGATCATCTTCCACCTGTTCCCGGTGACCCCCCTGAACCTGGGGTCGCCCTCCACGTACTTGGAGACCCTCTTGAAGGTGGAGGTGGATGTGCGGAAGATCTTGAGGGCGAAGCCCTCGCCGTCCTCGTCCGTGACGTAGAACACGTTGCCCTCCTTGCCGGTGGACACGGGGTAGTGGACGAGGTCGATGTACCCGGAGGTCATCATGTCGTAGATTGTGAGAAGGGTCTTCTTGTCGAAGACCTCCGCATCGGTCTGACGCTCGTCGCCGGTGCGGTTGGTTTTGAGGGCGTCCACATGCCTCTCGAGGTATGCGTACGCCTCCTCGTAGGAGGTCATGTGGTGCTCCCCTCTCAGAATATGTCAAGGTTCTTCGGGACCTTGCCCCTCTTGCTGAGGTTGACTGCCTGGGTCTTCGTGTACCTGAACCTGACGTCGCATTTGTCGGGCTGGAAGTCCCAGACGGAGATGATCAGGAGGTCACCCTCCCTTATCCACATCCTCTTCTTGATCTTGCCGGGGATGCGTCCCACGCGGGAGACTCCGTCCTCGCACATGACCTTTATCTTGGATGCACCGAGAAGCTGATCCGCTATCCCGAACATCTCACCTTCCTTGATATTGGGAAGACGTACACGTGTTACGTCCTCATCCGGGCTCTCCAGCGGTTCGTTGTCGGCCATTTATATCACTCCGATAATAAAGCGCTATTAAAGGCAACACATTAAAAAGCTTTCGCCGTGGAGCTTTTCGTACTGCAGCCGCGTCCAACTCATGTCCGCGACCGCTTCCCCCGGCAATACGCTTATAAACAAGGTCGCGATGGCTCTGTCTACGCTCTGGTAGTGTAGCGGCCAATCATTCGGCCCTTTCGAGGCCGACACTCGGGTTCGAATCCCGACCAGAGCACCATGGTTTCTTCCAATCTTCAATCATTTCCTTCAGGAACGTGACGGCTCCCGAAGGGGTCGAATCTTTAGAACGATCAATCTCGAGACTTTAGCGGAACAAACCATTTTGACAACTACTGCCGGTCTGGTGCGTCATCAGGCTCCGAGGGTCTTTTTCCTGTACTCGGCGCTCTTCGCGGCGATCTCGTCCACGTTCTTCCTGTCGACGATGTACACTTCGGGGAGCTTCCTCGGGTGCGCGGCCAGCATGGCGTCGACCAGGTTCCTGTCCGGGAACTCGGCCTCCTTCAGGTACTTCCTGTCCCAGTTGCGGGCCAGGTCCAGGACGGCCTCGATGCCGCGGTTGAAGAACTGCTCGGCGAACACCGCCCCGACGGTGGAGTCCTTGGAGAGGATCGCGATGGTGCTGCCCCTGACCGCGAAGTCTGTTCCGTTGAACGCGACGGACACGCCTCCGGCGTCCCTGACCAGGTCGAGGGACTGGAAGTCGGTGTTGTCGCTGCCGATGTAGAAGGTGCTGTCCAGGTCGATGTTGGTCTGACGCCTGATGTCGAGCAGCTGGTACGCCTTCTTGTGAGATGTCACGGGGACCACCGACTCCATGAGGCTCATGGCGTTGAGCCCCGGGATCTGCTCCTGGATGATGTCGTCCATGGTCCTGATTATCTTGACGTCCGCGGCGTCGACCTCCATGGGGACGTTGAGCTCGTATTCGACCTTGGGGATCCTCAGCGCGGATATGGTCTCCGCCATCTCCCTCAGCTTCCTGGACTCCGCCCTGCTGAACTGGACGTTGTCGACCTCCATCTTTGTGCAGAACGACTCGCAGAGGGGCGTGTCGAGCTGCTCGGACACCCTCATCATGCCGTGCTCGTAGAGGGACGTGTTGATGAAAGAAGGCATCTGGCTGGCGATGTAGCGGACTGCCATGGTCGCGCCGGGCATGAGCTGCATGTCCTCCATGCCGAACCTGTCGATGAGATGGTCCGTGGCCCCGTTTGCCTTGAGGAACGGGACGACCCACTTGACGAAGTTGCCCGCTGTGGCCTCCTCCCTGCCCAGGACGTAGGCGGTGAGCTCGTCGTATCTGACCAGCACGTCGAAGAAGTGGGCCCCGTTGCGGATGAACCTGGCGCAGAGGTCCCGCAGGTAGTTGTTCTTGGTGATGAATCCGCGGCAGTTGCAGACGAATATCCTGTCCGGGAACAGGCCCAGCTCCTCCGCGGGATCGAACTCTCCTGGCATGCGATCACTCCAGCGCGGCGTCGACCTGCTCCGACAGGTCGTAGGGACCGTCCAGCCTCCTGTCGCCGGCGTACAGATTCTTGTCCTCGATCCTGACCCTGCCGTCGGCGAAGGCGCCGATGGTCGCGACTATCAGGGGGAGCTCGCGCTTCGCGCCGTCCTCCCTGATCCTCTTGAACAGCGGCTCGTCCTGGCCCTCCTCGGTCTTGATCTGGTCGAGCGTGCTGGCTCCAAGCTTCGCGTGCATCCTGTCCCAGAGGGCGTCGTAGTCCCCGCCCCTGATGGGGAAGCCGCAGTAGGTGATGGCGGCTCCGCGGTCCCATTCCTCGGTGCATATGTGCATCATGGCGCCCTGCCTCTCCGCGTCCTCGGAGATGAGCTGCCATATGACCTCCTGCCAAGTGCCCTTGGGCCCGTCCGGGAGCGCGGGATGCAGGTTCAGCATGTCGTACTCCCTGCAGGTCTCGTCGTCCATCCAGAGCATGTATCCAGCGAGTATCCCAAGGTCGAACGGGTACTGGCCGGTGAGCCTCCTGAGCTCCTTCCCGTACTCGTTCCTCCAGGCGGTCTGGTCCTCCTTCCAGAGCTCCGGCATGAATCTCTTCCAGGAGAGGGTCACCAGCGGGATGCCGTAGCCTTTCACCATGTCGAAGAAGATCTGCCTCTGCTCCCTCTTGGGGTTGTCCTCCTCGTCGTTGTCCCAGTTGCAGAACACGAACGAGATCTCGATGTCGAGCTCGCCCTGCTCCTTCTTGTCCATGACGGCTTTCAGGAGATTGCGGGATCCGGGGCCCCTTCCGGTGGAGAACCAGCCTAGTCTGAGCATGTCCCGCGGAATGTCCTCTATAATAATTGAATTGTGCGTCATCGGACGTCGAACAGGACGGTGACCGACGGCGTGTCGCGGTCGATCTCCATCATGTGGTAGGTCACAGCCTTCACCTCCGACCTGACCCTGTGGCGGGTCCTGTCCAGGGTCTCGCCCCTGGCGTGGCAGACCACGTCGTCGCCCTCGAAGCGCACGTCGAACTCCTTCAGGATCAGGTTGTCGCAGTCCTCTATGAAGAGGAGCTCGGACAGGAACGAGTACAGGCGGTCCTCGTCGTCGATGCCGCTGACCCTGATGTCCGTCTCCTCGGATGTCCCGATGCCGGAGAGGTCCACCGTCTGGTCGAAGAGGGCGTAGCCGGCGTTGGCGAAGCATTCCTCCAGGGTCTCTCCGAATGCCCTGACCATCATGTCTGCCGTGTGGTCCACGAGGACGTAGCGTTCCATGGGCACGGTTAAGGCGTTCCCGCTTATGAATGCGACCAATGCCGCAGGGGCGGGTTGAAGTCAGGGACACACATGAGGGTGCATGGACGAGTCCGTATTCGCGAACGCACGCGGCTTCCTGGAGTCCCTCTTCGAGGGCGACAGCGGCGGCCACGACATCTGGCACACCATTCGCGTGCATGACATGGCGGTGGCGATCTGCCGTGAGGAGGGAGGCGACATGGGCGTCGTGAGGCTGGCCGCGCTACTGCACGACGCCGACGACAGGAAGCTGTTCGGCGACAACGGTTACGCCAACGCCCGCCGCTTCATGGAATCCGAGGGGATCCCGGCGGAGACGCAGGACGAGGTCATCCGCATCATCTCGCAGATCTCGTTCAGGGGCACCGATTCCGTCGTCCCCGACACACTCGAGGGCAGGATAGTCCAGGACGCGGACAGGATGGACGCCATCGGGGCGATCGGCATCGCCAGGGCGTTCGCCTACGGGGGCAGCCGCGGACGCGCCATGCACGTTCCGGGCGAGGAGCCCAGGACGGGTATGGACGCGGAGCAGTACCATGCCAACAGGGGCACCACGGTCAACCACTTCTACGAGAAGCTGCTCCTGCTTAAGGATTCCATTAACACCGGGGCGGCGAAGCGCATGGCCACTGCCCGCCATGAGTACATGGTCGGGTTCCTGGACGAGTTCATGGCCGAATGGGATGGTTCCAGGTGATCATTTCAGCACGAAGTGGTTCTTCTGGAACTCTATGATGCCCTCGCGCTGCATCTTCCCCAGTTCGGTGGACATGGCGCTCCTGTCGACACCCAGGTAGTCGGCCATCTCCTGGCGGTTCATGCCGATCATGAAGTCGCTGGATCCGGCCGCTCTAGCCTGATCCGATAGGAATGCGCAGATCTTCTCCCTGGTGGACCTCTTAGCCAGCTGGTCCAGGCGGCGGTTCATCACCATGGACGTCCCGGCGAGGTTCCTCATCAGGTTCTTGACCAGGCGGTTGTGGAACTCGCACGAGGAGTTGCAGACGTTCGCCGCCCTTCCCACATCGAGGAACATGACCTCTGTGGGCTCGCTCGCGACGATGCTGACGTCCAGAGGGTCGGAGGTGCAGGCGTACTCGGTGCAGATCGGCATCCCCGCGCCTACATCGCCGAGAACCGTCCTGTTCCCCCACCAGTCCTCGCGTACGACTCTCACGTTCCCTGCGAGTACCACGCCGAGGCATTCTGTGCGGTCCCCGCGACGGAATAGGAACTCGTCCTTGGCGTATCTGCGGGTGAACGCGCCGAGGCACTTCAGCATGGTCTCCATCTCACCGTCCTCTATTCCCTCGAACAGCCCCGTGTTCCTGAGGATCTGACTCCTGCCTCTCATGATATCAGTTGTAAAAACAACGTTTTGATTATATTTATAACATTCAGATGAGGAAGCACACGATGATTCGTGGAGTTGAACTCATGGAATCCGAGATACCTATGTTCTGTTTCCAGTGCGAGCAGACGGCGGGAGGCGCCGGCTGCAAGGGGAGGAGCGGAGTCTGCGGCAAGACCAGCGAGGTCGCGGCGCTCCAGGACGAGCTCACGGGCGCTCTCGTGGGACTCGCGTCGTCGCCGGCTCTCGAAGGGCTCGGCGGGGATGCCGACTTCGCCGTCATGAAGGCGCTGTTCGCCACATTGACCAATGTCGACTTCGACGCCGAAGACATCAGAGACCAGATCTCAGAGATCGTCGCCCTCTCGGGCGGAGTTCCCGCGTACGACATGGGATCCGTCTGGAATGCGCAGGAGGACGTCCGTTCGCTGAAGTCGCTGATCCTGTTCGGGATACGCGGTATGGCGGCATACGCATACCACGCGGCGGTCCTGGGCAGGACGGACGGAGAGGTCGTCGACACGATGTACCGTGGGCTGAGGGCCGTCGGGTCCGACGCGGGGTCGGACGAGCTTCTGGCTATGGTCCTGGAGGTCGGGAAGTCCAACCTGAGATGCATGGAGATGCTGGACGAGGCCAACCGCGAGGCGTTCGGTGTGCCGTCGCCCGTGAAGGTCTCCACCGACATCGGGAAGGGTCCGGCGATCATAGTCACGGGCCACGACCTCGGGGACCTGAAGGCCCTCCTCGAGCAGACCGAGGGCAAGGGGATCTCCATCTACACACACGGTGAGATGCTGCCGGCCCATGCCTACCCCTAGCTGTCCAAGTTCGGCCATCTCAAAGGGCATTACGGCACCGCCTGGCAGAACCAGAGGTCCGAGTTCGACGGGATCGACGTTCCCGTGCTCTTCACGACCAACTGCCTCATGCCTCCGAAGGACGGCTACAAGGGCAATGTTTTCACCTCGGGCCCCGTCCGCTACCCCGGGACGGTCCACATAGACGACGGGGACTTCACTCCGCTGATCGACAGGGCGTTGTCCCTCGGAGGGTTCTCGGAGGACCGTGCCGGCACAGTGGAGTACACCACGGGATTCGGGAGGGAGGCCGTCCTGTCCAACGCGGAGGCCATCGTGGAAGGCGTCAGGTCCGGCGCCATCAGCCACTTCTTCCTGGTGGGCGGATGCGACGGGGCGAAGCCCGGGAGGAGCTACTTCAGGGAGTTCGTGGAGAAGACGCCCTCGGACTCCGTGGTGCTCATGCTCGCATGCGGCAAGTTCCGCTTCAACGACCTGGACCTCGGGGACATCGGCGGCATACCCAGGCTCCTGGACATGGGGCAGTGCAACGACGCCTATGGCGCCATCAAAGTCGCTCTGGCCCTTGCCGACGCGTTCGGGTGCGGTGTCAACGACCTGCCGCTCTCCATGGTGCTCTCCTGGTACGAGCAGAAGGCCGTCTGCATCCTGCTGACCCTACTGTACCTCGGTGTGAGGGGCATCTACCTCGGCCCCTCCCTGCCGGCGTTCGTATCCCCGGGTGTGCTGAAGGTCCTGGTGGACAACTACGACATCCATCCGATCTCGGACGTCGACGCCGACATGGATGCGATGCTCGGGAGGGACTGAGGTCAAACACAGGCGGGTCTCACCCGCCTTTCTACGATTAACGCAGAATAATTGCGGAATACGTAGAAAAACAGGAATTTTCCATCAGAATTGTCACCAAGTCTAATATACAGCGGATTTTGGTACGCCCCTTCATGCGCATAACAATAGTGGGGTGCGGATCCATCGGATCCAAGCTCGCGAAGGCCGCCGACGAGATGGCAGAGGTCAAGAGGATCTACCTCATGGACGAGGACCATCCCAGGGCGGAGAAACTCGCGGAGGCCCTGAACAAGGCCATCGTCATCAACGATGTGGAGGAGGAGCTCTACCACACCGACCTGGTCATAGAGGCCGCCTCCCAGAAGGCCGCCACGGCCATCGTCCCCAAGGTGGTCGCCAGAGGCGTGGACATAATGATCATGTCCGTCGGAGCCCTGGTGGACGACGAGTTCAGGGAGATGGTGAAGGAGAAGGCCATCCAGTCCGAGGCCAAGATCTTCATCCCGTCCGGAGCGGTCTGCGGTACCGACGGCCTCCGCTCGTCCGCCGTGGGCGAGCTGGACGAGGTGGAGCTGATTACCACCAAGGGACCCAAGAGCCTGGAGGGCGTCGACTGGATTGAGGACCACGGGATCGACGTCGACACGCTCACGGAACCCACGACCGTGTTCTCGGGCACCGCCAGGGACGCGGTCAAGCTGTTCCCCAAGAACATCAACGTCGCAGCCACCGTATCCCTCCTGGGGGTGGGATTCGACAAGACGAAGGTAACGATCGTCGTGGACCCGTCCATACACAGCAACTCCCACGAGCTCAGGGTCAAGGGCGAGTTCGGGCAGATGACCTGCCACACCTACAACGTGCCGTCCCCGGACAATCCCAAGACGTCCTATCTCGCCGCGATGTCCGCGATCTCAGCCCTGAAGAGGATCGTCAGGAACGAGTGGATCGGTATCTGAGGGGGCGGGGGCAACCCCTCCTCCCGACTTTCCATCTCTTGCGAGACAAAACCCAAAATAGAATCTGTATGATACACAGGCATGCCTAAAACAAGGGCCGAGAGGCTCATTTCCAATGCAGAGGGTATGGACGCCGTAGTCATAGCCAACGACGGCGAGCCGTTCCTCGATTCCACGTTCTGGTACCTCACGGAGCAGAACTCCGGCACCTTCGAGGGGTCTTTCGCCATCGTGAAGTCCGACGGTTCCATGGACGTCCTGGTGAGCATCCTGGAGGAGGAGGGCGCCCGCGAGGGGGCCGGGAACATTTGCGTCTACCACGACCGTGCCGAGCGCGAGGCGTTCATCAGGGACGCGCTGAAGGGCTGCACGAAGGTCGGGTTCAACGTCAACTCAGCCACCTATGCCGCGGTGGAGTATGTGAAGAAGGTCGCCGAGGGCATAGAGGTGGTCAACGCCGGCAAGGCCATCTCCGCGACGGTCTCCGTCAAGGACGAGAAGGAGATAGCAGCGACCAGGGAGGCCTGCAGGATATCCTCCGTCGTAGCGGGGGAGATCCCGGACATGCTGTCGGAGGGCGTCTCCGAGAAGGAGGTCGCGGCCAGGATGGACGCGCGCATGAGGGAGCTCGGCGGGACGGGCAACGCGTTCGACACCATCGCGGCATTCGGAGCATACTCCTCACAGCCCCATCACATGCCCTGCGACTACAGGCTCAGGAAGGGTGACACGGCGCTGTTCGATTTCGGAACGAAGTACGACCGCTACTGCTCCGACATGACGCGCACCGTCTTCTTCGGGAAGCCCCCCGAGATCCTGGAGAGGGCCTACGAGGTCGTCCTGGAGGCGCAGAGGGCGGGCATCGCGGAGTACCGCGACGGTGCCAGCGCCAGCGTGGCCGACATCGCAGCCAGGAGGATCATCGACGAGTCCGAGTTCAAGGGGAAGTTCATCCATACGTTCGGCCACGGCATAGGCATGGACGTCCATCAGGACATCTCCATCTACTCCAAGTCGGATCAGATCCTCCGCGCGGGCAACGTGGTCTCCGCGGAGCCCGGCATCTACATACCCGGCGTGGGCGGAATCAGGATCGAGGACACCTGTCTCATAACCGAGGACGGGTGCGAGGTCCTGACCTCCTTCGACCACTCCTTCACGGTGGTATGATGCAGGCGGTCATCATGAAGGCCGAGCAGGCCCAGGACATCCTGCACAAGGCGGTGGACAGGATGCAGGACCTCGGCGCGGAGTTCTCGGACGCGAGGTCCCAGACGGTGAGGGTCACCGGAGTGAGCTCGATGAACGGGGACATCCGCCAGCTGGTTCAGAAGAGCACCGGAGGGGTGTGTCTCAGGGCATGGGCCGGCGGGAGGTGGGGCTACGGCACCGCCACGTCATTCGACCGCGAGGATGTGATGAGGGCCGCGGAGCAGGCGGTCCGGAACGCATCGGGGGAGAGGAAATCGGACCTGATGCTGGAGCCCGCCACGGTCAGGGAGCACAGGAGGGCGGACGTACGCATCCATCCCGATTCTGTGGACCTGTCGGAGAAGATCGCCGCCGCCCAGGACCTGGACAGGGCCCAGGCCGTCGATGACCGCATCATCAACCGCGTCGGCTCCTACTCCGAGGAGGTCAAGACCAACGCGCTGGTGAACTCCGCCGGTTCTGACCTGAGCTGGGAGGAGGTCCGCACACTGTGCAGGGCCATGTCTGTCGCGGCGGACGGCCAGAGGATGGAGCGCTACTACGACGGGCCCGACAGCACGCTCGGGTACGAGGTCGTGAGGGACGCCGATCTGGAGGAGCTCGGAAGGGTCACGGCGAGGGAGGCAATCGAGACTCTCAAGGCAGACAGGGCCCCGTCGGGCAATCTGACTGTCATATCCGACCCCATGGTCTCCGGTCTGCTGGCACATGAGGCCATGGGCCACGCGTCGGAGGGCGACGAGATCACCAAGAGGAGGTCCTTCCTCACGGGCGCGGTGGGAAGGAAGGTCGCATCGGACATAATCTCCATGTACGACAACGGCACGGTGCGTGGAGCCCACGGATCGGTCCCGTTCGACGACGAGGGGACCCCGTCGTCATGCACCACCATAATCGACCACGGTGTATACCAGGGGTACATGCACAGTCTGGAGACAGCATCCCAACTGGGTGTCAGGCCCACCGGGAACGGCAGGGCGGAGAACTACGGGAAGAGGGTCTGGGTCAGGATGACCAACACCTACTTCGGACCCGGCGAGTGGGACCGCGACGAGATCATCGCCGACACCAGGGACGGGATCCTGTGCGACAAGATGGTCAACGGAATGGAGGACCCCGTGGGCGGATGCTTCGAGGCCAAGTGCCTCAGGGGCTTCCTCATCAGGAACGGTGAGATCGTCAAGCCCCTTCAGTCGTTCACCCTCACCGGCAGGTCCGTGGACATCCTGTCCTCGGCGGACGCCCTGTCGAAGGAGGTAGTCCTGGACGGCGGGATGTGCGGCAAGGGAATCGAGGACTGGGTCAGGGTCTCGTCGGGAGGCCCGTACATGCGCGCCAGGATGATCGTGGGGGGAGGACAGTGAGCGACATCGGATACTACGCGGAGAAGGCGATGGAGGCCGCCAGGGGGTACGGGCAGTCGGAGGTATACGTCTCCGAGGCCGTCATAAACACGGTTTACATCGACGATTCCAAGATCAGCAACATCGAGACCAAGCTCGACGCGGGCCTGATGGTCCGCGTTGCGGACGGAGGCAGGCAGGGGAAGGCATCAGTCACCCTCAACGGCGAGCAGTCGGTCCGCGAGTGCATGTCGATGGCCGAGTCCGTCCTCAGGTACTCCCCGGAGAGCACCGAGTTCAAAGGGTACGCCCAGCCCGGGCAGGCGAGGATCGCCCTTCCGGACGTGTGGGACAGGAAGGTCGAGGACGTGACTCCCGACGACCTCAGGGAGATGGCCAAGTTGCTCATCGACAGCTGTCCCGTCAACATCCCGAGGGCGCAGATCAGGGTCTCGACCAACGACTGCAGGGTCATGAATGGCAACGGGGTGGACTGCGCACACAGGAGCACGCTCGTCTACGGACACTTCACATCCATGACTACGAAGGAGCATCCCGGCGAGGGGATGGAGACGTTCCACGGGACGCACCTCGACATCGACCTGCCCGCCATCGGCGAATCCCTCGCCCGCCAGGCCAACAATGCCGCGGCCAGCCACGAGTTCAGGGGCTCCGAGAGGCTGAGCATGATACTGCCGCCCGGTCAGCTGGGCGACATGATGAACTCGTCCGTCGTCGCGGCGGTCAACGGGGAGAACGTGAAGTACGGCAGGAGCATGTGGAAGGACTCCCTCGGACAGCAGGTGGCCTCGGAGCAGTTCACGGTCGTGGACGACCCGACGGTATCCGCGCCGCTGTCTTGCGTGTTCGACGACGAGGGGACACCGACGGAGAGGAGGGTCGTCATCGAGGACGGCGTACTCAGGTCGTTCCTCAGGGACTCGTTCTGCGGGGACAGCACCGGCAACGGGATGCGCAGATCTAGCGTAGAGGCCCAGGGCGCGTACGAGCGCACCCCCGTCATCAAGGCTCTGAACGTCACCGCGAAGCCCGGCAGGTACACACCTGAGCAGATAATCGAGCAGACGGACCGTGGAATCTTCGTCGAGAGGTTCGCGTGGCCGGAGGCCGACGAGATGACGGGCAGGTTCGGACTGAACGTCAGATGCGGCTACATCATCAGGAACGGGGAGATCGTGGACACGATCAACAACGCCCTCCTGATGGGCAACATGCTGGAGGCGGTCAGGAACGTGGAGCTGATAGGCAACGACCTCTGTCAGATGGGTGTCGTCACTGTACCGACCATGAGTTTCTCCAGGACGGAGCTGGTCGGAAACTGACCGGCCCCGTTCCAAACCTTTTATCATTTTTGAAAACCACGGAATGAAACCTTTGAAAACCACGGAATGAAACCTTTGAAAACCACGGAATGAAACCTTTGAAAACCACGGAATGAAACCTTTGAAAACCACGGAATCGAAAACATAATAAATTATCAAATTGTCATCATATCATGGTTCTGACCAAGAACGGGTACCGTGCGAGACTCGTGGATAGGAACATCTCCCTTACACTTGAAACGATGGGGGCAGTATGCATAGAGGGGCCGAAGTGGTGCGGAAAAACATGGACGGGGCTGAATCACTCCGAGAGTGTTATCGATCTGTCCGATTCCAAGAACGATTTCGCCAACAAAAAACTGGCCGAGGTCGATGTGTATGAAGCGCTCAACGGAGCAAGGCCCCGCATGATCGATGAGTGGCAGGATGTGCCCAAGGTCTGGGACGCAGTTCGTACGACCGTATCCTCTGACAGTCTTAAGGGGGCATTTGTGTTAACAGGATCATCGACTCCTGTACGCAAAGGAATAATGCACAGTGGTGCGGGGCGTATAGCAACGGTGCGCATGCGTACGATGTCTCTATTCGAATCCGGTGACTCGTCCGGGGCCGTGTCTGTATCCGATCTTTTCGAGAGCAAAATGAAGACAAGGACAATAGACGACGTCACATTGCGCAAACTCATTTATTTGACCCTCCGTGGAGGTTGGCCACAATCCATAGGAGTGGATATTGACAAGGTAACAATCCTGAGTAGGAACTACCTTCAGTCGATTCGCGATGAGGATTTCGTCAAGATAGACGGGAAAAAGCGCGATGCAGAGAGGGTGAGAAGAGTCATCACCTCTCTAGGACGTAACGAAAGCACCGTTGTCTCAAACAGGACCATATTGAAAGACATTGAGGAATACGATGACGATAAAATGGATCCGGATACCGTGGCTGACTATCTGGGGATTCTGGATCGCATGTTCCTCACAGAGTACCAGTATGCCTTCAATCCAGGGCTGAGGTCATCATACAGGGTGGGTAAAAGTCCAAAGCGGCATCTTACGGATCCATCTCTGTCTGCCGCATCGATGAACGCCTCTGTGGATGGTCTTCTCAATGATCTGAACACCTACGGTTTTCTTTTCGAAGGGATGTGCGAACGGGATCTGGCGGTATACGCCGCGACCCATGGTGGCACCGTGAAGCACTATAGGGACAGTGCTGGTAACGAGATGGATGCGGTTGTAGAGCTGGGTGATGGTCGTTGGGGAGCATTCGAAATCAAACTCGGGATGAACCAGGTGGATGAGGCATCCGAGAAGTTGCTGAATCTCAGCGAGAGGTTCAGGAGCAGCAGTCGCAGGCCACCATCGTTCCTGTGCGTGTTGGTAGGCATGTCATCGTACGCGTACCAGCGTGAAGATGGTGTATATGTCGTACCCATAACTGCGTTGGGTCCGTGAGGACGACCCAGACCGTTATAACGCCGTGTCCCGATATGTGCACTATGGCACGCTACAGATGCTCCGTTTGCGGCGAGATTTACGATGAAGAGGATGAGGGTGTGAGGTTCGAGGACCTGCCCGATGACTGGGTGTGCCCTCTCTGCCATTCCCCCAAATCCGCTTTCGTGCTCATGGACGATGACGGGGGATCCCCGGTTCCTGAGACTCCCGAGAAACCGTCGGAACCTGTCCCGGAGGGCGGAATCGACGTTCCCCAGAACCTGAAGAGACACGACGGCGGAGTCATGGACGACATCCATGAGATGGCTCTCACAGGGAGGAGCATCGACAGTGCGATGGACACCACGATCCCGGTTCCGAATTTCGACGACATCCTGTTCCTGGGCGCCCAGCTCGCCAGGGCACCCAAGGACAAATGGGAGGAGGTCTCCATCCGCACTGTCATAGGCAAGGGATCGAAGAGGCCGATGGAGCTCGAGATGCCAGTTTACATCAGTCACATGAGCTTCGGAGCGTTGTCGGGGAGGGCGAAGGTCGCCCTGTCCAAAGGTAGCGCGATAGCAGGGACCGCCATGTGCAGCGGGGAGGGGGGCGCCCTGTGGGACGAGATGATCGCCGCGCACAGGTACATCTTCGAGTACATCCCCAACCAGTACAGCTTCAACGACATGACGCTGGAGCACTGCGACGCGATCGAGATCAAGATCGGCCAGGGCACCAAGCCCGGGATGGGCGGTCATCTGCCCGGGGAGAAGGTCACGGAGGTCATAGCCACGATGAGGGGCAAGCGCCGTGGCGAGGACATACTCAGTCCGTCGAAGTTCCCCGGCATCGACACCCCGGAGGACCTGAAGGCGATGGTCGACATGCTCCGCAGCAGGTCCGGCGGGCTTCCCATAGGCGTGAAGATCGCGGCGGGCCGCATCGAGGAGGACCTCGAGTTCATATCCCAATCCGGATGCGACTTCATCACGATAGACGGCAGGGGAGGCGCTACCGGCTCGTCCCCGAAGTTCCTCAAGGATGCCACATCCGTGCCCACCGTCTACGCCCTGTCCAGGGCCAGGAGGTATATGGACGAGCACGGCATGGGGCAGGAGCTGGTCATCACCGGCGGGTTCCGCACAAGCGGGGACTGCATCAAGGCCCTCGCGATGGGCGCCGACGCCGTCGCCATGGCGTCCGCCCCGCTCATGGCGCTGGGATGCCAGAGGTACAGGGCATGCAACACCGGGAAGTGCCCCATGGGGATAGCCACGCAGGATCCCGAGCTGGAGTCCAGGCTGGACCAGGAGGCAGGAGCCGTGCGCGTCGGCAACTACCTCCGCGCCCTGGCGGACGAGCTCAGGGCGTTCCTGAGGGCGTCCGGTCACGGTGACATCTCCGAGCTGTCCCTCGACGACCTGTGCACCGTGAGCTCGGAGATCTCCGAGAACGCGGGGATCAGGCATGCCTGAGGCGGTGACATGACCGAGGACAGGTTCGAGGTCATCCACCGTGAGGGCGGTGCCCTGGCGGATGCCGGGATAAGGATGGTCCTGAGGGACAGGGAGACGGGAGTGTGCTATCTCTGGCTCTGGAGCGGCAACGGGGGTGGGCTAACACCCCTCCTGGATGCCGACGGGAGACCTCTGGTTAAGAAGGGCCGAGGATCCGGTACACATCAGTCTGCATCCAGACGGAGCCGAGCACGATGATGCATCAATAAATCAGTAGGGCGGGACCAGTGTGAGCTTCTGCCTGTCACCGGCGGCTTCCAGTCCGGAGCAGTCGCCGACCATCCTGCCGATCTTGATGACCGGGTAGGGTGCGACCGGCTTCCCATCCTCGCCGCTCAGAGGGGTCGGCCCGTAGAAAATGCAGAACGCGCCGGGGCCGGGCCAGTAGGCGATGTCCCCGACCTCGAGCTGCGTGGTGCGCCCCTCCTTGGGCTGGATCGCGTAGAGGGGGCATTCGCAGTAGATCATCCCGCCCAGCATGTTGATGTCCATGCTGAGCGGGAGTGAGAGCCAGATGGCGTTTGAGATGTCCGACCCGTCCAGGTCCCCGAGGAAGTCCCCGTTTCTCGTCCTGACGATCATCCTGCTCATCTCGCCACCTGGCCTGTAGGGTTTCAGTTCTTCCTCTCGAAGAGCTGGCGGATCTCCTTTCCGGTGATCTCGAGCTGCAGCTTCTTCTCGTCCTCTTCCATCTTCTTGAGGTTGACGAGTCCTGCGGCCCACTCGGCCCTCCACTCGTCCTTGAACTTGCCGTTCTCGATCTCCTCGAGGATGGATTTCATGCCCTCGGCGGACTGCTCGGTGATGACCCTGTCCCTCCTGGTCATTCCGCCGTACTCGGCGGTGTTGGAGACGACGTTCCACATGAGCTCGAAGCCGCCCTTGATGATGAGGTCGTCGATGAGCTTGGTCTCGTGGAGGACCTCGAAGTAGGCCATCTCGGGAGGATATCCCGCATCAGTCAGGGTCTTGAATCCCTGCCTGATCAGGGCCGTGAGTCCTCCGCAGAGGACGGACTGCTCTCCGAAGAGGTCGGTGTACGTCTCGTTGTCGAAGGTGGTCTCGAAGACTCCGGCGCGGGTGGATCCGAGTCCCTTCGCGAGTGCAAGGGCGATCTTCTTGGCGTTGCCGGTGACATCCTGGTGGATGCATATGAGGGCGGGGACTCCGAATCCCTCGGTGAAGACGAGCCTCTCCATGTCTCCGGGGGCCTTGGGCGCCATCATGATAACGTCGACATCCGCCGGGGGCTGGATCAGCTTGTAGGTGATGGCGAAGCCGTGTGCGAACTCGAGTGCGGCGCCCTTCTTCAAGTTGGGCTCGACGTACTCCTTGTAGATGTCGGGCTGGACCTCGTCAGGCAGGAGCATCATGACGACATCTGCGTCCTTGACGGCGTCAGCGAACTCCGCGACCTTGAGGCCGTCCTCCTTGGCCTTGTTCCAGGACTTTCCGTCCTTCCTGACTCCGATCGTCACATCGATCCCGGAGTCGTTGAAGCACAGAGCCTGGGCCCTTCCCTGGGACCCGTATCCCAGGACGGCGACTTTCTTGCCGTCGAGGACTTTCAGGTCCGCATCTTTATCGTGATAAAGCTGCATGGTTTTCACACCTGTGGGTGCGTACTCTGACATCCGATTTATACCTTGTTTACGGCATCCGCCGACGCGTAGATGCTTGTACAGTCAAGGCCCGGAACGCTGGACAGTCTCCTCCGTGTCGCAAAACATCAAATATCGCATGAGTCGTCGTGACCGCGATGGAGACCGTCGAAAAGCGTGGCGGGTTCTCGGGCAGGCTGGGTTTTATCCTGGCCACTGCCGGAGCCGCCGTAGGACTCGGGAACCTGTGGCGCTTCCCATATCTGGCCGAACAGTACGGCGGAGGGATATTCCTCCTAGTCTACCTCATACTAGTGGTAACGTTCGGCGTGGTCATGGTCATCACCGAGCTGGCCATAGGCAGGCGCACCGGCAAGTCCTGTTTCGACGCCCTCATGGACCTCTGCGACAAGTACCCGATCATCGGGTGGATCGCCATGCTGGTGCCGATGATCATAGTCCCGTACTACTGCGTCATCGGCGGATGGGTCACCAAGTACTTCGCCGACTACGCCGTCGGTGCCGGGTCGGACCTCGCCGGAGCCGGATTCTTCGACCAGTTCATCTCCATGGACCTCGGAGGGGTCTTCGACAGCCCGCTCCCCTGGTTCCTGATCTACGCGTTCCTGACCATCGTGGTCGTCGTGTTCGGCGTGGAGAAGGGCATCGAGAGGATGAGCAAGATCCTCATGCCCGCCCTCTTCGTCCTGCTGATCGCCATCTGCGTGTACATGTTGACCATCGACGGGATCTCCGAGGGGCTGAAGTACTACCTCGTCCCCGACTTCGACAAGCTGTCCTTCTCCACTCTCGCGGGAGCGGTCAGCCAGCTGTTCTATTCCCTGTCCATCGCCATGGGCATAACCATCGCCTACGGGTCGTACATGCGCAAGCAGGACAACATAGAGAAGTCCGCCTACACCGTGGCCCTCACAGACACCACGGTGGCGTTCCTGTCCGGTCTCATGATCGTCCCCGCATTCGTCCTGTTCTCCGGGAGCACCGACATGACAAGCGGCTTCGGGCTCCTCTTCACCACCATGCCTCAGGTTTTCGGCACCATGCCGGGAGGGGAGGTCGTGGGAATCGCGTTCTTCCTGCTCGCCATGTTCGCCGCACTCACGTCGTCCATCGCCCTCATGGAGGCGGTGGTGTCCGTCCTCAGGGACCATTGGCACATGACCCGCTTCCGTGCATGCGTGATAGTGTCCATAGGGATACTGATCCTGGGGCTGCTGTCGTGCCTGGGATTCGGACCGCTCAGCGCCGTGGCGCCGTTCGGTATGAGCTTCCTCGAGTTCTTCGATTTCATCACCAACTCCGTGATGATGCCGATAGTCGCGCTGATAACGTGCATCCTGATCGGATACGTCGTGAAGTCCAGGTACGTCATCGACGAGGTGGAGTCGTCTGGATGCGAGTTCAGGATCAAGACGATCTATCCGTACATGATCAAGTACGTGTGCCCTGTGATCCTAGTGATAATCCTCGTCGTGGGAGTGCTCGGAGGCATGGGCATCTACACCATCTGATGCGGTCGAATCCCATCTCCCAGGCCTGTCGCCGTTCCTTCGAAGAGCCGAAATTATTATAATCTCCAACACTTGGACGGAGATATGGAGCATGCTGCATCGCGCGGCAGCTTCTCGGGGAGGCTGGGTTTCATCCTGGCTGCCGCCGGGTCGGCGGTTGGTCTCGGGAACCTGTGGCGCTTCCCGTATCTTGCCGAACACTACGGAGGCGGTGCCTTCCTTGTAACGTACATCATCCTCGTGGTGACCTTCGGCGTCGCTCTGATGATCACCGAGATCGCAATCGGTCGTCGTACCGGAAAGTCCTGCATCGACGCCTTCCTGGATCTCGGCGAGAAGTACAAGGTCGTCGGATGGATAATCGCCATCATCCCGCTGATCATCGTCCCCTATTACTGCGTCATCGGCGGATGGGTCACCAAGTACTTCGTGGAGTACATGGCGGGGATGGGATCAGAACTGGCCAACGGGTCATTCTTCGGCGATTTCATGTCCGCATCCATGACCGGGGTCTTCGACAGCCCCGTCACGTGGTTCGCGATCTACGCGGTCCTGACCGTGGCGGTCGTCGCCTTCGGGGTTCAGAAGGGCGTGGAGAGGATGAGCAAGATCCTCCTCCCCGGGCTGCTGGTGCTCCTCGTGGGGATCTGCCTGTACATGCTGACGGTTGATGGCATCACCGAGGGGCTCTCGTATTACATCGTCCCCAACTTCGACGACTTCTCCATGAAGACTGTCCTCGGTGCGATGGGGCAGCTGTTCTATTCCCTGTCTCTGGCGATGGGAATAATGATCACATACGGTTCGTACATGAGGAAGAACGTGGACATCGAGAAGTCGGCTTACACGATATGCCTGATGGACACCTGCGTGGCGTTCCTCTCCGGTCTGATGATCGTCCCCGCGGTCGTCGTGTTCATAGGCCCCGGGATGGGGGACGGGTTCGGTCTGATGTTCGAGACCATGCCCCTCGTGTTCGAGACCATGCCCGCAGGGCACATCGTCGGCGCCGTCTTCTTCCTGTTGGCGATGTTCGCCGCATGGACGTCTTCGATATCGCTGTCCGAGACGGCAGTCTCCATCTTCAGGGACAGATGGAAGTGGCGGCGTTCCATGGCCTGCATCGCATGTCTGGTGCTCATACTCGGTCTTGGGATACTGTCCTGTCTGGGATTCGGCCCGCTCAGCGGCATCACCATCTTGGGCATGACGTTCCTGGAGTTCTTCGACTTCATCACGAACTCCGTGCTGATGCCGATAGCGGCGATAGTGACCTGCATCATCATCGGTTACTTCGTCAAGACGAAGTTCGTGACGGAGGAGATCGAGTCGTCCGGACGGTTCAGGCTGAAGCCCATCTACAACGCACTCATCATGGTCGTCTGCCCGCTGTTCATGGCCATCATACTGGTGACGGGCCTTCTCGACTATTTCGGAATATACACTATCTGAGGTGATCTCGAATGGATACGGATGACAGAGGGGACGACGCGATCCGTCTGGTCGTGTCCTTCCCGAAGAAGATGAACCTGTGCATGAAGGGCTATGCGGACAAGTACCTGAGGGACACACGCATCAAACCCCCATACCTCATCCTCATCTTCCATATAGGGAAGAGGGACGGACTGTCACAGAAGGAGCTCATCGACGAGGTCCCGTACGACAAGTCGTACATCTCCACGATGGTCCATGACCTCATAGACCTCGGCCTGGTGTACAACGACAGCTCCGGGAAGCTCCACAGTCTCCATCTCACCGACCAGGGCCGTGACATATTCGCGATGAGCCGCATGATGTTCGAACTCCTGGACAGGAACCTGTTCGACGTTCTGACGGACGAGGAGAAGGAGGTTCTCGCCGAGATCATGAGGAAGCTCGACGACAGGGCGGACCGCATAATGGAGAGTCTGACCAAGGGATAAGGACTGTAGTTGACAATACAACTATTTTTACAAACAGGACAAACATCGTCTTGTTTTCAAACCAATTATATACATTTCACAAAAAACCGTGAAAATCAAACCCATTGTACGGACGTGCATCATCATTTTAGTTGATTTCACAATTCAAAACGTACTTATACAACATCTTGCTCAAGGGTATTTCTGTCAAGAATCCTGGGAGGGATTCCTATAGCAGCCGAACAAATCACATACAAGAACATCGACCCGAAGGTGCGCAACACCATCATGATTGGTCTGTGCGTAGCCATGCTCGGGGCGTGTTTCGACGGTACGATCGTCGGTACCATCGGAACCAAACTGGCGGAGGACCTGGGCGGTCTCAGCCTGTATGCCTGGATGACCACGGCGTACCTCCTCTGCGAGACGATCATGATCCCCATCGCGGGAAAGCTTTCTGATATCTACGGTAGGAAGCCCCTGTTCCTCATCGGTCTCGGGCTCTTCGCTGTCGGTTCTGTGTGCGCCGGTCTGTCCTCCAACATGGAGATGTTCATCGTCTGCCGTGCCGTCCAGGGAGTCGGCGGAGGTATCCTGATCCCCGTCGCCACGGCTGCCGTCGCGGACCTGTACTCCCCCCGTGAGAGGGCCAGGATGCAGGGTATTCTCGGTGCCATATTCGGTGTCGGAAGCGGAATCGGACCCCTCATCGGAGGGTACATCGAGGGTGCCATAAGCTGGCACTGGTGCTTCTACATCAACATCCCTCTCGCGCTCATCGCGTTCATCCTCACCATCAAGAAGTTCCCCACACCTGTCAACGACGGTGAGAAGCACATCGACGTCAAGGGAATCGCCTTCCTCTCGCTGCTGCTCCTGGACGTCCTGCTCCTGATCGAGTTCGGAGGAAAGGAGTTCGAGTGGGCGAGCATCGAGACGGCCGCTATGGTCATCATCGCCATCGTCCTCGTCGTCGTGTTCGTGAAGGTCGAGCACAAGGCCATCGACCCCATCCTCGCACCCCATCTGATACACAACAAGACAGTCATCATGGCGGCCATCTTCATGGCGATCTTCGGAATCGGAATGATAGGCGCCATGATGTTCACGAACATGCTCGCAGTGGGTGTCTTCGGACTGACCACGCTCGAAGCCGGAATATGGTCCCTGGCCATGGTCGCCGGAATGATGATCACATCCATCTCCTCCGGAGCCCTCGTCGAGAGGACCGGGTACAAGCCCTGGCTCATCGTCGGACCCATACTGTGCTTCCTGGGACTGTTCTACCTCTCGGGCATGACCGTCGATCCCGACATGGTCCTGCAGATGGCCGGTAACGCGGACTACCTCCAGGAGCTGTACATGACCAGATACCTCATCGGAACCTTCATCCTCGGACTCGGTCTGGGATGCATGATGTCCGTCGTGATGTCCGCAGTCCAGAACAGCTCCAAGCCCACCGAGATGGGAATGACGACATCGTCCGTCAACCTCATCAGGTCGATCGGAACGACCATGGGTACCGCGATCTTCACCATGATCATCAACGGACGCATCAGTGGGGAGCTGATGAACTTCGTTCCCGACTACCTTCCCGAGGAGGTCTTCAACAGCATCCCCCACGACACTGGTGTCCTCGAGGCCATCGTCTCGTATCCCCAGTACGCGCCGCAGATCCTGTCGGCGTTCAGCAACAGTGTCGACTTCTCCTTCCTCGCCGGAGGATGCATTATCCTGATCCTCGTGATCGTCGGAATCTTCTTCAAGGCCCAGAAGCCGGAGGAGGATCCCGAGTTCGAGGCGGTCAAGCACAAGATCGAGAGCGGTGAGGAGTGATCCCCACGGAAACCGGGAGGGGTGACCCTTCCCATTTTCTATCCAAACCCCTTTCACATCCTCATGGATTTTCTGGAACGCAGCCGTCGCGGCATGGTCACGAGCAAGACCGACGAGGACATCGGTGTCTTCATGGAGGCCGTGAACAGGGCTCACACCTTGTGCGAGATGTTCAACACCCCCCAGACCCCCTCCGACAGGAGGAAGGAGATACTGGAGGAGCTGTTCGGGCAGGAGCTGGACGATGTCGCCGTGTATCCGACGTTCAGGTGCGACGTCGGCAGGAACATAACCTTCGGCAGGGGCGTCCTGATCAACTTCGACTGCGTCATCCTGGACAGCGCCGAGGTCGTCATCGGGGACCATGTCCTGATAGGTCCAAAGGTCTGCATAGTAACCCCGAGTCACAAGTTCTCTCCGGATATGAGGCGGAACATAGTCACACGTGCCGAGAAGATCGTGATAGGGGATGACGTCTGGATCGGTGCCGGCGCAATAGTCCTCCCAGGAGTCACCATCGGTGAAGGCGCCATCATCGGCGCCGGCGCGGTGGTGACGAAGGACGTTCCGGCCGGGGAGACATACGTCGGTGTCCCCGCCAGGAGCATAGGGGCGGTATGATGGAGCCTGTGCGCCTCTCCATGGTGTCGATGAACTCGGCCCTTGGGGATGCCGAGGGCAACCTCTCGAGGATGTTGGCACTATGCGACTCCGCCGTGTCCGGGGGTGCCGACATCGTCTGCTTCCCGGAACTCTGCCTATCCGGATACTCCATGCCAGGCAGCGCCGATGCGGTCATGTCTATCGATTCCCCCGCGGTCGGAGCGGTGGTGGACAAATCCCGTGAGTCAGGCGTCTGCATCTGCTTCGGGTTCGTGGACCATGGGCCCAGCATAGCTCAGGCGGTCGTCGAGGGCGGAAGGGTCCTGGGCGTGTACCGCAAGACCCATCTCGGAGAGAGGGAGGCAGGAGTCATGGTCTCGGGAGACAGACTCGATGTCATCCGCACGTCGAAGGCGGTTCTGGGAGTGCAGATCTGCTGGGAGGCGCATTTTCCGGAGATCTCATGCACATACGCGCTGAAGGGAGCGGACATAATCCTCATGCCCTTCGCGTCCAATCTCGGAGGCGAGCGCAGGAGGTCGTCATGGGACAGGATCCTGCCCGCGAGGGCCTACGACAACACGGTCTATGTGGGGGCGTGCAACGGATACGGCCCCACGGGGTCCGGCACGGAACTGGGTGGAGGAGCCATCATCTACGACGCCAGGGGCAACAAGCTCGCGGAGGACTTCTCCGGCGAGTGCATCGTGACCGCGGATCTCGATCCGGAGCCGCTGGAGGTAATCAGGGCGGAGGGGTACGTGTCTATGAAGGATGTGTACTTCCTGGACAAAAGGCGTCCGGAGATCTACTTCAGATGAGGTTTGGGGGACATCAGGTGTTGCACCCGGCCGGGTGATACTAGGTAACGGCAATGATTGTGGCCGGGTGCGAGTGATGTGAGTATCGGCTTGCTTGTTTCACAGTCTCCTTATGTCCACCTCCCTCAGTTCCTCGTTCTTCCCATCCTCGGGCATGTCGTAGTCCGCCGACATCCCCTTTCCTCTCGCCAGCTGGCGAATGTCTAGTGTCATGAGCACATCATGGCTCCGAGCTTTCTGCAGTCCTCGGCTTCCGTATCGTTCGGATAGAGGTTGGCGATGACGCCGTCGTTCGCGAGGTCCGCGCCGGCGGCCCTGCATCTGTCCGCCCAGTCCCTCATCCACTGTCCGTCGCCCCAGTCATAGGATCCGAAGATCCCGACCTTCTTGCCGAAGAGCAGTCCCTCCACAGCTGTGAACATGGGTTCGAAGATGTCCTCCTCGAGGATCTCGTCGCCCATAGCGGGGCACCCGAACGCTATCGCGTCGTAGGCGGACACCCTGTCGGGTCCGAAGTTGTCCGCGGTGATGATCTCTGCACTGCCACCGGCCGACTGGATTCCCTCGGCCACGAATTTGGCCATGGCTTCGGTGTTCCCGGTGTCGCTCCAATAGACGACTGCTACGTTCGACATAATTTAGGATAACCTAAACTGAGTATTTATAGTTTAGGAATACCTAATAATTAGATGAACATGGTCATGTATGCTGGTAGATATGTGATGTTCCCGTCGACACGGAGGTCTTTGGTGTGAATCACATAGGCATGGTCTGCGACAGACTTGTATTTGGTGAGGAATCTGTCCAGGGATATGTGGCTTGTCGAGCTTGCCCCAGATTTGACCTCTACCGGCAGGACTTTGCCATCCTTCACAAGAAGGAAATCTACCTCCTGTGGGTTGTTTGTCTCCTCCACCAGGAATCTGCAGAATAGAAGTTCGTAGTTCTTTGCCACGAGTTCCTGTGCAACCATGTTTTCCAGCAGCATCCCTTTGTTGACATTCAGCTTTCCTCTCAACATCATGTCGTAGAGTTCTGAGTAGGTGTCTACGTTAGACAGAAATGATGCAGAGATCAGAAGCCCCGTATCAAGCATGTACAGCTTGAAGGAGTGATCATTGATGCTCAGTCCCATGGCCGGTCCTGGATCGGACACGTCATGGCAGACGTTCACCATCTTTGATTCTCCGAGCCATACCACTGAGTCGAAGTATTCGCGGGTTCTGGAGCCCTTTTTCAATTGCGATGGTGAGAAGCGTTTGTCATGCTTGGACAGAAGTGCGGGTATACGGTCCAAAATGCGTCTTGCTTTAGAGCCTTTGTCCGATTTGAATTTGACAGTATCATCCCTGTACAGGTCAATGATCGTCCTTTTCACGGTTTCGACTTCATCGAAATTGTTGCTTTCAACGAACGCCTCTACCGCCTGAGGCATGCCTCCGACCAACATGTACGTGGTGTACTTCCTCATCAGATGTTTGTGTACCGAGTTCCCCAGAGGAGTGAGGGACATGAACGATTCTCTAAGGAGGTCTACCGTCGTGACGTCTCCCTGAGCCCACAGGAATTCTTCAAAGTCCAACGGATGCATCTGTATGCGCATCTCTTCAGATGGGATGAGGATTCCTTCTACGTTCTGTTTAAACGATATGAGAGAACCTGTCTCAATGTAGCTGTAACGTCCATCCTTGACAAGGTGCTTGATGAGCTGTCTGGCGGGTGGGAATGCCTGTACCTCATCGAATATGACGACGCTCTTTCCTTTTTTCAACGCTGTGCTGTATCTGAATTGAAGCTGGCGGAACAGGGTGTCAAGGTCGTCTGAATAGTCTTTGAACCACTGTTTGGTCTCATCAGTGGCTGTGGTGAAGTCAATCAGGAGGTAGCTCTCATACTCTTTTTTTGCAAACTCCTCGACTATCGTTGTTTTACCGACGCGACGAGCGCCTTCGATGAGTAGCGCATATTTGTTGCTGTATCTGTCTTTCCAATCCAGCATTTTTGTGTATATCTTCCTTCTGAATGCCGCCATGATATTTAGTTGTTAAATAACAACACCTATTTTAAAAATTTTATCAATGAACGTTACACCTATAGTGATAACAATCTCTATTGAAAATACACCTATTCTAAAATGAAGCAGAGTTCTGAGGGTTTGCGGACAAAACTCGTGGTTTGGAACCAAATCGCATGGACCAAGATATAGTGTGGAAAGGAGGTCCTCGCGGACCCCCTGTTTGTTCACTGGTTTTCTTCCTTCGGTTTCTCCGGGATTGGGAACGTCTCGATGACCTTCTCGGCACTGGGGGCCGTGTATCCCGGAAGGATGCTCAGGCACTTCTTCGGACAGGACTCGACGCAGTAACCGCACTGTATGCAGCTCATCCTGTCTATCGTCAGTGTCCTGGCCCCCTTATCGACCTTGATCGCATCGGTGGGGCACTTCTTCCCGCAGATGTTGCACGTTATGCAGTTGGAGGGGTCGAACTCGATGTGCCCCCTGCTCCTCTCGGGATACTCCCTGGGAACCGACGGGTACAACCTGGTCTCCGGCTTGGAGAACAGGTTGCGGATCAGCCTGCCGCCGAACTTCATCACGGCCATGCTATCAGCGCTCCGTGCAGCTGATGCAGGGATCTATGGTGATGACCAGCATGGACACGTCCTGGAGGTTGCATCCCTGCAGCATCCTCGTCATGGCGGGGATGTTGATGTTCGTGGGTGTTCTGACCCTCGCACGGCTCAGGAACTTGGATCCGTTGCCCTGCACGTAGTAGAATCCCTCCCCGCGGGGCTGCTCCACGCGGAAGACATAGTCTCCCACGGGCGCGTTGCCCTTGACGGGAACGGACACATCGCCGTCGGGCAGGTCTCTGACAGCGTTCCTGATCATGTCGAGGGACTGCATGATCTCGTCCACCCTGACCATGCACCTGGACCAGCAGTCGCCGTCGTCGTACAGGACAGGGGAGAATCCCAGGTCCCTGTACATGGGGTTGGCGGACCTGACGTCGTTGTTGACGCCGGATCCTCTGGCGACGGGACCGACGGCGCTCAGGTCTATGATGTCCTCGCGGCTCAGGACGCCGGTTCCACACAGCCTGTTCCTGACTGATGTGTCCTTCATGAACACCAGGCCGGTTTTCCTCATCTCGTCCTCGATCATGTCGCAGGTGTCCTTGACCATCTTGAGCATCTCCGGTGTGAGGTCCTTCCTGACCCCGCCGACCTTGCAGAAGGACATGACCACCCTTCCGCCGGTGATTGCCTCGAAGACGTCCAGGACCCTCTCCCTGATTCTCCAGCAGTGCATGAACAGGCTGTCGAACCCGAGTCCGTCGGCCAGGAGTCCCAGCCACAGCAGATGGCTGTGGACCCTGGACAGCTCATGGAACATGATCCTCAGGCATTCGGCCCTGTCCGGGATCTGGACGCTCATCAGGCCCTCCACGGCTCCGGCGTAGCCCCAGCCGTGGCCGAAGCTGCAGATCCCGCAGACCCTCTCCATGACGTAGATCATGTCGTTGTAGTCCCTCTTCTCAGCCAGCTTCTCGAGTCCGCGGTGCACGTACCCTATCGAGGGGATGGCGCGCACGACGGTCTCATCCTCGAGCTCCAGGTCCAGGTGGACCGGTTCGGGGAGTGCGGGGTGCTGAGGGCCGAACGGGACGATCGTTCTCTTTCCCATCAGGATCCCTCCTTCGGTGCGGCCTCGGGCCCCTTCCACGGAGCCTTGCAGCTCATGCGGAAGAAGTTGCCCTTGTAGTCCAGCTTGCTGTCGGTGAACTCGACGTCGAAGAGGTCGTGGACCTCGTTCTCGTATACGAACGCGGCCCAGTACCAGGGCGTGATGCTTCCAACGGTCTGTCCGAACGGGACGGCAACCTTCAGGTTCCTGATGGCGAAATCCTTGTCGAAGCTGTACAGGATCTCCGTGTGGCCCTCCTTGGTCACTCCGCAGAGCTGCACCAGTCTGTATCCCTCGGACTTCAGATTCTCAGCCATCCCCGGGATGTCCTCGGGGGAGACCGTCTCGAACGTCTGTTTGGTTTCTTCGGTCATTTCTTCCCCTCCTTCTCGCGGAGCTTAAGGCGTTTCTTCTCGAGGACGTCGAGTCCCTTGACGACCCCGTCTATGATCGCTTCGGGCCTGGCGGCGCACCCGGGGACGTAGACATCCACCGGGATGATCTTGTCGACCCCTCCGATTATGTTGTAGCAGTCCCTGAAGATCCCGCCGGAGCAGGCGCAGATGCCGACCGCGACGACGACCTTGGGCTCGGGCATCTGGTCGTAGAGCTGTTTCACGACCTCCTTGTTCTGGTCGTTCACGGCACCCGTGATCAGGAATATGTCCGCCTGCTTGGGATCGCCGGTGTTGATCACGCCGAACCTCTCCACGTCGTAGACGGGGGTGAGGCAGGCGAGCACCTCGATGTCGCATCCGTTGCAGCTCGAGGCGTCGTAGTGCATTATCCATGGTGATTTCGTTGTTCCAGACATACAGATCGCCTCATATCAGAAGGAGCACGGCCACGTTGCCGACTCCGAGTATCAGTCCGATCACCCATCCGCTCTTCAGTGCGGTCTGCCACTTCATCCTGGCGAAACCGTTGTCTATCCAGGTCTCCAGGATCCATGCCAGCAGGGCGATGATTATTCCGACAACCGCTCCGACCCATGTGCCGTCCGCGAAGAACAGGGCCATCATGCCCAGGAGCATGATCGACTCGTACCAGTGGGCGATCTCGAGGGACGCGTAGGTCCTTCCGCTGAACTCGGTCGCCATTCCCCTCACGATGTCCTGGTGGGCGTGGTGGGAGAGGCTGAGGTCGAACGGGGACTTCCTGAGCTTCATCGTCAGTCCGAACAGGAACGCCAGGAACACACCGAGCAGCGGGACGAACGCCATCGACCCGCTCTCCGCGATGTCAGCCACATTGAAGCTGCCCGTCTCCAGGTAGTAGCAGATGGCCATCAGCAGGATGATCGGCTCGTAGGCCATGGCGACGTACAGCTCCCTCTGTGCCCCGATCTGGGCGTAGACGGAACCCGAGGAGTACGCGGCCAGGACCAGGAAAGTTTCGGACAGCGTCAGGGTGAAGATGATCAGCAGCAGGTCCTGCCCGGTGAAGAACAGGACTCCAGTGACTATCGTGAACAGCAGGAACACCATGACGTAGAAGTCCTGCACCTTGTTGGGCGTGACCTGCTCCTTGGCGAGGAACTTCTTCACATCGTACCACGGCTGGAGCACAGGCGGCCCCTTGCGGCTCTGCATCCTGGCGGCGATCTTCCTGTCTATTCCCGCGAGGATGCATCCTATGAGGGGTCCGATGACGATGAACAAGATCCCCGCAACGATCCAAATCCAGTCACTCATATGGAAACACCTCCGATGATGGCGAGAATGACGATGACGATGACAACCGCCGTCACGACCTCGCCTATCCTCCCGACACGGCTCTCGCCGAACCAGGGGTTCATGTACCAGTTCCTGAGGCTGACATCGACCGTCGCCCCCATCGATCCGACGTAGGACTGGTCGTCGATCCCCACTCCTGCCATGTAGTTGGGCACGATCTTCTTCTTGGTCCTGCCGAAGAAGGGCAGGGGCAGGAGGACGAGCACGATGACCATGAGGATGACGATGTACATGTTGTTGGACTCCAGCAGCGGCACCAGTGCGCCGGATCCGACATCGAACACACCCTCGAGGTAGGGAACGATGGCCTCCGATGACATGACCGGATAGAGGACACAGACCGCGATGGTGAGGATGGCGAGGCATCCGAGCACGAACCACTCCTGCTTGCGGACGGTCTCCTCGCAGTTCTCCGCATTGGATGCGGTGCACGCGAGCTTGCCCAGCCACTTGGTCCAGTAGAACGATGTGACCGCGCTTCCGAACACGATGCAGGCGATGAGGACGATGTACTCGCTGTCGACGAATGACGTCATCGCCGCCCACTTGGATATGAGCATACCGAACGGGGCGAGGAACATGCCGGCGATTCCGATCATCATCATGATGGCCAGCTTCGGCATCCTGACGAACAGTCCGTCCATGTCCTCTATGTCCCTGCTGCCTATGTGGTGCTCGGCCGTACCGACGCAGAGGAACATCATGGACTTGGTTATCGCGTGGAACACCATCAGCATGATTCCGGCCCAGACCGCCTCGGGCGTTCCGACACCGGCGCACGCCACGATCAGACCGAGGTTGGCGATGGTGGAGTACGCGAGGACCCTCTTGGCATTGGACTGCGAGATCGCCGCCATGGACGCCAGGAGGAACGTGAGGCCTCCGACGGACATCACCATGTAGCCGACCAGGTTGGGATCGCCGTCGGTCATCATCAGCGGGGAGAGCTTCAGGACCATGAACACTCCCGCCTTGACCATGGTGGACGAGTGCAGGAGAGCGGATGTGGGGGTGGGCGCGACCATGGCGCCGAGGAGCCACGTGTGCACGGGCATCTGGGCCGCCTTGACCATCCCTGCCACGCAGAGCAGGCCAACGACCAGGAGCAGCCACTGCTCGCCGCTGTCGCCGGCGAGGAGTGACTCCATGTCGAGGTAACCGTACTCGGACGCGAGCACCATGAGGGCCGCGAGGAAACAGATCCCGCCCACGAGGTTGAATATCAGCTGTCTGAACGAGTTGTTGACCGCCTCCTCCGTCTTCGTGTAGCCGATGAGGGCGAAGGAGCACAGTGTGGTGATCTCCCAGAAGAAGAACATCCAGACGAGGTCATTGGACAGGACGATGCCGTACATCGCGCTAAGGAAAGTGTACAGCAGGAAGAAGAACCACGGCCTGCGGTCCTTCTCGTCCTTGTGGTGCTCCTGGAAGTCCCTCATGTAGCCGACCGCATATACGCAGATCAGGCTGCCGATTATTCCGATGATCAGCACCATTATGATGGACAGGTCGTCTATGTACAGTGCTTTCTCGACCTCGATGCCCTCCTTCAGGGCGAACTCGAAGTACAATGACATGCAGAGCTGCACCAGTCCCAGGGCCGATGCCGCGTATTTCTTGTGCTTTATTCCCAGATAGATTATGACGAGTCCCAGGATGACCTCGACGACGAACATGAGGGTGCCTATCGTCTCGCTGTGGAACCCGAACGTCTGGGGCTCACCCAAGTAGCTGTACGCCACCCAGACCGATGACAGGATGATGATCGCCGCCGCGACCTCGGCAATCGCCGCCCTGGCCCTGTCGTTCCTGACGACCAGGAGTAGGCATGCCGCGATGAACGGTACGACCATCATGAACAGGATATCATTCATGAGCCGACACCTGATTTCCCGAAGGTCGTGGTATATAAATGAAACTTCAGATATCATTCAGACATCGACGAAGTTTCGTTCGTATCCGAAGGATTCCGACCCGATGTCCGAGAGGCATGCCAGCCCTGTCTCCGGGTGAAGGTCCGAGGTCCAAAACGTGTTCTTTAATTATGTTCCAATGGAATACGGGACTATGGATGGATGCGTGGGTCGCTCTGAGGAGCTGAAGTACCTGGAGGGTGTGTATGAGAAGGTGCCTGTAGCGTGCGCCATATGCGGTCGCCGCCATCTGGGGAAGACCACGCTGTTGCGCGCGTTCTGCGCGGACAAACCGCACGTGTATTTGACCGGCGTGCCGGGCCTGAAGTCGGACAACATCGAGGAGATGTGCCGCAACATCTCGAGGTTCGCAGGCAGGGACGTCCACTTCGAGGACATCATGGACCTCTTCCCGGCTCTGAAGAGCCTCTGCGGGAAGAGGAGGGTCGTGGTCATCATCGACCGCTACAGCGACCTGGTCTACAACTTCCCGGAGTTCAACTCGTACCTCCGCACCTTCATGAACCGCGAGTTGCCGGGAACCAAGATGATGCTCATGGTCTGCGACAACGACAGCTCCATCTTCGGCAGGTTCTACTACACCCTGGACCTGAAGCCCATGACGTATCTGGAGTGCAAGGGCTTCCATCCCGACTACACGCCGCTGGAGCATCTGACCGCGTACAGCATCGTCGGGGGGACGCCCGCGTACCAGAGGCTGTTCGTGGGGAAGCCAGAGGAGGTGATCCGCGACCAGTTCTTCGACCACATGTCCGTCTACTCGCTGGAGGCGGAGGGTCTCGTGGCCGCGGAGACGGAGGTCAGCTCCGCCTGCGTCAAGGTGCTGTCTGCCATGGCGTCGGGAGCTCAGAACGTGAGGGACATCGCCGACAGGGCCGACATAAGCGCGTCGTACTGCTCGAAGATGCTGGAGGACATGGAGCACAAGGGGCTCGTCCAGAAGGAGGTGTCTTCCGGGATGTCCCGCAGGGCGGTGTACACGATCGGCAGCAACATCATACGCTTCTTCTACGAGGTCGTCTACAGGTACACCCATCATGTGGAGTTCGAGTCCCCCACGGACTCGTTCGAGCTTGCCAGGGACGACATCGACGCCTACGTGGAGCGCGGGTTCAAGTCCGTGTGCATGGACTACGTGACCCACACGTACGAGTACTCCTTCATAGGGAAGCTCCGCAAGAAGGACGACACCAGCGACTCCATAATCGACTTCGTGGCGTCCGTCAACGCGAACGACGTCAGGAGGATCATGACCGCCAGGTGCAGGCTCCACGGAGCGCCCTTCTCCAGGAAGGACCTGGACGAGCTGATGGACCGCTCCAGGAAGATCGAGGGGTCGAACAAGATGTTCGTCATGTTCTCCGGGGCGGGTTTCGACAGCGACCTGACCGACTACGCCAAGGGGAGCGTGAACGTCCTCCTTCTCAGCCTGGACGACATCTACCGCGGATGATCGCATGACCGGATTCGTCCTCGCCCTGGACGCCGGGACAACGAGCGTCCGCTGCATGCTGTTCGGCCGTCGGGGAGAGGTCCTCGCGGTGTCCCAGAGGGCTCTGAGGCAGATCTACCCGGGTCTGGGGATGGTGGAGCACGACCCGGCCGAGATCAGGGATTCCTGCGTGGGCGTCATACGCGACTGCCTGTCTAGGCCGGGCATAGATCCCGGCGAGTGCGTCGCCATGGGCATAACCAACCAGAGGGAGACCACCGTCGTCTGGGATGCGCGCACGGGGGAGCCTCTGTGCAACGCGATCGTATGGCAGGACCGCAGGACCCACGCCTTCTGCCAGGAGCTCAGGGACCGCGGTCTCGGGGAGACCGTCCTGTCCAAGACGGGACTCCAGGTGGATGCCTACTTCTCCGGGACCAAGTTGAGATGGATCCTCGAGAACGTGCCAGGCGCCCGGGACGGGGCGGAGAGTGGCGACGTCCTCTTCGGGACCGTGGAGTCGTGGCTGATGTGGTGCCTCACCGGGGGAAAGGTCCATGCGACCGACTATTCCAACGCGGCCCGCACGATGATGTTCAACATAACCGACCTCGCATGGGACTTCGAACTCCTGGAGATCCTCGGGATCCCGGAGGCCATGCTGCCGACGTCGTGCCCGCCGGGACATGTGTTCGGCATCACCGATCCCTCCGTCATCGGGGTGTCGGTGCCGATAGCCTCGGCCCTCGGGGACCAGCAGGCGGCTCTTTTCGGTCAGACCTGCTTCGACCGCGGCGATGTGAAGATAACCTTCGGCACAGGCGGGTTCCTGCTGATGAACATCGGCGGGGATCCCAGGATCACGAGCAGGGGCCTCCTGACGACCGTCGCCTGGAACACAGGGGGAGCCACGGAGTACGCGCTAGAAGGATCCATATACATCGCGGGTGCGGCAGTGCAATGGCTGAGGGACGAGCTCCAGATCGTCGAGGAGTCCGCCGAGACCGAGAGGATGGCCGAGAGCGTCGAGGACACCTGCGGATGCTACGTGGTCCCTGCGTTCGTCGGCCTCGGTGCGCCGCACTGGGACCAGAACGCCAGGGGGATCATCATGGGTCTGACCAGGGGCACCAACCGCTGCCACATCGCCCGTGCATCGCTGGAGTCGATAGCCTTCCAGGCCAACGACGTCATAAGGGCGATGGAGGCCGATTCCGGGACCCGTATCCACTCAGTGAAGGTCGACGGCGGTGCGAGCGCGAACAACTTCCTGTGCCAGTTCCTCGCGGACATCACAGGCATGGAGGTAGAGCGCCCCCGTTGCATAGAGTCCACCGCGCTCGGCGCTGCGTACATGGCCGGGCTGACGGTCGGCTTCTGGGACGGCGAGGACGATCTCAGGGATAACTGGTCCCTGGACAGGAGGTTCGTGCCGCAGATGGACGAGGCAGAGCGGCAGGAGCACATCAACGGCTGGAACCGTGCGGTCAGATGTGCCAGACTGTGGTCGGAAACAGACAATTCACAGTGTTAAAATATCTTATCGGCGTTTACTTCTCCGATTCACATGAAGGTTCTGATCATCGGTGGGGTGGCCGGCGGGGCATCCGCGGCCGCGAGGCTCAGGAGGCTGGACGAGGATGCGGAGATCGTGATCCTGGAGCGCACAGGGTACGTGTCTTACGCCAACTGCGGACTCCCGTACTACGTCGGAGGGGTGATCACCGAGAGGGGCAAGCTGACCCTGCAGACCCCGGAGTCGTTCCGGAGGCGCTTCGGCATCGACGTCAGGGTCCGCAACGAGGCCCTGTCTATCGACAGGGATTCCAAGACGGTCAGGGTCAGGAGGCTGGACGACGGCTCCGAGTACGATGAGCCGTACGATGTCCTGATCCTGTCTCCCGGTGCGAAGCCCCTGATGCCGGATATGTCGGGGACGGACGATCCGAGGGTGATGACCATGCGCACGGTGGAGGACACGCTGGCCATGCGCGACTTCGTCATCGCCAACAGACCGCGCAGCGCGGTGGTGGCCGGAGGAGGATACATAGGTCTGGAGGTCGCCGAGAACCTCGCCGGGATGGGCGTGGAGGTCACGCTCGTCCAGCGCCCCGACCACGTCCTGCCGCCACTGGACAGGGACATGGCCGCCGACGTGCACCACTGCCTCAGGGCCAACGGGATCAGGCTCCTGCTGTCCGAGGCGGTCACAGGGTTCGTCACCGACGGCCCCCTGAGGGTGAACCTGAGGAGCGGGCGCACGCTGGACGCGGACATGGCCGTGGTCGCCCTGGGCGTGGTGCCGGAGTCCCATCTGGCGTCAGACGCCGGCCTGGAGACAGGTATCAAGGGGGCTGTCGTCACGGACACGCACATGCGCACCTCCGACCCGAGCATCTACGCCGTCGGAGATGCGGTGCAGGTCAGGGAGTTCGTCTCCGGGACGGACGCTGTCATCTCGCTCGCCGGGCCCGCGAACAGGCAGGGCAGGATAGCGGCGGACAACATCTGCGGGATTCCCAGCGAGTACAGGGGTTCCCAGGGTTCGTCGGTGATTAAGGTGTTCGACATGACCGTCGCCACTACGGGACTCAACGAGAAGACCGCGAAGGCCGCAGGCATCGACTACGACAAGGTCTACACCTACTCAGCATCCCATGCTACCTACTATCCAGGAGCCCGGAACATGTCCGTGAAGACGCTGTTCGAGAGGGGCACCGGGAGGATCCTGGGAGCGCAGATCGTCGGCTACGAGGGGACCGACAAGAGGATCGACGTCATCGCCACCGCGATACGCGCGGGAGGGGACTACAGGCTCCTGGAGGAGCTCGATCTGGCATACGCTCCCCCGTACTCGTCCGCGAAGGATCCCGTGAACATGGCGGGATTCGTGATAGACAACGTGGTGTCAGGCAGGGTCAGGCAGTTCTTCTGGGACGACGTCTCCTCGCTTAGGGAGGACCCGTCCAACCTGTTCGTGGACGTCCGCACCCCCGAGGAGTTCGCCCGTGGGCACATAGAGGGCTCCGTGAACATACCGGTGGACGAGATGAGGGAGAGGATGGCGGAGATCCCCAGGGACAGGAGCATCCGCCTGATATGTCACAGCGCCCTCCGCAGCTACATCGCGGCGAGGATGCTGTCCCAGAGCGGATACGAGTGCAGCCATCTCGCGGGAGGGTTCCGTCTTTACTCCTCGGTGGTGGCTGACATCGCCGTCGGGTCCCCGGACGACCCGCCCTGCGGACAGCCCTCGTCCTGAGTCCTCTTGGAGAAGAGGCTGGAGAACAGGCGAAGGTTGCGCCTGTCCTCCTGGACGGCGGTCCTGAACCTGTCACGGTCCAGGGCCTCCAGGTAGTACGGCCTGAGGTCGGACATGCACACGACCTTGGGCCATCTGCCGTACCTCTCGGCCATGATCCATCTGATCCCGTCCGTGGCCATGCCGAGGGCCGCTCCCTCGGACTTCATTGTCCTGACGAGGTTCTCGGAGGCCTCTCTGAGAGGATGGTTTGCCGCGGTTATCGAGATGACCAGTCCGGGGGCGCGCTCGAGCATCCCGTATGACAGGGTAATGTCGCTATATCCAAGAGTGCGGGCCATCGGGACCACGAGCGCTCTGGAGGTGAGGAACTGGGGGCTCTCCTGTGTCCTGACCCCGCGCCGGGGCGGGATGGTGCGACCTGAGATCACGGTCGCCGACACCCTCCTCCCGAGGGCCAGGTCCAGTTCCGCCACGGATCTCTCGATGGTGTCCATTATCTCGGTTTCGGATGCGCTCATATTGGACCGATTCCAGGTCGATTTTAAGAGCGTTGCAGGGGGAGATGGCCGAACATCCAGGCATCGCATCGGATGTCTGGCACTTTCCGTATGGGTCCGAAAAACATGCAAAGAGTCTTGGAACATGATGCAGAGTGTTGTTCCATCCCGAATGCTCCTGACCGATGGAAGGGTACTGTGTAGTCGGTCTGGATTCGAAGCATCGGAACGTACATCCATCCGCAGGAATCCAAAAACACATCGGATAAAGTAGATGGTGGGCCAGCCCGGATTTGAACCGGGGTCAACGGCTCCCAAAGCCGCAAGTATACCAAGCTAACCCACAGGCCCACTGGAGGAGGCGTATCCTCCGGGAGTTAAAGTTCTTTTTGATGGGTTCGGAAGGACCTCAGACCTCCCAGGGCATCTTGGGGTCCAGCAGCTCCGTCAGGAGCAGCGGGTCGATCCCCGAGAGGGTCCCCTCGTGATCCATCACATGCATTGTGCCGAGGTCCAGTTCCTTCCCTATCCCGGCCATCGGCGCCTCGTTCCTGAGCATGTCGGCGGCGACGGTGTACTGGCGCTCTGACACGACCCTCCACCTTCCGTCCTCTATGAACGGGTCGCCGAAGGGACTGCCCCTCCACTTGGCCATGAACGAGTCGGAGTTCACCCATGCGGGCGGACCCTCGTGCCTGAACGTCTTCGGAAGGACGTCGCGCTCGATCTCGAACACCACTGTCATCCCGTCCCCGTCCATCCTGTGCACCGCGCGGATCACCCCGAAGCCGAAGTCGTCAAGCTTCTTCGCGAAGGCGGTCTGCGTCTTCCAGAGCTGGGAGTGGAGGTTGTCCTCTATGGCGTCGGGCCTGTCGAACGTCGCGGAGACGAGTCTGCTGCCGTGTCCGGCGACGGTGTCGCGAAGCGCTCCGGCGGTCATGGGAGCTCTGCGGTTGGGGAAGAAGAACTCCAATCTCGGCTCGGAGAGGTACGCCCTGGCGGCCACGATGAGCAGGGACAGGGTGTCCAGGTGTACCGCGGATGCCACGTTCCTCTTCGGGTCCACGGGGTCGTAGACGACCAGCGGCGCCACGATCTCAGGTCCGCTGCCCTTGACGGAGATGACGGTCCCGTCCCTCCAGTGGGATGCCGCCTCCAGCACGCCGCGGAACGATCCGAACCTCACGACGAGGAGCTCGCACAGGTATCCCGAGAACCCCCTGGAGTCCTGTTCCGCGCCATAGGTCCCTATCCCCTTCATGAATTTCTTCAGCAGACGGACCTGGTCCCTGCCGCCGTCGTCCAGGTGCGAGTTGATGAACTCCGTGTGGAACGGCGTGCGGTCGACCGCGCTCTTGAGGTGGGCCGTGCTGTCGATCCTGAAGCACGGCACCATGTCCACGTCCAGCCCCTCGAAGTTCCCCCTGGTGTACGGATGGTCGGAGAACATGCGGGTCCCGTGGAGTATGTCCTCCCCGGCCTGCAGGCCGATGAGCCTCATCTCCTGCTCGGACACCGTGTCCGGGAACATCAGGAACAGGTCCAGGTCCGGATCGGACAGGAACGTCCCCTTGGAGAAGGACCCGGCGAACCTGGCCTCGACCTCGATGCCGTGGGATGCGATGTACTCCTCCACGATGCTCTTCAGGCGGTCCGCGCGCTCCTGGATGGAGGCGACGACGTCGGGGGAGGGTACTATCCTTTCCAGCACGCTCTGTTCGAGGTCCATGCGTCGGCGAACATCGGGGAACGATATAATGGTGATGAAAGATTGTTTGCGGGGGCGTGGTCCGCCCCCGTGCTCAGATCCTGAACCCGCAACGGCCCATGACGATGTCCTCCTTGGGGTCGGCGGGTATCATGGGGAGCACGTGCTCGTCCGGGTCCACGGTGATGTCGACGATGCAGGTCCTTCCGCAGTCGCGGGCCTCCTTCAGCGCGTCGGCGATCTCGCCGGGCCTCTCGACCCTGATGCCCTTGGCGCCGAAGGATTCGGCCAGCTTCACGAAGTCCGGGTCGCACCTCAGGGTGGTGGCGGAGTAGCGCTCGTTCCAGAACAGCTTCTGCCACTGCCTGACCATGCCCAGGGTCCCGTTGTTCAGGAGCACCACGGTGACGGGCAGGTCCTCGGCGAGGGATGTCGCCAGCTCCTGCATGACCATCTGCAGTCCGCCGTCGCCCGTGATCGCCATGACGTCCATGTCCGGCTTCGCGGCCTTGGCCCCGATCGCCGCCGGCAGTCCGTAGCCCATGGTTCCGAACGTGCCCGAGGAAAGGAACCTGCGCGGCTTCTCGATGTCGAGGAAGTGCATGGCCCACATCTGGTTCTGGCCCACGTCGGTGGTGACGATGGTGTCGTCTCCGATGAACCTGTTGATCTCGTGCATGACCTTCTGGGGGACGATGGGCGTGCACCCGAAGTCCGGGTCACAGGCACAGTGCTTCTTGAACAGTCTGGCCCTGTCCGCCCAGTCCATGCTGGGGGTGTACGAGGGCCTCAGCGCCTCGATGAGCATGCGCACCGCCTTGGCGGAGTCGCACTGGAGGTTCACCGCGGGGTGCCTGTGCTTGCCGAACTCCGTGGCGTCCAGGTCTATGTGGACGACCCTGCCGTCCGGGCTCCTCATGCGGCTCTTCTGGCTGTACGTCCTGTCGGAGAACCTGCTGCCCACGGATATGATCAGGTCGGCCTCGTTCATGGCGTGGAGGGCCGACATCCTGCCGTGCATCCCCAGCGGGCCCATGCAGAGGTCGTACGTGGACGGGACCACGCCCATGCTCATGAGGGTCGTGTCCACCGGAGCCTGTAGGAGTTCCGAGAGCTCCATGACCTCCCTGTACGCGTTCACGGCGCCGCCACCGACAAGGATTATCGGGCGGTTCGCGGCCCTGATCCACTGGACTGCCTCCTCGAATCCGGAGAGGTCCTCGCACAGGGGCTTGATGCCGTACTCCTCGTCGAGGACGGACTCATCCACCTGGGAGTTCATCTGGTCCACGGGCAGGTCGATGTGGACCGGGCCGGGGCGTCCGGTCTGGCATATCTCCCAGGCCTCGCTCACCGCATGGGGGAGCCTGTTCACGTCCAGGACCCTGAAGTTGTGCTTGGTGATGGGCATCATGACGCTGTACGCGTCGACCTCCTGGAAGGCGCCCAGGCCGAGGGAGCCTGTCCCCACCTGGCCGGTGAACGCCAGCATCGGGACGGAGTCGGCGAATGCCGTGGCGACGCCGGTGACCAGGTTGGTGGCCCCGGGGCCGCTGGTCGCCAGGCACACCCCGGGTCTTCCGGAGGCCCTGGCGTATCCGTCCGCCATGTGCGCGGCGCACTGCTCGTGCCTTACGAGGATGTGCCTCAGGTTCGCGTCGTATAGCTCATCGTAGATGGGGATGACGCTTCCGCCGGGGTATCCGAAGAGCGTGTCGACGCCCTTCCTCTCGAGCATTGTTACCAGTGCCTTCGTGCCTTTCATGTGCATGCCTTCGAGGCTCGTATCCCGCCATTTTAATTAAACGAATCGCGAGGGGGTGTGCCCCCTCGCATCAGAACCGGCAGTCGCCCTTGATGATGGGTATGTTCGGATTCATGGGCAGCATGGGGAGGATGTCCGCCTCTGGATCCACCATGATCTCGACGATCGTGGTGACGTCGGACTCCATCGCCTGTTTCAGCGCGTCGCCGATCTCCTCCGGCCTCTCCACGCGGATGCCGTTGCACCTGAATCCCTTCGCGACCGTGACGAAGTCCGGGTCGTCCCCGAGCTCCATGGCGGAGTAGCGGCCGTTCCAGTAGTACTTCTGCATCTGCTTTATCATGCCCAGGCAGCCGTTGTTCAGGAGGACGACCGTGACGGGCAGGTCCTCCGCGACCGAGGTGGCGAGCTCCTGGATGACCATCTGGAGCCCTCCGTCGCCGGTGACCGTCATGACCTTCTTCTCCGGCAGGGCAGCCTTGGCGCCTATCGCCGCCGGCAGTCCGAACCCCATGGTCCCGAACGTCCCGGAGGTGAGGAACTGTCTGGGGTGCTCGATGTCCAGGTAGTGCATGGCCCACATCTGGTTCTGGCCCACGTCGGTGGTGATGATCACATCGTCGTCGATCAGCCTGTTGATCTCGCGCATGACCCTCTGGGGGGCTATGGGGACGCAGTCCCTGTCGTCGTCGCGGACGTGGCTCGCCTTGACCTGCAGGGCGCGCTCCGTCCATCCCGGCCGCTGGACAGGCGTCGAACCCATGGCGCATATGAGTGACCTCAGCGCCTTCCTGGCATCCGCCTGCAGGTTGACGCACTGATGCCTGTGCTTGCTGAACTCCGTGGCGTCGATGTCGATGTGGATGACCCTTCCCAGCGGGTCCCTCATGCGGTCGTGGGGGCTGTACGTCCTGTCGGAGAACCTGCTGCCCACGGATATGATGAGGTCGGCCTCGGTGGACATCTCCAGCGCGGACAGCCTGCCGTGGAGGCCCAGCGGCCCCATGTTGAGATCGTAGGACGACGGGACGACGCCCATTCCCATGAGGGTGCTGACGACCGGCGCTCTCATGATGCGGGCGAGCTCCATGACCTCCTCGGAGGCGTCGATCGCGCCTCCGCCCACGAGGATCAGGGGGCGCTGGGACTCGCGGATCCACTGGACGGCCTCGTGCAGTCCGGACAGGTCCTCCGTCAGCGGCTTGACGCCGAACCTCCCGTCGAGGAGCGACTCGTCTATGTCCGCGTTCATCTGGTCGATGGGCAGGTCGATGTGGACCGGCCCCTTCCTTCCCATCTGGCATATCTCCCAGGCCTCGCTCACCGCATGGGGGAGCCTGTTGACGTCCAGGACCCTGTAGCTGTGCTTGGTGATCGGCATGAGCAGGCTGTACGCGTCGACCTCCTGGAACGCGCCCTGTCCCAGAGACCCGGCGGCGACCTGCCCCGTGAGGGCGATGATCGGGGACGAGTCCGCGTACGCGGTGGCGATCCCGGTGACGAGGTTGGTGGCGCCCGGTCCGCTGGTGGCGATGCAGACGCCCGGCTGGTTCTTGGCGCGGGCGTACCCGTCGGCCATGTGGGCGGCGCACTGCTCGTGCCTTACTAGCACGTGCCTGATGGACGAGTCCACAAGCTCGTCGTAGACGGATATGACGCTGCCCCCGGGATATCCGAAGACGGTGTCGACGCCCTTCTTCTCAAGCATGCTCAGCAGTGCCTTGGTCCCTCTCATGTCGAAACCTCTGACGGTGGAACTCCGTACACCATAAAAGAATTGACCCAGACGGCCGCGATATGAAGGGATGTAAGTGGTGGAAGGGTGTTTGGGGCCCGGCCCTTCGGCCGGGGGTGCCGTCAGGCGGGAGGGGCGCGGTGGTCTATGACCCTGCACTCCTTCGCCCTGCGGCCGTCCATGCTGACGACCCTGATGGAGACGTCGTCGGTGTTGACCTCGTCGCCTCCGACGGGGGTGCGGCCCAGGATGTGCATCAGGAGCCCGTTGACGGTGTGCTCCTCGTAGCCCTGGAGGTCGAAGTCCCTGCCGATGGCGTCCATGATGTCGTACACGTCGGTGGACCCCTTGACCGTCAGGGAGCCGTCCACGTTGGTGACGATGTCCTCCGAGACCTCGTCACTCTCGTCCCATATCTCGCCGACGAGCGCCTCGAGGACGTCCTCCATGGTGATGATGCCGATGGTGCCGCCGTAGGAGTCCAGGACCACGGCCATGTGGACCTTGGTCTTCTGGAAGTCGCTGAGCAGGTCGGACGCCGTCATGCTCTCAGGCACGTACTTGACGGGCTTCATGATCGAGGCGATGTCGCACGGGAGGCCCTTGTGGGCCCTGGTGAAGTAGTCCTTGGAGTAGACCACCCCGACGATGTCGTCGATCGTGCCCCTGTAAACGGGGATCCTGGAGAAACCGGACTCGGCCAGGATGTCGGAGAGCTCCTTGGCGGACGCGTCCTGGCTGACCGCCGTGACGTCCATCCTGGGGACGCAGAGGGTCCCGACCTCTATGTCGTCGAACCTTATGGCGGACTTGATCAGCTCGCTGGCGTCGGTGTCCAGGGATCCGCCCTCCTCGCACTCGTCGATGAGGACCTCGAGCTCCTCGTCGCTCATGGTCTCGTCGTCGGTCTCCCCGATGGCCTTGGTCAGCTTGGTGAACAGCCAGGAGACGGGGGAGAGGATCTTGATGAGGACCGCGAAGACGTTGACCGTCTTGATGCACCACTTCACGGGGTTCTTCTTGGCGACGGACTTGGGGATGATCTCGCAGAACGTCAGTGAGACGAGGGTCATCACGACGATGTTCACTATGCTCCCCAGGTCGGCGAATATCGCGACGAACATGACCGTCGCGATGGTGCTGGACGCGATGTTGACGACATTGACCCCGATCAGGTTCGTCGTGAGGAACTTGTCGTAGTCCTCGAGCATGTCCAGGGCCTTCGCGGCCTTCCTGTCGCCGTCGTTGGCGAGCTTCTTCAGCCTCACACGGTTCGCACCGGTGAACGCGGTCTCGGTCAGCGAGAAGAACGCCGAGCAGACCACCAATACAACAATGATACAAGCGTAAACGATGAGCATACTGTCCATGTTCACGCACCGATTCCGTTACAATTATGTGACACTTGAATCGCAATCCCATCATCGTCCCACAATATTAAACCTCCGTTATGGAGTCAAACCGAACCTTGCGGCATCCAACGTCTTCGGTCCCAGCCCCCGCGCCATAAATATTAAAGAAGCGCAGGCAATCCGTTCCACCAGGTAGACAACATGGCAAAAGTCAGGGTTGCAGTCAACGGATACGGGACCATCGGAAAGAGAGTGGCGTCCGCGGTCGCCAAACAGGACGACATGGAGCTCGTCGGAGTCACCAAGACGAGACCGAACTTCGAGGCCCAGGCCGCACTGGCCAAGGGATACGACATATACGTCCCCGACGAGAGCGTCGAGGCGTTCAACGCCGCAGGAGTCCCCATAGCCGGAACCCTGAAGGACATGTACGGGAAGGTCGACATCGTCGTCGACTGCACTCCCGGGAACGTCGGCGAGATGTACAGGGACCAGTACAAGGCCGCCGGCGTCAAGGCCATATTCCAGGGAGGGGAGGACCACAGTCTCACAGGCATCTCCTTCAACTCGACCGCCAACTACTCGGAGTCCTGGGGGGCGCAGCTCTCCCGCGTCGTCTCCTGCAACACGACCGGACTGCTGAGGACCCTTAACCCCATCGACAGGGAGTTCAAGGTCAAGAAGGCCTTCGTCACCATCGTCCGCCGTGCCGCCGATCCCGGCGACAGCAAGAACGGGCCCATCAACGGACTCGAGCCCTCCGTCAAGCTGCCCACGCACCACGGCCCCGACGTCCAGAGCATCATGCCCTGGCTCGACATCAGCACGATGGCGGTCAAGGCGTCCACCACGCTCATGCACGTGCACACGGTCGTCGCCGAGCTCGGATCCGAGGTCACCACGGCCGACGTCATCGACGTGCTCAGGAAGGCGCCCCGTGTCAGGCTTGTCAGCAGCAAGGACGGCATCAAGACGACGGCCCAGATCATGGAGATGGCCAGGGACATCGGCCGTGACCGCTCCGACATGTACGAGATCGTCGTCTGGGAGGACGGGATCAAGGTCGTCGGCAACACGCTGTACTACTACCAGGCGGTCCACCAGGAGTCCGACGTCATCCCCGAGAACATCGACTGCATCAGGTCCATGTGCAAGATGGAGCAGGACCCCGCCGCATCCGTCAGGAAGACGAACGACGCCCTCGGGATCCCCAACAAGGAGTGAGGCGGTCCGATGGCCAAGGACTTCAACACCCTCGAGGACTTCAACTTCAGGGACAAGACGGTCCTCCTGAGAGTGGACATCAACTGCCCCCTGGACAAGAAGACCCTGCAGATCGTCAACGACGCCAGGATCAGGAGGGTGGTTCCCACCATCAGGGAGCTCGTCGGGAAGAGGGCCAAGGTCGTCATCCTCGCCCATCAGAGCCGCAAGGGGAGCTGGGACTTCATCCCGCTCGAGCAGCACGCGGAGCATCTGTCCAAGCATCTGGGCATGCCCGTGAGGTACGTCGACGACGTCATCGGCGACAGTGCCGTCGACGCGATCGGATCCCTCGGATCGGGAGAGGTTCTCCTGCTGGGCAACGTCAGGTCGCTTGACAGCGAGACCGCAAAGGGCGACATGTTCAAGCAGGCGGAGGGCGAGATCGTCGAGAGGCTCGCCCCGCTGGTGGACTACTACGTCTGCGACGCCTTCGGAGCGGCGCACAGGTCGCAGTGCTCCCTGGTCGGGTTCCCCCTCAAGGTCCCGTCCGCATCAGGCAGGCTCATGGCCAAGGAGCTGTTCGCGCTCAACGCCATCTTCGGGAACCCCCGCAGGCCCTGCGTGTTCATCCTCGGAGGGGCCAAGTTCGGCGACGCGTCCGAGATGATCGACCGCGTCCTCGGCAACGGCATGGCCGACACCGTCATCCTGGTCGGTCTGGCGGGCAACGCGTACCTGTACGCCAGGGGCGTCGACATCGGAGAGGCCAGCATGAAGGTGCTGTCCGAGGAGCTCACCCCGGAGAACCTCCAGGCGGCCAAGGACATCCTGGCCAAGTACGGCCAGAGGGTCCTTCTGCCGGTGGACGTCGCTGTCGAGAGGGACGGCCAGAGGGTCTCCGTCAACATCGGGGACATGCCCACCGCCGAGCCGGCGCTCGACATAGGGGACGCTTCCGCGGAGAAGTTCCGCAAGGTCGTCGCCTCGTCCAAGACATGCTTCATGTCCGGTCCCGCCGGCATGATCGAGAAGGACGGCTTCGAGATCGGAACCAGGATCATCATGACCGCCATGGTCGACAGCGGGGGCCAGTCCGTCATCGGAGGCGGACACACCGGAGGGGCCGCGGAGAGGTTCGACCTGGCCGACAGGTTCTCCTACGTGAGCACCGGAGGAGGCGCCCTCGAGACGTTCCTGCTCGGCGAGCCGTTGCCCGTGGTCGAGGCTCTGAAGTACTCCAGGAAGGAGTTCATGGAGGAATGAGAGTCCGGAGACATTCCGGAGCAACCTTTTTAAGTGGTATCAGGATGCGGTTCCGATGGCAAAGAAGAAGAGACGGTTGGTGGAGGAGCCCCAGGAGGAGTACGAGTTCACCCCGACCGAGTTCAACGAGAGGGAGTTCATCCTCAAGGACATCTACATGACGAAGGTCTTCATGGTCATCGCGGTCCTCGCCATCATCGTGGGAATCGTCGGTGCGGTCATCTGCAACCACACCGGCTGGTGGTGGCTCGCCACGATCATATCGTTCGTCGTGTGCGCTCTGCTCACAAAGATCCTCGGAGCCCTGAAGTTCAGGGTCGACATGCTCGAGATGAAGTCGATGCTCGGGAACTACCTGCTGTTCCTGATGCTCGCTCTGGGAATCTGCATCCTGTTCATCAACGAGCCCTTCGCGAGCATCCTGTGAAACGCCTTTCCCAAATACCCTTCCTTCTTCAGAATCCTCTACGGCATCGATGTTTCTGTCGGACATCCCCTCATCGGTGTTCAGGACCGACGCGTCGCAGTCGTTCGACGCGGTCAGATCAGGCCCTTCGACTTCAGTGCATCGATGAGGAGTCTCACCGCGTTCCCCCTGTGCGAGACCGAGTTCTTCTCGTCCATGGGTATCTCGGCGAACGTCCTCACGCCGTCATGGGAGAACACGGGGTCGAATCCGAACCCTCCGTCGCCCTGCTCGCTCTCGGTGATGACGCCTCTGCATCTGCCGGTGACGACGATCCTCTCGCCGTTCACGTCGCATCCGATGCAGCACCTGAACTCGGCGCCCCTGTCCGCGACGCCCTCCATGAGCCTCAGGATCCCGGGGTTCCCGATCGTCTTCTGGGCGTAGGCGGACCATACGCCGGGGAATCCCTTCAGGGCGTCCACGAACAGCCCGGAGTCGTCGATGATGAAGTCTCTGACGCCCTTGGCGATGATCGCGTCCATGCCCTTGTTCACGACCTCCTCCAGGTCCGACGTCTGGACCTCGTCGTAGGGGAGCCTGACATGCTCCATCTCGATCCCGTAACCGGAGAGCTCCTTCTGGTACTCCGCGACCTTGCCCGGATTCGATGTGATGACCTTCAGCTTCATGTGTATCTCCCCCTGTTCTTGATGTCCTCGACCTTCCTCATGATCGCCTTGGGCTCTGGGACGATCGAGTAGTATGTCTCCATCATGGCGTCGTAGGCCGGCATAAGGTCGATATGTGCGGATGTGAAGGCCCTCTCGAGGAGCCTCAGGTCCACGCCGATGTCCTCCGTCTCCGCCCTGGTGCAGCCCATGGACAGGTCGATGAGGCAGATGTGCCCGTCATCTGTCAGGATCATGTTGGACGTCGTCAGGTCCCCGTGGCATATGTGGGCGGTGTGGAGCTTCGCGATGCACTCACCCACCATCCTGCAGACCCTCTCGGCATCCTCCGGGTGCGTGTCCAGGTGGTCCTTGACCATCTCCCCGCGGATGCGCTCCATGGTGATGGAGCACTGCTTCAGGTCTATGTCGTAGACGCAGGGGGTCCTGACGCCGGCGTCCCTCGCCTCGTGCATGATGCGTGCCTCGTTCCTTGTGCGGGAAGATCTGATGTGGGCGTCCAGCTCTGGGAGCCTGTAGGTCTTCGGGGGCCTGTACTTGACGACGGCGTCGCGACCGAGGTACTCGGTCTCGGTGATCACCGCTTCGGCGCCCTGCGCGCATTCGGAACCGTCATGGGACATGGTCCGAGAATCCCCCGTCCAGTATAGATACGTGTGGTTCCCGGTGGGAATCGGTTAAATCGTCAGAGCGCGATGTGCATCTGGGTTTTACGATGAAGTACACCATCACAGGAGACAACCTGCAGTTCGTCAACGTCGAGCTGCAGCCGGGCGAGGAGTTCAACTCCGTGGCCGGCGCGATGGCATACATGAGCGGGAACATGAGGATGGAGTCGAAGATGGAGGGCGGCCTCATGGCGGGCCTCAAGCGCTCCCTGTCCGGTGCTTCACTGTTCCTCCTGAGGTACGCCCCTCAGGGCGGAGTGGGCACTGTGGGTCTCGCCGGGAAGGCGCCGGGGAAGGTCCTGGACATCGATGTGGGGCTCGGATCCTGGATCGTCCAGAAGACCGGGTACCTCGGTTCCGAGATCACGGTGAACCTCGACATGGCTCTGCAGAAGAGGCTGGGCTCCATGATGTTCGGAGGGGAGGGACTGATCCTCCAGAGGCTCTCCGGCACCGGACGTGCGTTCATCCACGCCTGCGGGGACCTTAACGTGGTCGACCTGGCGCCGGGTGAGCAGTACAAGGTCTCCACCGCCAACGCCGTGGCATGGGAGGACACGGTTTCCTACGACATCTCCGCAGTCGGAGGGATCAAGACTGCCCTGTTCAGTGGCGAAGGTCTGTTCGTGACCACGCTGACCGGGCCGGGGAAGATCGTCATCCAGTCCATGACCCTCGGGGACCTGGCAGAGTCCCTCATCCCGTATCTGCCGCAGCAGAGCAGCTGAGGTGATCATTATGGACAAGCCACAGGTAACTAATCAGAGGAAAGCCGGGACCGGGAAGTCCGCGGTGGGGATAGCGGTCATCGTCCTGATGATCATCGTCATCGTCGCGGCGATAGCGTACGCCCTGATGCAGCCGGGAGTGCTGGAGTCGCTGGTGACCATAGTCGCGATCATAGCCGTCGTGGCGGTCGCCCTGATTGTGATAGGGTACATCGCCATGGCTCTGATGGCCCTGCCGATGTACGCCTACAAGGGCGAGCAGTACCAGGAGGGTGTCGACTACAGTCTCGACGACGTCGAGCCCGTCAAGGGCAAGGACTCCAAGGACGAGGAGCGCTGAGGCGCTCCAATGAAAACTATTTCCCAAACCCCCTTCATGCGGTTGTCATGTCGGGGTTCGTTTCCGGTTGTGTGATATGCGGTGCTCCCCTGGAGTATCATGAGAAGCGCAGGAGCATGGAATGCTCCGTCTGCGGAGGGAGTTTCATGAGTAACACGGAGTGCGTGAACGGCCATTTCGTATGCGACTCCTGCCACTCCGACGGGCTGTCCATGATCCCCGAGGTCTGCCTTGCATCCGAGTCGAGGGACCCGGTTGAGCTGGTGACCCGTCTGATGCGTCTTCCCGGGATGCACATGCACGGTCCGGAGCACCATGTGGCTGTCGGCTCCGCACTTCTCACAACGTACCGCAACTGCGGAGGGGACATCGACCTGGAGTCCGCTCTCGAAGAGATGGCAGGGCGCGGGAGGCAGCTGCCGGGAGGAGTCTGCGGTCTGTGGGGCAACTGCGGCGCCGCGGTGAGCTGCGGGATGGCGTACAGCATAATCACCGGTTCCACCCCGCTGTCGGGAGAGTCGTGGGGAAGATGCAACATCATGACGTCCAGGTGCCTGGAGGCCATCGGATCCCTGGGAGGTCCGAGGTGCTGCAAGAGGGATTCGTATGCGGCACTCATCGCGGCATCCGCCTACATCGGGGAGACACTCGGTGTGGACATCCCCGTGGGGGACCCGGTCTGCGGCTTCTCTTCCATGAATCCCCAGTGCAAGGGTGACGAATGCCCGTTCCACGCGAACTGATTTATCGCCCCGCGCGTTTAACCCATCGTGGACAGGATACCGCTGGGTTGCTCCCAGTTCGACCGTCTTCTGGGCGGCGGGATAGAGACCGGCAGCGTTACGCTGCTTTACGGGGAGGCAGGTGCAGGGAAGACCAACGTCTGTCTCCAGATCGCCCGCAACATAGCGTCCAAGGGTGAGAAGGTCGCGTACATAGACACCGAGGGCCTATCATCCGACAGGCTGAGCCAGGTGTTCGTAGGCCAGGAGGAGAACATCAAGAACCTCCTGATTTTCCAGGTCCACAGCTTCGAGGAGCAGTCCGACCGCATAGACAAGATCGAGAAGCTCGCCGCGGCCGGATCGATATCGCTCGTGGTGATCGACTCTCTCACGATGTTCTACCGTCTCAATCACGATGATTCCCGCACGAGGAACGAGTTCATCAGGCAGACGGAGGTCCTTCTCAACACCGCGCGCCAGCACGAGATCGCGATACTGGTGACGTCGCAGGTGTACTCGAACCTGAACACAGGCGGCGTCGAGTTCCTCGGAGGACACGCCCTGCATCACAACGCCAAGACGATCATCAGGTTGGACAAGCGTTTCGACGGCAGGCGCGAGGCGGTCATAATGAAGCACAGGAGCCTTCCGGAGGGAAGGAAGGCCCAGTACAGGATCACCGAGACGGGCATAGAGGATGTCTGAGGTCAGACGTCCCGCATCCGTCGTACGATGAAGAATGGGATCCCGGGCCATTGTATCGGCCCGGGGGTTCGAGGCCCTCAGACCTCTCTGTTTATGGAGTAGTCTGCCAGCGCGAGCATGAACTCCTTCTCCTCGGTGTCGGGGAGGAAGGCGATCTTGGACTTCGCGATGTCCACCTTCTGCCTGGCGAGGTTGAGGCCGTACTCGATGGACCCGGCCCTCTCCATGATGTCCTTGGCGCGGACGCACTGCTCGTCTGTCGCCTCAAGGTTTCCGAGGACGGACTTGAACTCCTCGAGCTCCTCGGGGTCCTTGATGTTGTTCAGGGCGTGGATGACCATGCATGTGCACTTGCCCTTGCGGATGTCGTTGCCCACGGACTTCCCGGTCTTGGCGGGGTCACCGGCGACTCCGAGGTAGTCGTCGAACATCTGGAACCCGAGCCCAAGCTCGATGGCGTACTCGTTGATTGCCCTGACGGTCTTCTCGTCTGCGCCTCCGACGATCGCGCCTCCGGCCGCCGCGGCCGCGAAGAGGACGCTGGTCTTCAGCCTGATGGTCTCGAGGTAGACCTCCTCCGTGACCAGCTGCCCCTCGTTGTTGACGTCCATCTGCTGTCCGCGGGCGAGGTCCCAGACCGCCTGGCTGATGTACCTCAGGGCGTCCCTCATCCTCTCGGCGGGGACATCGAGGTCGCAGATGATCTGGAACGCCTTGGCGAACAGGGCGTCTCCGGCCAGGATGGCTGTGGGGGCGCCGTATCCGACGTGGATTGTGGGCATGCCCCTGCGGACCTCGTCACCGTCCATGAGGTCGTCGTGTATCAGGGTGAAGTTGTGGATGTACTCCACGGCGACCGCGAGGGGGACCGCTTTGCTTTTGTCGCCTCCGACGGCGCCGCAGCACGCGACGGCCATCGCCGGGCGCATCCTCTTCCCTCCGGCGTACGGGTACTGCTTGGAGGCGTCCATGAGCTTCTTGGGCTCCTCGTCTCCGATGTAGCTCTTGATCGGTCCGTCGAGTTCGGCGGACATCTTCTTCAGGTACTCTTTGGCGTCTATCATAGTGCATCAATCCATTGTCTGGTCTCACCTAGGACCACGTGTCTTGCCTTGGAGAGGGCTGCCAGGTCCGCGGACCCGGTGAGGAGCATCGCCGCCCTCAGCTCCTCCTTGATAATCGTGAGTTTGTCGATGACCGCCTGGGCGGACTCGGTGGCCTCCCTGAGCACGGCGTTCGCGACGCCGGCGCAGGTTGCGCCCATCGCGACGGATGCCGCCACATGAATGCCGTCGAGGATCCCGCCGGATGCGATCAGCGGGAGTCCGCAGCCGCGGCACTCGTGCAGCGAGACCGGGGAGGGGATCCCCCAATCGAAGAACGTCTCGCCCATGCTGGTCCTGACGTCGTCCTCGACCTTCATGGCCCTGTACAGCTCCACGGCCGAGAAGCTCGTCCCGCCCATCCCCGCGATGTCCATCCCCAGGATCCCTATGCCCTTCAGCCTGTCGGCGACGTCGCGGGAGATCCCGGCGCCGGTCTCCTTGACCATTATGGGGTACTCCCTGGCCAGGGACCTTATGGCATCGCGGACGCCTTTGGCGTTGGTGTCGCCTTCGGGCTGCACGACCTCCTGGAGGTAGTTCAGGTGTATGGCGACCACATCGGCGTCGATGAGGTCCTTGGCCTGTCCGACCATCTCGGCGCTGAACAGGTCCTTGCTCTTCTGCGGGACCAGCTGCGGCGCCCCCACGTTGCCTATGACCAGGGGGACGTCGAACTCCTTGATGACGGAGTAGCTCTCGGGGCAGGTGCCCGTGACCCCCGCCCTCTCGCTCCCGACACCCATGCCGATGCCGAGTTCTGCGCAGGCCTCCGCGATGTTCGAGTTGATCTTCTCGGCGCCCTTGAACCCGCCGGTGATGGCGGTCACGATGAGCGGGAACTCCAGCTTCTTGCCGAACAGCCAGCACGTGGTGTCGATGTCGTCGGCGTCTATCTCGGGGAGCGCGTTGTGGACGAACCTCACGTCGTCCCAGTAGCAGTATCCGGGGGCGGTCCTTTCGTTCACGCAGATGTCGATGTGGTCCGCCTTCCTCTCTCTGATCTGTGTCATGAAAATCACATCCTGGCGACCGTGCAGGTGACCTTCTCGCCCCTGAGCAGGGAGAGAAGCCTTCCGGGGACGGTGCCGTTGACGAGGACGCAGTCCCTGTCCCCGTCGCACATGCGGAGCATTGCCTCCATCTTGTTGCGCACTCCGCCGGTGACGTCGTCGACGTCGGACTCGGAGGAGATGCGGTCTAGTGTCCCGGCGTCGAACTCGGGGATGAGCTCCGCGTCAGGGTCCGTCTTGGGGTTGGCGGTGTAGAGTCCGTCTATGTCCGAGACGAACACGACGCGTTCCGGCTTGTACAGGTCGGCCATGACCTCCATCATCTGGTCGCCGGAGACTATGCCGAACCCCTTCGAGCGGTCCATGACCACATCGCCGAACGTCACCGGCATGATGCCCATGTCCTGAAGGGCTCTGATGGCCTCCAGGTTGTCGGGTACGATCCTGCCGTCGTCCATGACGAAGCAGCTCCCGGGTGCGACGGATGCCGCGGGGATGCCGCTGTCGATGAGCGTCTGGGTCATCAGGAGGCCCAGCTCCATGGCGTCGTGGTGAACCTGGGCTGCGGCGGGTATCTGCCCCTCGTCGACCAGGCCGTTCTGTATGGAGTACTTCTTAGCCAGGACATGGCCGAAGGACCCGGCACCGTGGACGACGATGACGTCCTTGCCCGACTCGGCGATCTCGCCGCACAGCCTGGACGCCTGCTCGCGGTCGAACTTCTTGAACTGGGACTTGTCGGTGATGACGCTCCCGCCAAGTTTGATCAGTATCATCGTTGGAGCATGAGGGTTAATGTATATTATGATTGAGCGGAATGGAGAACGGCCTCTCGGCCACAAGATAGGAGAGGAAAAGTGGTTGACAGCGTGTCTGAGTTCCCGTAGGCTTGCGCACTACAGTACAGACAGATACGCGGGCGGACTTTACTGCCGGGTTCGGAATGGGACCGGGTGTGACCCCGCCGCTTTGGCCGTCATACCGAAACATGGGATAACCGAATAGTATATAATACTTTCTATACACACGATTCCGTCGTCACAGGGATATCGTTCCCAGAGGAACCAAAGCCATACGATCAAGCGCGGTCAGAGTCGCTTCGGCGACCCAATTATAAATCGGCCAGGACGATACGAAACCGGGATACACATGCCGATTCTCAAGAAGAAGACAGAAGGGGAGACCGCGAAATCCGAGGAATCCATGGACGAGCAGGCGGTGAAGCAGAAGAACGGAGCATACTTCGTGTCGCCGCATCCGGACGGGGGCTGGCAGGTGAAGAAGGCCAACGCCCAGAAGGCCCTCAAGAAGTTCAAGACCAAGGCTGAGGCGGAGGCCTACGCCAAGCAGGTCGCGGCCAACCAGGGGACAACCGTGGTCAGGCAGAAGAAGGATGGGAAGATCCAGAAGAAGAAGTGATGGGATAAGAAGGCCGGGCCCCTCGGGGCCCGGTCGGATCAGTTATATGTGACGACGTCGCTGTCGAGGACCTCGTTCCAGAGCCTGAGGGTCTCCTGGGCGTCCTCCTCGTCCATGATCTGGATCGCGAATCCCGCGTGGACGACGGCCCAGTCGCCGACGTTGGCGTCGACCATGGAGAGGTTCGCCTTCCTGGTGACCCCGCCGAAGTCCACATCGCCCATGTCGCCCTCGATGCTGACAATCTTTCCGGGAACTGCTAGACACATCTCGATCACTCCGACATTATCTTGATGATCGCCTCTGCGGGCTGTCCGTCCACGGCCTCCAGGGCCGCCACAGCCTTCTGAGCGTCGCATCCGGTCTGGGACATGACGAGCTCGACGTCCTCCTGGGGGAACGAGACCTTGGCCTCCCCCTCGGGTGCCGATCCGAGCATGCGCTCCTCTTCGATTCCCGAGACCTGGTAGCTCTTGGAGCCTCCCATCTCGACGCAGATCACCTCGGCGTTCCTGATGACGATCTCCTTCTCGTTCGTCCTGATGATGACCTCGGTCACGTTGTCGATGGAGCTCTGTTTGATGCCCATCTTCTTCATGGCCTGTTTCATCTGACGGTCGTTCATCCTCATTCCAGGCATATCCTCGCCATCCCCCTTTAACTACTTGAAGAAAGCGATTTCTCCACCGCGGACCTCATGGCCTTTAGGACCTCGTCTGCCAGAGCCGGGTCGGTCACCCCTCCCTGTGCGAAGTCTGGCTTGCCTCCTCCCCTTCCGTTGAACTGCCTGAGCACCTCCGGGAGCAGCTTCCTGCAGTCTACCGCGGGGTTTCCGGAGGCCATGATGACCGCCAAGGTGTCGGTGACGCCCACGATGAGCGCCACGCCTCCATCGGATTTGACCGATTCCGCGGCGTCGGTCAGGACCGCGCGGTCGGTGCCCGGGAGCACGGCGCAGAGCACCTTCGTGCCGCAGACGTCCTCCGGCACGATGGACGCCGCGAGCTCCTTGGCGGCCCTGCGCAGCAGCCTCCCCTCCAGGTCCAGGTCGTGCCTCATGTTGGCCACAGCCCTGACAGAGTCCTCCGTCTTGCATCCGATTCCGTCGACGATCTCCAGTGCGATGTTGGCCAGGTCCGCGGCGGCGTCCTTGGCCTCCTGTCCGACCTTGAAGTGGATCGCGATGCCGTCCTTGCCGGCGGAGACCTTCCTGTCGACGATGAGCATCTCCAGCTCGGAGGTCTCCATCACGTGCACCCCGCTGCAAGCGGACAGGTCTATGTCGCCGATAGCGACGACGGAGATCTCCTCATCCTCGGGAATCCTGTCGAGTTTGATCCTGACCTTCTCCAGGTCCGGGTCGTCCCTGTCCATGATGCTCTTGGTCACGGCGAGGTTGTCGACGATGGCCTGGTTGGCGAACCTCTGGGCGTCCCTTATCTGCTCCCAGGTCAGGTCGTGGTTCACGATGACGTACTTGCTCTCGGGGGAGATCATGATCTTCGTTATGGTCAGGTCAGGGCACTGCCTCTTCAGGGAGCAGAACAGGAGGTGCTCCCCCGTGTGCCCCTGCATCAGGCCGTAGCGCCTGTCCCAGTCGACGCTACACCACACCCTCTCGCCGGGCTGCAGGTCGTTCCCGGGCGCTCTGTGGACGATGTCCCCGTTCTTGTTGTAGAATGCCCCCGTGACGGGTATTCCGCGAATGGCTCCGGTGTCGCAGACCTGCCCCCCTCCCCCGGGGTAGAACGCAGTGCTGTCCAGGATGACCTCGTCCCCGTTAACGGAGACGACGTTGGCCTCGAACTCGAAGACATATCCGTCGTGTCTGAATATCTCGTCCGTCATGGTATCGTCCGACCCCTCCAGTTATTCAGAACCTTAATAAATGTCTTTAGGAATTTGTAGGGAAAGGGATTCAAATGTCGCTCTCCGACTACGACGAACTGGACAAACGTATAATCGAACTTCTTTGCAGGTCCAGTCAGGGCTCCTACAGGCAGCTCGCGAAGCAGTTGGACGTCCACCCCACCACACTCATCCAGAGGGTGAAGAACCTGGAGGCCAAGGGCGTCATCCAGGGGTACCGTGCCAGTGTGGACTACATGAGGCTGGGCTTCGAGTACATGGGCCTGGTCAGCATCTACGCGGACAACGTGACGACGGTACAGGACGAGATCATAAAGATCCCGCAGGTCATCTCGGTTTTCGACGTGACCGGGGAAAGCGACTGCGTGGCGTGGATCGCCTGCCTCGACAGGGACGAGTTCTCCGACGTCGTGAAGGAGATCAACAAGATACCCGATGTCCACAAGACCAACACGTCGGTGATCCTGAACATCAAGAAGGATCCGTTCTCCTACATCCCGCCGATCCTCGGCGAGAGATGAGGGTCGCTGCCGATGGGTGCTCTGGCACCTGTGGCTCTGTGCTCCGGACGCATATGAACCCCCCCTGTCTTCGGGGCAGTGTGCCTGGGCAGGAACCGCCCATGCCGCTGTCTTCAGCAGGCACCCAGGTCCGATCGGTCCGCATCCCGATCAGACGAACGTCTTCTAAGGCTCGTCCTCTGATGATTCTCCGTCGACGGACTGGCCCCGCATGGCGCCTCCTGCATCCGTCTGGCACAAGGAGTGCGACATCCGATTCCGGCTCCGAGGACGTTCACGTTCGTACGGATCGTTCGGAAGTTCAACGGGCCCCCTGGGTTCGAGTCATGCCGTCGCGCATCGCGCCCGTGCGTGCGCACCCCTTATATAGGGAACGCATAATCGCAACCTCATTAGAGAGGAACTTCCATGAGAAGAACAAACACCTGCGGTGAGCTGAGGTCCTCCGACCTCGGGAAGGAGGTATGCCTCCAGGGTTGGGTCAGATTTTCCAGGGACCACGGCGGAGTCGCGTTCATCGACCTCGCGGACAGATACGGCATTACACAGGTCGTCTTCGACCCAGAGGACCTCCCCCAGGGGGCCGACGCCGCGAAGCTGGATGCGGTCATGAAGACGTTCACCCGCGAGTCCTGCGTGCAGATCAACGGAATCGTCAGGAAGAGGGTCGAGGGCACCGAGGACGCCAGGAACCCCACCGGCGAGATCGAGGTCCTCATCACGGACGCCGAGCTCCTGAACAGGTCCGCTCTGCCTCCGTTCGAGCTCGGAGACCAGAAGGAGGGCGTCCTCCCCGACGAGGACATCAGGATGAAATACAGGTACCTGGACCTCAGGAGGACCGAGATGATCCAGTCCATGGTCTTCAGGAGCAAGCTCGTCCACCTCGCCAGGCAGTATCTGGAGCAGAACGGGTTCCTCGAGATCGAGACGCCCATGCTCGGAAGGTCCACACCCGAGGGAGCCAGGGACTACATCGTTCCGTCCAGGGTCCACCCCGGTACGTTCTACGCCCTGCCCCAGTCCCCTCAGCTGTTCAAGCAGATGCTCATGGTCGCCAGCATGGACCGCTACTACCAGGTGGCCAGGTGCTTCCGCGACGAGGACTCAAGGAAGGACAGGCAGCCCGAGTTCACCCAGCTGGACATGGAGATGTCGTTCGTGGACATGAAGGACATCCAGGACATGATCGAGGGCATGATGTCCTACATCTGGAAGGGCCTCTACAACGAGGAGCTGAAGATCCCGTTCCCCCACATCGCCTACCGCGACGCCATGGAGAGGTTCGGATCCGACAAGCCCGACATGAGGTACGGTCTCGAGTACGTCAAGCTGACCGACGTCGTGAGGGATGCTCCCTACAAGATCTTCCAGAACGTCATCGCCGAGGGAGGCATCGTCGCCGGAATGAACCTGAAGAAGGACATCGCCGGGGACAAGATCGGAAGGAACGACAGGGACAGGTACATCCACTACGCCAAGAAGGTCGGTCTCGGAGGACTTACATGGATGTGGGTCGAGAACGGCAAGCTCGAGTCCAACATCACGAAGTACTTCACACCCGAGATCCTCGAGAACATCAAGACCACCATGAACGCCGAGGAGGGCGACGTGCTGTTCCTCATCGCCGGACCCTGGAAGGCCACCTACGAGGGCGGAGGTTTCGTCAGGAAGAAGATCGCCGAGGACCTCGGACTGATCCCCGAGAACCAGTTCCAGTTCTTCTGGATGGACGAGTGCCCCATGTTCGAGATCGACCCCGTCTCCGGTAAGTACGACGCGTTCCACCACCCGTTCGTCCTGCCCCAGAACGACCTCGATGACGAGTATGTCGGAGGAGCATGCTTCGACCTGTGCCTGAACGGCAACGAGCTGGGTTCGGGATCCCTTCGTATCCACAACGCCGACCTCCAGAAGGCGGTGTTCCACAAGCTCGGTCTGGACGACGAGAGGATCGAGGAGAACTTCGGATTCTTCGTGGAGGCCCTCAGCTACGGTGCTCCTCCGCACGGTGGAATCGCCATCGGAGTCGACAGGCTCTGCGCCATCCTCCTGAACAAGGACACCATCAGGGAGGTCATCGCATTCCCCAAGAACAAGAGGGCCGTGTCCCTGCTGGACGGCTCCCCTGAGAAGGTCGACGACTCCAAGCTCGAGGAGCTCCAGATCATCTCCCTGGCGGGCGACATCGACTTCAGCGATGTCGAGGACCTGTCAGAGGAGTGATCCGAAACCGGAAGGGGTCACCCCCTTCCATTTCCATCGTTCTCAGTCCACTATCCCCCATACAGCATCGACGGTCTCGTTGAACGTGACGTCCTCCGGGTCGATATCGAGGTCCAGGTCCTCTGTGGCAGAGGCGCAGCACAGGGCGAAACCGTCGTTCTCGTAGCGGTCACGGCTCATCTGGGTGCCATATGACACGTCCATCAGAGGTCCCAACCTGCATCCCATCGCCTCCGCGAGGATCTCCGCTTTGCGTCTGGCATCCTTGGCGGCATCGGCTATCGCCGCTTCCCTGCAGCGCACGGGATCGCTGTTGAGGAACGAAATGCGTACGTCCGGTTGGCATGTCGCAGCCATCATCGACCCCATCGCCTTTGCTAGGATCTCGTTATCGTTTGGGAACTCGAACCTCAGCACGTTGCTGAACTCGAAACCGTCCTTGACCCTTTTGTATGTCTTGTCACCGTCGACGTCTCTGTAGGAAATCTCCTTGTAATGCGGTTTCACGGTCTGCGATACCGTCTTAAGAGACTCCCGTCTCAGACCGATGGATTCCAGCCTGTCCTTGATCTCGCGACCGTTGTCGGCACATGCCCTTATCGCGCCTTCGTAGGTCCTGTTGGTGCCTTCGATGTCCAAGGTCACACGTGTCAGATCGGCAGGTGCTTTGTACATTGACCTTCCGGCGACGTTGATCGTTCTATCCATCTTCATTTCCTGTCAATCATGTTGACATGTTCCAGATGCTTTTGAAATATAATAACATTATACTGTAATCTTTGTAATGTATGTGAGAACAATTGTTTAGGAATTCCTAAAAAATAAATACGGAGGCGTTGTTGTAGGATGCAGTGACATTGTGCCGGCGGCTCCGGCACGGCCGGACCGTACGAGTACAGCGGTCCGGCCAACATCCATCTAGAGGGTCATGCATGATTATGGGAATCAGGAACATCAAGGGAACCAAGGGCACGAAGAAGGGCAACTGAGTGCAGCCATCATATGGGCGGAACGGCATCTCGTCGCGTGGTCCGATGAAAGTGGTAATCAACGTACACTACAGAGGGGACGGTGACAGTGCGCGTCGTTTCGTAGAGGACATGGTATCCGAAGGTGTCCTGGAGAGGGTACGTGCAGAGGGAGGCTGCCTGGGATACGAGTATTTCGCATCCATGGAAGACCCGGGACATGTGCTGCTCGTAGAGCATTGGGAGGACGAATCCGCTCTGGACGCCCACTCCCGTTCGGACAACATGGCGGCGATTTCGTCGCTCAAAAACAGGTATGCGCTCTCGGCGGAGGTGGAGAGGTTCCTGGTGTGACCCAGGATGCCCTCAGGACGCGGTGCGATATCGGCAGTCCTCGGGATCGGTCTTGGATTTCCCCAGGATCGTGACGTTCAGGCCCACACGCGGATCCTCGTTGACCTCCGCCTCGATGTCGAATATCCTGCGCATGTTGTCCGTGGTCAGGACGTCCCTCGTCCTGCCCATGGCGGCGATCTCGCCGTGCTCTATCGCTATCACCCTGTCGCAGTATCTCGCCGCCAGGACGAGGTCGTGGGTGACGATCACGACGAGCATGCTCTTCTCCCTGGAGAGCTTGGTGATGAGGTCCATCAGGTCGAACTGGTGGTTGATGTCGAGGTGGAGCGTGGGTTCGTCCAGCAGCAGGATGTCGGGCTCCTGGACCAGCGCCCTGGCTATCATCACCCTGCGCCTCTCGCCCCCGCTGAGCTCGTCTATGTCGCGGTCGGCGAACTTCAGGGTCCCGGTGTCCTTCAGCGCCTGGTACACTATCCGCGTGTCCTCCTCCTTCTCGGAGTCGAGGGCGTCCTTGCGGGAGTAGCGCCCCATCATGACGGTCTCGTAGACTGTGAACGGGAACGTGGTGCTGGTCGTCTGCATGACGAACCCCATGCTGCGGGCTATCTCCTTCTTCGTCATCGACTCCACGGCCTTGCCGTCGACGGTCACGATCCCCTTCTTCGGCGAGAGGGTAGAGTTTATGCATTTCAGCAGCGTGGTCTTCCCGCAGCCGTTCTGTCCTATGATCCCGAGGATCTCGCCCTGCTCTGCCTTGAACTCGATGTCCTTAAGGATGTCCCTGGAAGGGTAAGAGAAGCACACATCCTCTATGTCCAGCTCAACCATGTTACTCCCACACCTCCTTCTTGCGTGTTTTTAGTATGTATATGAAGAAGGGCGCGCCCAGGAGCGAGGTGAGCACGCCCACCGGGAACGACATCTCGAACCCGGCCTTGGCCACGGTGTCCATAATCATCAGGAACGCCGCACCGCCGAAGATGCAGAGAGGGATCAGGAGCTTGTGGTTGGGTCCGACCAGCATCCTGAACACATGGGGTATGATCAGACCCACGAACCCTATGGTCCCGGACACCGCGACCGATCCGGCCACGCACAGGGAGGTGGCCACAATGGCGATGATGCGGACGTTGCGCACGTTCACTCCCATGTTGGCGGCCTGCTCCTCGCCGGCCGAGATCATGTTGAGCTCCCTGTTGATGAGGACGGTCATGACGATCCCGATGAGTATCGGTATGAGCGCCACGGGCACGGAGTCCCAGTTGCACTTGTTGAAGCTGCCCATGGTCCAGAAGACAATCTCCTGCAGGGTGTCCTCGTCCGCGACGTACTGGATCAGTGAGACGAGCCCGTTGAAGAACGCTCCCACCGCCACCCCCGACAGCAGCAGGGTCACGGTCGAGATGCCGTACCTCGTGCGGGCGATCGCGTAGACGAGAGCCATCGTGACGAAGCAGAACACGAAGGCCATCACGGACGTGCTGTACGTCCCGAAGACGCCCGCACCTATACCGAACGAGATGGCCATGGAGGCGCCGAAGGACGCTCCGTGGGAGATTCCCAGAACCGTCGGCGAGGCCATGGGGTTCTTGAAAAGGCTCTGCATGGTCAGGCCGGCCACGGAGAGCGCGGCGCCTACAAGCACGGCGCATATGACCCTGGGGAGACGGACGTCGCGGGCTATCTGGACCGAGCCTGCGTCCCCGATGCCGAAGATCCCGTTGAAGACCTCGCTGGGGGACATGGTGTAGTTCCCGAGGCACATGCACAGCAGGAAGGCGGCGACGAAGAACAGCGCAGTGGCTCCTATGGCCACCGCCGCCCTGCGCCGTGACCTCCTCCTGAACTCCTGGATCCCGTCGTAGTCCGTGATCTCGCTCATTTCCGTCCTGTCCTGGTAAAGGTGAGGGGTCGCCCCCTCGGTTGAACGGTCAGGCTCTCATCTTCTCATCGTCGGAGCGCTGGTCGTTGGTGTAGAATATGAGTATGTCCGGCTTCTCCATCAGGATGGTCTCGGTGTCGACCTCCCCTCCGGTGACGAGGGAGTCGTCCCAGCCGAAGAAGTCCACGATCTCCCCGGACATGCCGGAGAGCCTGACCGACGTGCCGTCGTAGGTCTCCCAGTAGATCTTGTGGGTCTCTTCCGTGTTCTGCAGGGAGTAGTAGATCTTGTACAGCCTCTCCTGGAGATCCTGGATCATGGGCTCCACGTAGTCGCCGTAGCCGAACAGGTATCCGAGCAGCTCGATGGATGCGAAGGCCTCCGGGATGTCGGTGACGCTCAGGAATATCCCTGCCTGTCCGCCTGCCGCCCTCACGGTCTCGTCGACGAGCGGGAGGTTCACGCTGGACGCGCGCATCCCCCCGGATGCGATGAGGACCACATTGGAGCCGTCGGAACCGGCGTCCTTTATGTTCTGGGCGAGGGTCTCGGTCTCGTAGTTGCTGAGGGTGTTGGCGCCTCCGTCGATGTACTTGTCGGCGTCGAAGTAGTCCCTGAGCTCGGTGTTCGTGCGGATGTAGTCCAGGGTGGTGCCGCCTGCGACGACCCTCTGGTACTCCGCCACAAGGGCCTCGTTGGCGAGGGCCTCCTCGGAGTACGGTGTCTCCCCGTACTTCATGCAGACCAGGTAGTATATCGTGGTGAGGTAGATCGTGCTGGTGGAGATCATCTTGTCCATGACCCCGAGCTCGATCTCGACGGGGTTCTTGCCGTCAGTGGAGACCACTGTGAACGTGCCGTCGCCGTTGTCGGTGATCATGGGCTCGTACGTGCAGTACTTATCCCAGAACGCGGTGTCGGCCATCGCATCCTCGATGGTGAGGGTGTCGTCGACCAGGTCCCCGTAGATGTCGGAGTACAGGCTCTCGATGGAATCAACGATCTTGGGGCTGGCCGTGATCCCGCCCATCGTGACCTCGACGACGTCCGCGTCGAGCGTGTACAGGCCACCTTTCTTCTCGCCACCGTCCCTCGGCATGAGGGCAACCGCCGCAGCGGCGACGATGATGACGATGACGGCCGCGATGACCGCAATCTGTTTCGTGTTCACTTTATCAACCTTCCAGTTGGATGATAGTGACAACTAGATTCGTTCTATAAAAACCCGTTGTTCGTGTATGATGGACGTAGCTTCCAACTGGTCGCTGTGTTCTGCGGATTGATCATAGCCAGATACCGCGTGGGGGTATGGTAGAGATGCGATTATGTGGATGATTCCGGCAAAACACGTGCGCCAGGGTGCAGTCCGATTCGGATGCGGAGGTGGAAAGAAATGACGACCGGGACGGGCCCGGCCGCCTTTGGTTTCTCAGAGCCTGGACTCGATGAGCCTCTTTACGGCCTCGACGACTTCGGCGGAGGAGTAGCTCCCGCCCGAGTTCTTCATGACGAACCCGATGGCCTTGTTGGCCGCCTTGTCGTTCTTCCTGTAGTCCTCGATGATGCCGGGGTTCTGGTCCAGGTAGTCGTTGACGATCTTGTCCAGGTCTCCCGACGCGCCCTTGACGGACTCGAGGTCCTCGCCCGTCATCAGGCACTTGATCTCGATTCCGCACTCGGTGTCGGTGATCTCGCCCGCGGTGAACCTGTCCACGATGCCGATGACGTCGTGGACGTCGGCGCCGCTGGTCTCCAGGGACTTCCAGTTGGAGCTGACGGGTCCGGCAACCCACTTCACGGCGTTCTGGGTCCCGTGCTTCGCGGCGACCTCCTCGAACAGCTCCGCCAGGGTCACGGACGTGTTGACGAGCTGCTTGGCCATCTTCTGGTCGATGCCGTACTGCTGGGACAGCCTGACCGTCATCTTCTGAGGGCTCTCCCTGATTTTGATGGACTCGGCCATCTCCCTGATGTGGTAGACCCCGAGGTCGGGCTCGTCGATGTAGCCGTAGTCGGCTTCGAACTCCTTCTTCCTGACGCTGATGGTGACCCCGCGCTCCTCGTCGAAGCGCCTGGTCTCCCTGTCGATCTTCCCGCCGGCCTTGAGGATCTTCGTCTGGCGGACGACCTCGAAGGTCAGGGCCCTCTCGACGTTCTTCAGCCCGGTGACGTTCTTGACCTCGACCCTCTCCTTGCCGACGGAGATGTTGCAGTCGCAGCGGATGCTCCTCTCCCCGTCGCCAGGGATGTCGATGACGCACCTGATGTCCTGGATCAGCTGTCCGAGGAACTCCCTGGCCTCGGCGGGGGTGGATATGTCCGGCTCAGTGACGATCTCCGCCAGGGGGATGCCCGAGCGGTTGTAGTCCACGAGGGAGGACAGGTCCCCGACCCTCTTGGTCTTCCCAGGGTCCTCCTCCACGTGGATCCTCGTGATCCTGATCGGTTTCTTGCCGTTGAGGTAGTAGACGCCACCCTCCCCGATGGGGTTGTCGTACTGCGTGATCTGCACGCTCTTCGACATGTCCGGGTAGAAGTACGTCTTCCTGGAGAACCAGGTCGTGTCGGCGACCTTGCATCCGAGGAGCTTGGCGAGCATGATCCCGTACTCGAGCACCTTCCTGTTCAGGACGGGCCTGGACCCGGGCATACCGAGGCATGTGGGGCACACGTGGGTGTTCGGCCCCGGGGCGTCCGTGGCCGGGCAGGAGCAGAACATCTTCGTCTTGGTCGGCAGCTGAACGTGTATCTCCAGACCTATCTTCATTGGGCCACCTCCGGTCTCCTGATATCGAACTCCCTCTCCCAGGCCTCGGCCATGGAGAAGAGGACGTCCTCGTCCCAGTGGTCGGCGACGAACTGCATGCCTATGGGCATGCCGTCGGATCCGTATCCGCAGGGGACCGACATGTGGGGGGTTCCCGCTATGTTGGCGGGGACCGTCAGATAGTCCGCCTTGTAGCTGTCGAGTGCGGACATCTTCGAGATGTCGTCGAACCTGGGGGCTGTGAACGGCATGGTGGGCGCGAGGACCGCGTCGTGGTCCTTCAGAACCCTCTTGTAGTCGTCTATGACGACCTGCCTGACCTGCCTGGCCTTGGAGTAGTACCTGTCGCTGTACCCGGCCATCCTGGTGAACGTACCTAAGAGGATCCTCCTCTTCGCCTCGTCGCCGAAGTATTTGGAACGCACGCCGGAGAAGCAGTCGTCGAACTTCAGGGACAGGTCTCCGTCCTGCCTGCCGTACCTCATGCCGACGTACCTTGCGAGGTTGGTGGACGCCTCGGACGTGGCCAGGACGTAGTATGCGGGCATGGCGTACCTCAGGGAGGGCATGTCGACCGTCTCGACATCGATCCCCATGCGCCTGAGCTCGTCCAGGGCCTTGTTGAAGGCGGACTCCACATCCTTGGAGAGGCCCTCGATGCCCTCCTTCGGGACGGCGACCGACTTCATCTTCCTGCCCGCGTTGACGAGTTCCGGCTGGACGCAGGAGGTGGGGTCCTTCTCGTCCCTGCCGGCGATGACGCCGATGTACTTCCTGAGGTCCCCGGCCTTCGCGGAGAGCACTCCGATCTTGTCCAGGGAGTTGCCGTAGTCGATGAGTCCGTATCTGGACACGCGTCCGTACGTGGGCGCGATGCCGTAGACCCCGCAGAAGCTGGCGGGGCAGCAGATCGATCCGCCGGTGGACACTCCCAGCGACACGTGGTCCTCGAAGACCGCCGCGGCACAGGCGGATCCGCCGGAGGAGCCCCCGCAGGCCCTCTCCAGGTCGTAGGGGTTCCTGGGGATCTCGAATCCGGAGTTGGTCGAGAACGTACCGAACCCGAACTCGTCCATGTTGGTCTTTCCGATGAGCATGCCGCCCGCCTCCCTCATCCTGGCGATGGCGGTGGCGTCGAACGCGGGGCGGTACCCCTCCAGGATTCTGGATCCCGCGCATGTCTCCATGTCCTTGGACGTCAGGTTGTCCTTGGCGGAGAACAGGAACTTCGCGTCCCCGGGGTCGGTCTCGTGGGTCCTGTCGTGGAACATCCCGTACTTCGAGTTCACGGACTCGAGGCTCTCCAGGACTGATCTCATGCTCATGACAGCCTCGGCCCCCTTACGTATCTCTCGTAGGTGTCCATGTCTCTGAGCAGGACGTCCGCGTCGATGTCCATGCGGGGCTCGTCGTCCCTGAGGACGTCCGCCACCTCGATGGGGTTGATGCCGCGCTTGTCCGATTCCGGAGCCTCGTCCAGAAGCTCGAAGTATCCGAGGATCTCGCCGAGGTCCGCGCTGTACCTCTCGATCTCCTCCTCTGTGAGTCTGATGTGGGCCGTACGGGCGACCCTCTCAACGGTTTCTCTGTCCATCGTCAAGACCTTCGTGCGGTTATCCGAGATAATTATTAAAAGAATATCGCGCGGGTGTGCGTGCGCCACCCCGGACGCATGGGCACGTGATGGGACGGTCAGGCGATGAGAATCACGCCGTAGAACGTGACCGCGTCGTCCCTGAACTCGAACGTCTCCCCCACGGATGCGAGGTACGACTCCATGTCGATGCCCACTATGGACACGGACGGCAGCACCAGGTCCGGATGCCTGCACGGCTCGGGGTAGGTGCACTCCGGGCAGATGTCGCACCCCCCGTCGGAGAACCCCCTGCATCCGATCTCCGCGTCGCGGAGCCTGGACAGGATTCCCCTCACCGTCGTCTTCATGAGCGTGTTGAACTCCTGGACCTTCCCCTCGTCGTGCGGGTCGCAGGGGAACGTCCTGCTTACCAGGAGGGCGGACGAGAATCCCTCCGCGAGCGTGTCCATGTGCTCGTCGAACCCGGGTGGGCAGGCCCAGTTGGTCCCGTACTTGCCGCACAGGTTGTCCTCGCACATCCTCCTGCATCTCGCGACAGTCTGGCCGTCATAGGGCGGGATCGAGGTCTCGCGCACGGAGAAGCCGGACAGGTTGAGTCCGGACAGAGCGGTCTCCCAGGGTCTCATGGGAATCCATCCGAGGGTCCGTTTATAAGCCTTATCGGTAGCATATATATCGGTCCCTGGTTAACTGCCCGTCCATGGCAGAGGCAACCCCCGAGAAGAAGATCGCCAACGCGATGAAGGCGATGGACGAGGGAGATTTCAAAAAAGCGTACACGGCGTTCAAGAAGCTCGCAGCGGAGCTCCCCGACAACGCCGATGTCTGGTACTACAAGGCCGAGTGCGGCAACTATGCTTCCGGCATGTTCGGTGCGAAGGTGGATGTCCAGGAGATCATGGACGCCTACAAGAAGGCCATCGAGCTCGACGGGGACCGCGTGGACTACTACCAGTCCTACGGCCTGTTCTGCATCTCCGTCAACAAGTACGACGAGGCTGAGAAGGCCTACTGCGAGGCCGCCGAGATGGACGAGTCCATGTCCGCATCCCTGTACTCGGAGTTCGCTATAGAGTACTACAACAACGTCATGGCCACCTACGGCGAGATTATGGAGGACCCTAAGGCCCGTGCCCCGTACGGCAAGAAAGCCCTCGAGTACATGCTCAAGGCCCTGGACATGACGCCCGACGAGGCCAAGTCCCTCCTGTGACCTCTCAGGCCACAGCAGCAAACCCTTTCACATTCTCCCATCTTAAACGGCCTTCCTGTTTTTCAATTAGACAAATGTCTATTTCGATCCATATGGACAGTATTAACATCCAATTTTAGTCTGATTTTATGTCATTCCATCTTTATTTTAGTTGAAATCCTAGATATTCACAGATAATCTTGAAATATGATTAGACATTTGTCCAGAATATCCTGATGAAAGGATTCAAACATTCAAAAGGTGAATAAATTTGAAGATGATTGCATGGGTCGCCTCGGCTCTTGTCGCACTTCTGGCCATCACGATGTTCGTGATCCCGGAGGTGTCCGCGGCGACCGAGGATTCCACGACGGATGTGGTCTCGTCCGTCTTCATCTTCCTCTGCACGATGCTGGTGTTCATCATGTCCCCGGCGATCGCACTGTTCTACGGTGGCATGCTGAGGAAGCAGAGCATGACGTCCATCATTGCCCAGTGCATCGGTGTCATGGCCGTGTCAGGGGTCGTGTGGTGGGCCGTCGGATACTCCCTGGCACTCACAGGCGACGGGCCCCTCGTCGGAGGGCTCGACGCTCTGTTCGGATCCGGACTCTCCCTCACAGGGGAGGACGGTGGCATCCCGTCCTACGAGTACATGCTCTTCCAGGGGACCTTCGCCCTGCTGACAGCCTGCATAGTCTTCGGTGCCACGGCCGAGAGGGTCAGGTACTCCGCGATCCTGGTGTTCATGGCGCTGTGGTCCCTGGCGGTGTACGCCCCGATGGCGCACATGGTCTGGGGAGGAGGTCTCATACACTCCCTGGCCGAGGTCGGTCTCCCCAACGTCGATTTCGCCGGAGGGACGGTCGTCCACATCTGCTCCGGAGTCAGCGGCTTAGCCGCGGCGATTGCGATAGGCGGCAGGAGCGGGAGGATCTCCAAGGGCAGGTCCCACAACGTCCCCCTGATGTTCATCGGCTGCGCGGCCCTGTGGGTCGGATGGTTCGGGTTCAACTGCGGTTCCGCAGGGTCGTTCAACGACATCGCGGTCCTGGCAGGCGTCAACACGTTCGTTGCCTCTTGCGTCTCGACCGTCGTGTGGATCGTGGTCCAGTACCTCCACGTAGGACGTGTCAGCGTGACAGGTCTGTGCGCCGGCGTTCTGGCAGGACTGGTCGGGATCACGCCCGGATGCGGATACGTGGAACCCTGGGCGGCAGTCCCAATCGGCGCGGTCGCGGCCGTCGTGTGCTACTTCGGAATCATATTCATGCGTGGTCGCAGCGGCATCGATGATGCGCTCGACGTCATGGGCGTCCATGGCTTTGGAGGCATATGGGGTGCGATCTCGGTGGGGATATTCGCCACTGCATCCTACGCGGGCTACGGCGGACTCATCGAGGGTTCCGTGAACCTGTTCGCCGGGCAGGTGGTCTCGGTCGTCATCACAATGGTGTACTGCTTCGTCGTGTCCTTCGTCATAATGAAGGCCATCGACTATGTTCTGAGGAACGCGGGAAGCAGGAAGGGTGCGGCGCTCACCGAGAGCGAGCAGATGATCGGTGCCGACACGATCGAGCACGGGGAGCCGTCCTACCTGATGTGAGGTGATCGAGATGAAGATGGTAATGGCAGTGATAAGGCCCGAGCGCCTCCAGTGCGTGAAGGACGCGCTGAGGGACATCGGGATCAACGGCATGACGATATCCCACGTCACCGGACGCGGGGAGCAGATGGGCCTCACCTTCACGACCAGGGTCGGAGAGTTCGTCGTCGACGAGATCGAGAAGGTGAAGATCGAGTCGGTCGTGGATGACGGGGATGTGGAAAGGGTCATCGAGACGATCCGCAGGTCCGCCGAGACAGGGAATCCGGGTGACGGCAGGATATTCGTCATCCCGGTGGAGAGGTCGATAAGGATCAGGACGGGCGACGACTGAACAGGTCCACTCTCACCAAACCGCTTACCGTTGCCCTCTATTTTCCTCCGGCGACGGGAAACCCCCATCAAAAGCATCGAAATTAGAAGAGATGGTGCGATTGCCGGGAATCGAACCCGGGTCAGAAGCTTGGGAAGCTCCCGTCCTAACCGCTGGACTACAATCGCCTAGGAAGAGCCAATGAGGTTCTGGTATTTAACAAACGACGTCGTGTTCCATACGGGTTTTTATATTATAGTCATATTCCAGCAATCACGGGCCCGTGGTCTAGGGGTTATGACGTCGCCCTTACAAGGCGAAGGTCGCCGGTTCAAATCCGGCCGGGCCCACCATGTGGTTCTCCGACTCAGCCTTAGTTTTAAATAAGGTCATGTTCTCGGGGGGCTAACGGACTCGTGGTCTAGGGGTTATGACGTCGCCTTCACACGGCGGAGGTCGCCGGTTCAAATCCGGCCGGGTCCACCATCTCCCGATTTTCCTGCATCGTCTTTCGGCGGTAACATCTTAATCCGATTCTTCCGATACGTCTGCCATCATGTCAGACTACCCAGATTTGCAGACCACCGATGAGGGCAGGGAGTACGAGAAGATGATCGACCAGGTCCTCGGCGGAGAGAAGAGGGACTTCCCCAGCTACTACGGTGGGATGAAGGTCGCATCCGGAACGGATTTCATCGTCTCCAGCCCGATAGACGACTCCATCACGTACGGCAGGTTCCAGGAGCCCGAGGAGGGCATCATGGCCGAGGCCGTCGAGGCGGCGAAGAAGGCCTTCGAGACATGGTCGGAGGTCCCGGTGTCGGAGCGCGCGGCGTACTTCGAGAAGTACCTGACGCTGCTGAAGGCCAGGAGGCTGTATTACGCCGCCATGGTCACCGTGAGCTCGGGCATGGTCCGCGAGGACGCTGTCTCCGAGGTCGACTCGCTCATCGCAGCAGTGGAGGGGATTCTGGCGGACGCGGCTTCCCACAAGGGCAAGCCGCTGGGTGTCTGGGCGGTCATCTCCGCCCACAACTCTCCCATGGCATCCCCCGTCGCGTACGCTGTGGCGGCCATGGTCGCGGGAAACACCGTCGTCATGAACCCGTCCAAGCACTGCCCTCTGCCGGTCTACTCGTTCTACGAGTCCATGGAGAGGTACGGTCTGCCTGACGGCGTCCTGAACCTGGTCGTCGACAGGAAGGACGAGTCCACGGAGGCCCTGGCGAACGACATGCGCGTCGTGGGCATCGCGGCGAGCGGATCCGGGGACAGGCTCGAGGACCTCATGTTCCTCCAGGTGGACGACGAGCTGAGGTTCATCAACGACATCAAGGGCATGAACCCCGCCATAGTCTACAGGCCGGCCGACATGAAGGCCGCGGCGAGGTCAATCGTCGATTCCGCGTTCGCGTACAGCGGTCAGCGTCTGTACTCCTGCTCCAAGGTCATAGTCACCATGGATGAGCAGAAGCGTCTCGTCGAGGCGGTCTCCGAGATCATGAAGGATCTGCGCGTGGGTGACCCCGTGGACGATGTGACCTTCACCGGACCGATCATAAGCAAGGACGCGGCAAAGCGCTTCGTCTCGCTCTATCAGGAGAACCTTCCGTTCGTCATCTCCAAGGCCCCTGTCGCCATGGGCGTGTCCGACCTCTACGTGTCCCCCATCGTCGTGTCCGGTCTGGACGACGAGAACGACCTCAGCTACATGGACTCGGGCCTCCCCATCCTGAACATCAAGGTCGTGGATTCCCTGGACGCCGCGTTTGAGGAGATCCAGAACACCGAATGCGGTCTGTCGGCAGGCATGTTCGCGAAGGATCCGAAGATCATCGCCCGCTTCAAGGAGGAGGTCGACGTCCCCCTGAGGTACGTCAACTGCAGCAGCCGCTCCCTCGGAGCCGCCAACGGCGCGGTGCTCTCCTCGTTCTGCAGGTGATCTCAAACAATCCTGACCTCCTTGGCCGTGCCCTTCATGGACTTGGCCAGGGAGGATATCTCGCTTTTCTTGTACTGGAGGGCCCCGGGCTCCGACGAGCGCTTTATCTGCAGGAGCATGGCGCCCTTTATGTGGTCGCCGAGGTCCAGGACGTCCTCCACCGTCAGGCGCTGCGGCTCGGTGACGACGGTCACCGCGAATCTGCAGTCCCCGTCCCTGGCGATCCTCATGGAGTCCAGCTGGCATTTCTTGGGGTACCTGTCGAAGACGAACGACACGATGTCCGCGTAACCTGCGCCCACGAGGTCGTCCAGGACTGTCGGTCTGGAGCCGTTGGTCTCGATGACGCATCTCGCATGAGGCGGTCTCAGAACACGGATGAGTTTGTGTATCCCGTCCACCTCCAGCACGTCCGTCTCTACGCCGCGGAAGAGGATCCCGTCCAGGGAGTCCTTGTCCCCGTTTATCGAGTTGGCGACCTCCGTCTCGTTGACGCCGGGGCCGTCGTCGGTGGAGACGCCCACCGATGAGAGGTACAGGCCGGGGAGGGAGACGGTGTCCGTTCTCCTGAAGTTCGCGATGCGCATGATGATGGATGGGTCTATGATGACTTAAAACCTGTATCGCTCAAAAATTATCCATAAGGGACTGGAGCACGTCGCAGCCGTCGGCATCGAGGTCGTCCAGTACGACAAGCGCTCCGTGACGCATCACCGACACCGAGGCAACAGACAGGGCGTACTCCCCTGACCAGGTGCGGGTCATCACGGGATGGCACGCCTGTGGGAAGGAGTGCTCGGTCTCGAGCCTCTGCAGGTCCGTGTTGATCTCCAGGCATCCCTTCATGTTCGGGCAACCGGGGCACAGGACGATCCCGGCGGCTCCGCAGTCCTCAGAGGTCTCCACGTTGTCCATCAGGGACTCGGTGTCCATGCCCGGCACGGACATCGGACACGACGTCACGGCGGACAGCACAGCGGTCTCCCCCAGGCGGTCGGAGTCCGTGATGCACAGGAGCGGCTTGTGGCCGGGGACCGTTGACGCCGCCTCGCGCAGGCACACGGGGTCTGCCGATTCGAGGATCAGGCCGAGTCCGGTGCCCGCAGCAGCTTCGGTCGCGGCGGAGAACAGCGCCGGATCCATCGAGTCGTTCCTGACGCAGACGAACCTCAGGCGGGGATGTTCGGCGGCCAGGGCCGCGATCGTGGAGATGCGGTCTGTCAGCATATCCCCGTACAGGATGTCCGACACCGACAATGCGAAGGCGCGTTCCTCCGGCGAAACCCAAACCCCGTCGACTTCTATCCCGGCCATGGTATCACAGGTCCGCCAGCTCCTCCCCGTAGACGCGGGCCATATCCGCCGCGCCGGGGCCTCTCACGATCAGTATGTCCGTCCCGGCCATCATGGCGGCCAGAGCCGCCTCGGCCTCCCACATGGATGCGACCCTAGCATCGGGGAATCCTGCATCCCAGCAGCGGACGGTGCTGCACATGGTGGGATGTCTGAGGGTCGTATCATCGTTCAGGGCTCTGCGGCGGACCTCCTCCGCCAGTTCCACGCTGCGGGACAGTCCCTGGCCCATAGAGAACCCTCCGAGGTCGATAACAATGTCTTGTCCGTCGCCTGCGGCGGAGCAGCGTTCTGATATCTCGTCCGCGGTGGAACCGCCGACAGCTGTCGCGTGGCGTCCGCGAGGCCCTCCGTAAGGCCCGTTCCTGCCGATGAGTATCATGGAGCAGTCGTCGATGCGAGACACCCCCTCCAGCACATCATCGTCTGCGGAGACGGCGACGGGAAGGCGTGTGCGTTCGTATATCCTGCGAACGATTTCCGGGTTCCCGCTTCTCAGGTCGATCCAGACACCGTCAGCTCCGATCTCCTTCCACATCACCGCCCATTCCTCCGGGTCGGTCTGGCGGCCGGAGAACATGTCGGCCGCTAGGGAGGGGTACGAGGAGAGGTCGTCCGTGACCTGGCCGAATACCAGCGGCCTCCTCCTTCTGGCCCCGTCCAGGTCCAGGAACGGGAGGCTCTGCGCCCCGCCGGCCACGTAGTCGCCGCGTCCGAGGTAGAGCTCCCCGAGCGGAGCGCACGGCCTGCGGGACGTCTTGGGCAGCCTCATGTCAGCTCAGCTCTGTGAGCTCCTTGACGAGGAAGATGCCGTTCAGCTCGTCCATCGCCGCGGGGAGTGTGTCGCATATCTCGCGGAAGGACTTGTTGCTCTTGCATATGTCCATGACGAGCTCGAGATACATGGTCTCGTAGCAGATCTTCACCTTGCTGAAGACGGAGATCAGGTTGACGTTCCAGTCTGCGATCACCGTGAGGGCCTGGGTGATGCTGCCTGGGCAGTCCGGGATCTCCATGCCCACCTTGACCAGGCGGGTCTGCTCCTTGAAGAATGTGATGGACAGGATCCAGGAGTCCGCGTCCATGGTGATGAGGACGTTCTTCCCGTCGATGTCCGGGAGGATGTCACCGTACTGGTCGGCGACGTCGAAGCATCCGTTCTTGATGCTCGAGGGGTATCCGCGGCGGAGCTCCTCCTTCCCGCCGGACATGTTGCCCTTGAATAACCTTCCGATCTCTGCAGGTTTGAAGTCGATCCTCTTGATCTTGGAGACACTGGGGTCGTTCTTCGCCTTGAGGGCCTCGAACTCGTCCCTGAGGATGTCGACCTCTCCGGCGAAGTTCATGTCGGCCATGAGCTTCCACACGATGACTGTGTCCGAGATGCCGTTCAGGGACGCGGAGTTCAGGATGTTGATCTCCTTGGACGCCAGGAAGTTGGCCGCCTGAGCGCTGGATCCGGGGACGTCATCCAGGTACATCGTGATGTGGGTGAGCGTGCGGTAGTTCTCCTGCGGGAAGACGGACAGGATTATCTCGTAGTCCTTGGGACCCTCCGCGGGATGCTTGAAGATGGTGCTGTACACGTAGCCCCCGTCGACGAGACCCATCGTGTCGGACATCCAGCTGTCCACTTTGATCGAAGAACCGTTGACTTTCGCAAACTCCCAAATCTTCATTTGAGCCCTCTGCCGACTCGAATGTCCCGGCCGTCATAAAGCTTTGCGGTCGAAGAGGTTCTTTGGGGACACGAGTGGTTGGGTCCAGCCGGGATCCTCCTCCAGCCTCTCCAGGTCCAGAGCCAGGTTGTGCAGGCTCCCTCCGTCGGAGGGGTCGGATGCGATCCTGCGGACTGTGCCCGAGGCGCCACCCGCCCGCTGCTCGATCCCGGACATATGCAGGGCTTCGTCGATCAGGTCGGCCGCTTCGTTCAACAGTCTCTCCGCCTCGCGGAGCTTCTCAGCTCTCTCGATTCTGTCCGTGTCAGACCCTCCTCTCGATGACGTATCTCGCCGGCTTGGAGCAGTTGCCCTTCGCGGAGTATCCGCAGACCTTGCATCTGCGCATGAGCTCCACCGTCTTCCCGTCCAGGGTCCTGTTCCTTACTGACAGCAGGATCGAGCCGCACACCGGGCACCATTTGCCCGCCGGTCTCCCCTTGTCCGCGTACTTTATCTCAAGTTTGAACAGCTGCCTGGAGATGCCTATCCTGCGGATCCTCTCCGGCCCGACGCGGTAGTCCGTGTCCAGGCACATGAGCTCCGCCGAGACCGCGTCGCAGAGCTCCCTCTGCGAACGCATGTGCGGTGTGCGTACCAGGACGTTCTCGATCGCCTTGGCGACCTCGTCCTCCGAAGGGATCCTGTAGGACATCTGGCGGGTCATCGGGATGTTCGTATTTATGGGGAACCCAATCAATTAAAACGGTGGCACGATACCGCATACATCCGCGGGAGTGGCCGAGCTGGCCAAAGGCGCGGGACTTAAGATCCCGTCCTTAGTGGTTCAAGGGTTCGAATCCCTTCTCCCGCACCATCATGGAAACACTCGATGCCCCGACAATCGCCATTCATGTCATCCGATGAAGGGGCGTTCGTCACATCCGGACAACAGCCCGTCTGCTCGGACAGGGGTGGTTCAGGTTCTTTCAGATCAAAACGACCGCTCCTGCATCGACAGATTCCAAACAATCGCAACGGTCGATGTCTAATCCGTTTCACCATTAAAGGAGTGTCCTGGTACAACTGTGCATGTTTGAACATGAACCATTTTAATCCGTGACGGAAATCCGACAACTATGTCCGAGAAATCCGACGAGTTCAAGGTCCAGCTTCTAGAGACGTTCGCCTCCCTGATCACAGCGGCGTTCGGTCTCGTCGCGGCTCTGGCCTGGAACGACACAATCAAGGCCGCCATCAAGGCGGTGTTCGGAACCGAGGACGATCTGGTCGGTATGCTTGTCTACGCAGTGATCGTGACGATCATCGCGGTCATCATGACCCTGCTCATCTCCAGGTCGCTTTCCAAGGCGAAGAAGGCCCTCCACCTCGTCAAAGAGGAGAACAAGGAGTGAGTCTCAGGCTCCGTCCGAGTCGTCGCACCTCTGCGAGAGGTCCGGCTCGATGTCCTTAAACCTCTTCATCAGCTTCCTCATCCTCTTGTCGCTCTCGCGGTTCCTGATGTAGCTGATCAGTGTCATCCCCGTCAGCTCCTCCGTTCTGGGACCCGAACGGACGTAGAATATCTCGATCTTCCCGTCCTTGTAGAACACCGGCATTGGACACGGGTCGCACTTCACCCTTATTACCACCTTGTCGTCGAAGTCTATCAGGTTGAACGTGATGAAGGGCAGGAAGCTGTTGCCGATCTTGCTGGCTATCAGGTTCGTGAGGTGGAGTCCCATCTTGTCCTTGTTCTCGAAGCTCTGGATGTCAGCCCCGATTATGTCGCCGTCGTCGTCCACACCAATCAGGAGGTTGCCTCCGTCGGTGTTCAGGAACGCGACTATCGTCTTGAGGACGGCCTTCTCCATCCTCTTGTCCGTCTCCCCGGTTTCGAGGTTGGTGCGGAGCGTGGACTTGAACTCCAGTCTGTTGGACTCCCCGTCACGGATGAGTCTCTGGATGTCCTCCTTCTGCCTGTTCTCGAGCCCGAGGGCCTCCGAGTTCTCCTCCAGGAACGATCCCAGGGTGTACTTGAAGAGGTTGTGCCTGTCGTCCTCGTAGTACAGGATGCAGACCACGGCGGTGCCGAGGATGACCATGAGGGTCTCGTTCATGAGATCGTTAAGTCCGATCCCCTCGATCTCGGTCCAGACGTTAGCGATGTAGTACTGGAGCATCCTCATCAAGATGTACATCGAGACGGAAACCGACATCATGAACAGGAGGACCATCATCTGGTTCTCGTTGCGGACGCCGGGCATGGACTTTAGGAGCATGTAGACGAGGATCAGACCGAGCAGGCCGAAGTTGACCCCCACGAGGAAGTTGACGATCATCATGACCACAGTGCCGTCTACCAGGAACCTTCCCAGCACCGATATGAAGAACGTCGCGCACATCATCATGATGATGAGCGGGGGGATGTGGACGATGTGCCTGTCGGTGAACATGGTCATAGCCAGGATCACGATGATGGGCAGGGTGAGGACGAGGTCGCGGGTCTCCCCAACAGCGATCGATCCGATGGCGACCACAAGGGTGGCCATAAGCATGCCGACGTACAGGGCCTTGGCGAATCCCTTCAGGCGCTTGTTGGAGTACTCCACGTCCCGGTTGTCCATGTTTGTGAAACCACGGCGTGTCTTAATTACATTCGCACGCACGATTCGTCGCGTACGCGATTATTATAAATACCGTCTCTCGATTCGACGCTCAACGGAGTAATATTCTTGCCAGGTGAAGTGAAGAAGAACAAGGTCGTCGTGAACCATCCGGCCCCGTCCGGGCAGTACGGCGACAAAGGAGCCAGGAAGAACAAGCAGCAGAGGACGAAGGAGTCCACCAAGAGACAGGCGATGCTGAACACGCACAGGATCAACCCGTTCAAGTACGACATGAACGAGATCCTCGAGGCGTCGTCCATGGACCCCTCCAAGGCCTCATCGTTCCTGGCCTCCGTCATAGCCAAGGCGTCCCGCGTATCGACCAAGGACGCCAAGGACTTCGTCAAGACATTCCTGGAATCCGGCGACCTGACCAAGGACGAGTTCGACAAGATCTGCAAGCTCCTGGACAGGTACAGCCGCTGGCGCTGAGGCGGGATCATGAGGTCCGCCGAACTCAGGGAGGGCAGGGTGTTCGTCCTGCGCCTGGAGGAAGGCGAGGTCCTGCACGAAGCCGTTGAATCATTCTGCAGGGAGCACGGGGTCGTCAACGCCACCGTCACCGCTGTGGGCGGTGTGGACGCGGGCTCCCGTTACGTGTCGGGGCCGACCGTGCCCATCGAGGGCCCCATCGTCCCCATCGTCTGCACCGTCGAAGCGCCGAGCGAGTTGACGGGCACAGGCACAATCTTCCCGGACGAGGATGGGAACCCGGTAATGCACATGCACGGGTCCATCGGGAGGGAGGGACGCTCATCCACGGGGTGCTTCCGTGTCAGGATGGTCGTCTGGCTCGTCATGGAGGTCGTCATCCGTGAGATAGTCGGGACAGGTCCAGTGAGGATCGTCTCCGACCCGAGGATAGACGCCAAACTACTGGAGATTCGCCGATGGCATCTGAGGAGATCCTTCATAAGACGCTTCGCAACGCGGACGGGAAGCCGTTCGCCAAGTACAAGGGCATAACCAACTTCTTCACCACCGAGGCCTTCGAGCTCCTGGTGGACGAGGTCCAGAACGACAGGGCAGGGCATTCCCGTATGAGGGTCAGGGTCCCCATGTGGCGTGCCGGGTTCCCGGAGGACACATGGTCCACCCCCGTGAGGAGGATGGCCCTGGCGGACCTGATCGCAAGGCGCTTCTGGGAGAGCGCCCGCACATATGCGCGCTCCCCGATTCCGAAGACGGACGGAGGGATAGTGTACATCCCGCGTCCGGGGCAGGAGATTCTCGAGAGGGGCAGCGTGACCGTGACGGAGCACTACGTCGAAGCCTCCTTCACGGCGGACCTCCCGTCCTCCGGCGGCAAGGTCAACGCACTGGCAGCCGAGGAGCTGATCTTCGGGAGGATAGGCAGGATCGTCGCCGAATCCCTCATGTACAGGGCATACAAGCCCGCAAAGCTGTACAATCACATTCATACGGCGGACAACGCCGAGTTCATAAGGTCGATGCTGCCCGAGATGGGTCTCGTGGCCTTCGTCGCGACCGGCGCCGTTCTGCCGAGGAGGGACGACGACCTGGCGCCGCTGACGGATGCGGTTCCCTTCGACTGCGACGAATGCCTGAAGGTCACGATGGCGGTCCCCCATGGGGAGCCTGTCACGGGCCTCGGGATCAGAGAGGGGTTCACTGTGCTCGCCGGCTGCAGCCGTGCCGGCAAGTCGGTTCTCCTGGACGCGATACTGGCAGGCGTACACGACCACATCCCGGGAGACGGGAGGGAGTACGTCGTCTCCGTTTCCGACGCGTCGTACATAATGTCCGAGGCGGGCCGCCCCGCCGACGCCGTCGATGTGTCCTCCTTCCTTCCCGGAGAGGAGAGCACCAGGGTGGAGTCGCCGTCGGTCCCGTCACCCATGTCGGAGCTGGTCGCGATATCCGAGGCTGTGGAGATGGGCAGCAGGCTCATACTGGTCGATGAGGAGTACTCCAACCCCTGCATCATCAGGAGGGGCTTCCTCGCCGAGGATGACGACCTGATCCCCCTGTCGGAGCTGGGAAGATCCATGGGGGAGGCGGGAGTGTCGATCGTGATGGTGTCCGGGGACAGGTGTGCGGCGGAGTTGGCGGACCGTGTCCTCAGGGTCGAGGGATACCATGTGTCCGAAGCTTCGGTGGAGCCGAGGCGTTCGGACCGCGTATACACCAGGCCCAACACCAGGTACCCGGTGTCCAAGAACATGGTCTTCGAGAAGGGTCGCAAGGAGGTCAGTACCTCCGCCCAGGGAGTCAGGACCGTGGAGATCGGGGAGTACAGGGTCAGCGTCCCCGTGTCCGGTCTCTTCGACACCGCGCAGACCCGTGCGGTCGCCGATGCGATCGTGGTCGCCAAGGAGCTAATGGACGGTTCCAGGTCGATGGAGGAGGTCTGCAGACTCGCAGTGGACGCGGTGATGGCGTACGACCCCGAGAACGGGGGTTCCATGCACAGGGCCCACCCGAGACCAATGGACCTGGCGGCGGTCCTGAACAGGCATCCGCAGATGCTCTGCATCCAGAAAAGGTGAAGTCCCGGCCGATGTCCGGCCGGGGCGGATCGGATCTTACCTCCTGTTGTTCCCGTAGGAGTCCTGCCACTTGTTGAAGACCTTGTCCGCGTAGGCGGACATGTGGACCTGGTCCTCCTTGCTGTCGGGGACGATGAATCCCTTGATGGGATACTCGGAGTCGCAGTAGGGGCATCTCACATAGGGGCAGTTCTGGTTCGCCTGGGGGCATGCCTTGCATGCGACGGCCCTTGACTGGAAGAGGCTGAACTCGTGTCCGCAGTTGGGACACAGGAACCTCCTCGCGGCGATCTTCAGGTCCTTGTGGATGCCTGCCGCTCTCTCCTCGGGGGTGAGCCACATGGGTGCTCTGGGGGAGATGGGCGTGTTGTATGACGGCCTCTCGTCGTAATCGTAGCTCATGTCAGATCCCCTTGGCGGCCTTGACGACTGCCCTGAGCTTGTCCAGGTCGTCGCACTGCTCGATCAGGGTGCCGGTGACGATTATGTCCGCACCCGCCTCCCTGGCCGCCTGGGCGGCCTCGGGGGTCCTGATGCCTCCGCCGACGACGAGGGGTATGGAGATGGACTCCTTGACGGCGGAGATCATCTCTGGGGGAACGGGCTGTCCCGCACCGGAGCCCGCCTCCAGGTAGGCGAGGTCCATCCCGAACATCTCGCAGGCTGTGGCGTAGGCGACGGCGCCCTTGATGTCGTCGCGTCTGACGAGGGCGGCCTTGCCGACCTCCCCGACCTTCATTCCGGGCTCGACCACGATGTATCCCATGGGGATGGTCTCGATGCCGAGCTTCCTGATGTACGGCGCCGCCTGGACCTGGGCCCTGTTGACCCATCCGAGGTCCGTGCTGTTCATGAGGCTCATGAAGAGGAGCGCGTCGATGTCCGCCGATATGGCCTCCCCGTTCCCTGGGAACAGTATGGCCGGCAGACCGGAGGCCTCCTTGATCGCTTTCGCCGTCTCAGAAAGGTTCTGTGTGGTGACGCCGGTGGATCCGCCGATGAAAACTGCATCGGTTCCCGCCTCCTTCATGTGCCTTGCCATCTCGCCCGCCTTTGATGCGGGCTGCTTGTCAGGGTCGAGGAGGGCGATGTGGAGGGTCCCTTCGGACATCCTGTCGAGGAGGTACTGTTTTACCGTCATTCCGATCACACCGAATTAGGGGCGTCGCGCATCGTGGTGCAAAGGCGCCCGTGGAGAGTCTCAGAAGGCTCTGCAGACACTATGTAGGGACACTATAAAAGGATGCGCGCGATTAAGAGTTCCTTCCCGAGGCACTATTTCCGGGAAGTGCCAGTCCTGCCCGGATGTGTTCATTTGTATGTAGTGATATATGACGCTTTGAAACGGCATCAGATCTCAGTTCTATGGATTATCAGGGGTGTTCCGCTGTGTTTGATTCTGTCCTCGGTCAATTTGACACTTGCCGATCAATCACATGGATCTAGTCGTGTAATGCGGTCGTCGGATACTGCGAGGTCCGCCACGCCAAAATAATAAACGTTGCATGATTCCCCCGCTCGATGGAATTCTTCCTGATGACCGACACGGAGGAGGCGAGGCCCACTCAGAACTGGGAGGACATAGGCCGCGCCCTGGCCGACGTCATGTCGGGTGGGACGGAGTTCGTGGTTCTGTCGAAAGGCGAGTTCGGGGACGACTACATACAGACGTCCATGTGGAACTCGGGAGTCATCCTGCGTCCGAGCTACGTGACGGAGATAAGCATCTCGACGGAGCACGGGGCCCGTCACTACAGGATGAAGACTAAGGACTTCAACACGATCTACAGTGCGTTCCGTGCCTACTTCGACGGCTGGGACCCGGTGGTCACCAAATGGGACGACGTCACCGACGAGTTCGAGTGACTGTCAGTTCCTGAACACGTGATAGTGTCTGGACAGGGACCCGTGCACCTTCTGGAGGTAGATGTTCTCCAGGGTCATCGTCGGGAACTCCACGGCGTGCGGGAGAACCACCCCTGCCCTGGCACCCTTCTTCAGCGACTGCGGGATGGATTCGCCAGCCCTGGCGTAGATGTGGTCTATGTTCTCCCCGCCGGTCTTGGTGGACCTCCCGTAGGGCGGATCCGTGCAGATGGCGTCCATCTCCGGGAACCTCTCCCCTATCTCACCGATGTCTATGGTCTCGAAGTCCGCCAGTTCCAGACCGTAGAAGTCCATGTTCTCCTGGCATCCGATGACCATCTCCTCATCGAAGTCCGACGCCACGGCCCTCATGCCCATCTCAGCTGCCTCGATGACTATCCCGCCTGTTCCGCAGAACGGGTCCAGGACGGTCCCGCCCCTCTTGACGCCTGTTAGGTTGATCAGAGCCCTGGCGTACTTGGGATGCAGGGATATGGGCGAGAAGAACGGTCTCTCACCGACCTTCCTCTTCTCCAGCAGGTCGGTGTCGGTGACGTGCTGTTCCAGGTACAGGTGCACGGCGTCGCACATCTGCATCCTGACGACAACGTCCGGTTCGCGGAGGTTCACGTCGTTGTGCTTGGACAGTATGCCTCCGATCCTTCTGATGAGCCCCTGTGAGTCGACGTCCTTCATCATGCCCTCGAACCTTTTGGCGCGCACAGCGAAGCTCCCCTGGGGGAGGACGACGCTCTCGAGCCCCGAGGTGTCATCCGGGGTGTATTCGCCCAGGTAGAGTCCCATGCTGTGTGTCAGGGCGATGCGGTCTGCGACCCCCTGCAGGAACCTCTCGTCGAAGGATGCGACCATGTATCCCGGGCCGGTCTTCACGACCTCGAACGAGTCTGTCTCCGCTTCAAGGCATCTGACGGCTTCGGCCAGGGGCATGTCCTTGGACTCCCCTGAGAGTTCGAAGAAGAATTGGGGGCTCATGCCCCCGGGTTAGGTTTCAGTCCTTTATTCCATCTTCGGTGACCATGAAGACCGCCTCGCCCTCGGGCAGGTTGGGCGAGTCGATCAGCCTGGCAATCCTCTTGCCGGCCTTGCCCTTCCTGAGGTATATGCGGAACGTGGCGGTGTGTCCCACGATGTGCCCTCCGATGGGCCTCGTGGGGTCTCCGAAGAACGCGTCGGGCTTTGCCGCCACCTGATTGGTCACGGCGATGACGGCGTTGTTGACGGTGGCGAAGTTAAGCAGGTCATGCATGTGACGGTTGAGGATCTGCTGTCTCTCTGCGAGCGCCCCTCTCCCGACGTACTCCGCCCTGAAGTGCGATGTGAGCGAGTCCACGATCAGGAGCCTGACTTTCGTGGTCTGGGCGAGCTCCATGGCCTTGTCGACCAGCAGCACCTGGTGCTGGGAGTTGAACGCCCTGGCTACATGGATCCTTCTCAGGGTCTCGTCCGGGTCCACGCCCAAGTACGTCGCCATCTGGATGATCCTCTCCGGCCTGAATGTGTTCTCAGTGTCTATGATGATGACATCCGAATCGAGTCCGCCCCTGTCCTCGGGCAGGGTCGCGTTCACTGCGAGCTGGAAGCAGACCTGTGTCTTGCAGCTTCCGAACTCGCCGAAGAACTCCACGATGGACTGGCTCTCCAGTCCCCCCGCAAGGAGCTCGTCGAACGCCTTGGATCCGGTCGTGAGCTTAGTCACGGCCTTGCGTCTCTCTAGGATGTCCTCTCCTGTCTCGAAACCGCCAATGTCAGCGCAAAGCTTGGCACCCTCGATGATGTCCGATGCCTTCTTCTCCCCTATCTCGCACGTCTCGGCGAGTTCTTTGGGAGAAGCCACTGCAATGGCCATCAGCTCGTTGTATCCTGCTTCACGGAGTTTCTCTGCTATGGCTGGTCCTACTCCTGGTATGTCTTCAAGGGTTTTGGTGACCATTGGGATTTCCCTCCGTTACTTCCAACGACCATTGGGTATTTAATCGGATTCAGGGGGTGACCGAATATGCCGAATAACCATTAACGATGGTTAAGTCAGGCACGTCCCCGAAGCCCGTGAACGTGCGTGCACAGTGTCGATTACAAATATAAGGAAGGGACCGCCCCGGAGCGGGGCGGCTTTTAAGGTCACTGGTAGGAGCCGCGCTCCATCCTCTCGAGCGCGATCCTGATGCGCTCGACGGGCTCGGTGACGGTCATTCTGATGTATCCGTCGGCGCTCTCGCCGAATCCAGATCCGGGGGTGACGATCACACCGATGTCGATCATCTTCTGGGTGAACTCCGCGGAGGACATACCGCAGTTGAACCAGACGTAGAACGTGCCCTTGGGCATGACGACGTCGTATCCGAGCTTCCTGAGCCCCTCGACGAGGACCTTCCTCCTCTCGGCGTAGATCGCCATGTTGTCGGCGATGGCCTTGGGGGCCTTTCCGTCGTCCCCGTACATCTCCAGGGCCTTGATGCCGGCCTTCTGGATGAAGATGGGGGCTCCGGAGTCGGTCTGGCCCTTGCACTTGGTCAGTCCGGCGATGAGGTCGGGGTGTCCGACCGCGTATCCGAGTCTGAACCCGGTCATGTTGAACGTCTTGGAGAACGACCCGAACTCGATGGCGTCGGGGCCCACCTGCAGGATGGACGGCGCCTGGTATCCGTCGTAGCACATCTCGGAGTAGGCGGCGTCGTAGCACAGGATGGTCCCGTTCTCCTGGCACCAGTCGTAGACCTTTTTCAGGTAGTCGAGGTCGCATGTGGCGCCGGTGGGGTTGTTCGGGTAGTTGATGTACAGCATCCTGGCATCCTTCGGGCACTCGTCCACGTCCAGGAGCCAGTTCTTCTCGGCCCTCAGGGGGACCTTCACGCATTTGGCCTCGTTGAAGATGGTGGCCGCCCCGGAGTACACGGGGTATCCGGGCGAGGGCGCGATGATGGTCTCCCCGGCGTTCACGAACGCCTGGGCGATGTTGAAGATCCCTTCCTTGGATCCGATGGTGATGCACACCTGGGTGTCGGGGTCGATGTCCAGGCCGAACCTCTTCTTGTACCAGGCCGCGACGGCCCTCCTGAGGTCCTTCTCCCCCTGGGAAGAGGAGTACTTCTGGTTCTCGTTGACTCCGGCCTGTCTGCACATCTCCTCAACGATGCAGTCGGGGGTGGGCAGGTCGGGGTCTCCGATGCCGAAGTCGATCATGTCCCATCCAGCCGCCCTCTTCTCGGCGGAGAGCTTCTCCAGCCTGACGAAGAGGTACGGGGGGATCTGTTTCAGTCTATCTGCCTGTTCGAAAGTAGTCATCATATCGCCTCCGTCTCGCCCTCGAAGACCAGCTCCGCCGGCCCCTCCATGAGGACGTATCCGAGATCCTTGTCCACGGTTATCTTGAGCCATCCGCCCGGCAGGTGGACGTCCACGGGCACGCCGAACGGGACCAGTCCGTTGAGGGCCGCCGCGGTGGTGCTGGCGCACGCCCCCGTCCCGCAGGCGAGGGTCCATGCGGCTCCCCTCTCGTAAACGCGTATGTATATCTTTCCGTCCTCGACCCTGCAGAACTCCACGTTGGTCTTGCGGGGGAAGAACGGGTGGCACTCCAGCACCGGCCCGAGCCTGTCGACGGTCCCGTCGTCCATCTCGGTGAAGGTGATGAAGTGGGGGTTGCCCATCGATACGGCGTTGGCCCTGAACCTCACGCCGTCGGCCTCGAAGGGCTGGTCGATGAACCTTCCGTCGAAGTCCACGGGGACCTTCCTCCCGTCGAGGATGGGCGCACCCATGTTGATCCTGACGGTCCCGACCTCGCCGTCCTCCAGTGTGACGGTGGCCTCGAGGTCGCCGGCTAGCGTGTGAATCGAGAACACCGTCCGGTCCACCAGGCCCTTGTCGTAGGCGTACTTGGCGACGCATCTGATCCCGTTGCCGCACATCTCCGCCTCGCTTCCGTCGGCGTTGATGATGCGCATCGTGATGTCGGTACCCTCGCCGGGCATGACGTAGAGGACGCCGTCCGCTCCGATGCCGAAGTGGCGGTCGCACATCGCCTCGCACCATCCCGAGTCGATGACGACCCCTCCCTTCGTCCCGTCGATCAGGATGAAGTCGTTGCCCAGGCCGTGGTACTTCCAGAACCTCATCTCAGAAGCCTCTCGGGGATGATCTGGTGCCTCCACTGCTCCTCCTCGGTCTCGGCCTCGCGGATGAGCTCCGCCTTGCCGTCGTTGACGAGGACCTCTGCGCACAGGGGGCGGGAGTTGTAGTTGCTGGACATGGAGAAGCCGTAGGCGCCCGCGTTGTACACGGCGACCAGGTCACCCTCGTGCGGGTCGGGCAGGACCCTGTCGTGGGCGAGGTAGTCGCCGGACTCGCAGATCGGCCCCACGACGTCGTACTTGTCGGTGCAGGCCTTGCCGAACTTGTTGGCCAGGGCCACGTAGTGGTACGAGTCGTACATGGCGGGTCTGATCAGCGTGTTGAACCCGGCGTCGCAGCCGACGTACTTCTTGGTTCCGGCGTCCTTGACGTCGTTCACCCTGGTGAGCAGAACCGTGGTGTCGCAGACGATGTACCTTCCGGGCTCGAGGATCAGGGTCTTGATGTCCGTCTCCTCTTCTATCATCGCCGTGAGGTTGGATGCCAGCTCCTCCACGTCCATCTCCTCCTCCTGGGGCTTGTAGGGCACGCCGATGCCTCCGCCCATGTCGATGAATTCCAGGTCGATACCGATGCTCTGGATCTCGTTGACCAGCTCGATGAGCACCTCCATCATGTCCATGAACGGCTCGACGACCTGTCCGCCGGAGCCTATGTGGGCGTGGATCCCCTTGATGTTGAACCCGAGGTCCTTGGCCCTGGCGTACGTGTTTATGACCTCGTCCAGGGGGATGCCGAACTTGGCACCCTTGGACCCGGTGATGACCTTGGCGCTGTGGCCCGAGCCGACCCCGGGCGTCACCCTGAAGGACACGTCTGTGCCCGGGGCGATGTCCGCGAGCCTCTCCATCTCGGAGACGGAGTCCAGGTTGATCATGACCCCCAGGTCGGAGACGGCCTTGAGCTCGGCGTCGCTGACGTTGACTCCGGTGTACATGATCCTGTCCGGGGTGTATCCGGCCTTCAGGCAGCTCTTGACCTCCCCGATGGAGACCGCGTCGATGCCGGAGCCCTCCTGCTCCAGGATCTTGAGGATCGCCAGGTTGGTGTTCGCCTTGCAGGCGTAGTGGATCCTGGTGTCCATAAACCTGGAGAAGGCGCCGTAGATGCGCCTGTAGTTCTCTCTGAGCCTCTGCTCGTCAGTGACGTACACGGGGGTGCCGAACTCCTCGGCTATCTCCACGGCGGACTTGCCGCCGATCATCATGACCCCGTCCTTTCCCTCGAATTCCCTCATCATTCAATCACACCGATGTACTTGTCATGCAGTATCTTCACCACTTCGACGACCTTGTTCATCGGGACGACGAAGTTGAGCGACACGTCGGACGCCCCTTCGGAGATCATCTCCACGTTGGCCTCCGCCTCCTTCACGGCGGAGAATATGTCCCCGGAAACGCCGCACTTGTCGAGGAGGTTGTCCCCGACGGCGCAGATGAGCGCCACGTTGTTCTTCACGTCTATCCTCTCGATGTCGCCCCCGCTCAGGCCGTTGAGCTGCCTGAGTGTGATCTTCACGTCGTTGTTGTGGACCAGGAAGGCCACGGTGGACAGGGACGTGGATATGGAGTAGATGATGACGTTGATCTCGGCGATCTTCTCGATGATCCTGGCGACCATCGCGGGCCTGTATGCGATCTCCGCGGAGCTTATGGTGATGATCGACAGGTCGGTCTTCGCCGCGACGCTCCTCAGGAGCTCGTTCTTGGACTTCCTGAGGTGGTGGATCAGGGTGCCGGGCTCGTCCGGCTTGAAGGAGTTCTTGACCTTCAAGGGGATGTGCTTGAGCCTCACGGGCTCGATGGTCCTGGGGTGCAGGACCTTGGCTCCGAAGTATGCCAGCTCGGCCGCCTCGCCGAAGTTCATCTCGTCGATCTTCACGGCGTCGGGGATAATCCTGGGGTCGGCCGACATGAAGCCGTCGACATCCGTCCAGATCTCCAGCATGTCGGCGTCGATGGCGTTGGCGACGACCGCAGCGGAGTAGTCCGATCCACCCCTGCCGAACGTCAGGGGCCTCTTCTGGGAGTTGACGCCGTAGAACCCGGTTATTATGGGGATGACGCCCATGGCCAGCAGGGGCTTGACCTTCATGGTCATGCCGGTGGCGGTGTTCAGCAGGTCCGCGGAGCCCGACATGGGCTGTCCGACCGCCACGATGCCGGCGTCCTCTGACGTGAGAGCCACCGACTTGTGGCCCATCGACCTCAGGACGTACGCCAGGAGCAGGGAGGAGAACCTCTCGCCCTGGGACACCACGGCGTCCCCGTAGAACGGGTCGTCCCTGTCCGCCTCGATGGCGGCCCTGAGGCCGGCCATCCTGGCCTCGAACTCGCTCCTGAACTCGTCCAGGGTCTCGCCCTCGAACAGCTGGGCGGCGGTCGCCAGGTGCTTGGTGGCGAACTGCTCCAGGATCCCGTCCAGGTCGGTCAGTGGGTTGTCCACGATGCTGACGAGGTAGTTGGTTATCCCGGACATGGCGGAGACGACCACGACCTTCTCGCCCTCCTTGTCGGCGACGATGTTCGCCACCCTCTTGAGGGCCTCGGCGGAGCCCACGCTGGTGCCGCCGAACTTCATTACTGTGATCATGATTGAATCACCTCGTTGTAGATGCGATGGGAAATGGGTTGGGGGGCGGCGGTCCGTCCGTCGTCAGCGACGCCGAGGACGCTCATGCTATCCCGAGGTCCTTCAGGATGGGGTCCAGGATCGCCCTGCCGCTTTCCGACAGCGGCGTGAGCGGGAGCCTGGGGCTTCCGTTGCCGTAGCCCATGATGCCCATGACGTACTTGATTGGGATGGGGTTGGACTCGCAGAACAGTGCTCCGAAGATCGGGAGGAGCTTGTTGTGGATGGATTTGGCGATCTCGAACTTGTCCGACTGGGCGTTGCGGACCATCTCGGACACCAGGCCGGGACAGCAGTTGGACGTCACGGAGATCACGCCGTCGGCGCCCATGCTCATGAGGGCGAGGGTGATGCTGTCGTCGCCGGACAGCACCTCGAATCCGTCGGGCCTCCTGGCGATGATGTTCTGGATCTGGGACATGTTGCCGCTGGCCTCCTTCACACCGACGATCCCGTCCAGCTCAGCGAGCCTCAGCATCGTGTCGACGGTGATGTTGGATCCGGTCCTGCCGGGGATGTTGTACACGACGATGGGGATGTCGATGGCCTCCTCGATGGCCTTGTAATGCTGGTAGATCCCCTCCTGCGTGGGCTTGACGTAGTAGGGGGATATGGACAGGATCCCGTCCGCGCCGATGTCCTCGGCGCTCTTGCTGAGGCCCACCGCCTCGGTGGTGCAGTTGCTCCCTGCCCCTGCGAGGACCTTCGCCTTCTTGGCCTCGTCCCTGACTATGCTGATGACCCTGAGGTGCTCCTCGTGGCTGAGCATAGCCGACTCCCCGGTCGATCCGCAGGGGACAAGGGTGTTCACACCGTTGTCCTCCTGGAAGTTGACCAGCCTCCTGAGGGATTCCTCGTCTACCTGCCCGTCCCTGGTGAACGGGGTGATAAGTGCGGTTCCTGTGCCTGCGAACATGTCATGCCTCCCCGAAATGCTCCTTGAGAATGAGGCGGGTCCTCGTGCTGAGGATGTTGTCGTAGCGCCTCACCCTCTCTATGATGTCGTTGAGATGCTGGGATGATTCGACGTCGACGATGGCGATGATGTCCTGGTCGCCGGTAACCTCGAAGACTTCGGTGACACCGTCGTAGCCCGCCAGTTCTTTGGCGATCTCCTGGGTGTCGGTGTTGACGTCGATGCGGATCTCCACCAGCGCCTTCACGTTGCGGGAACTGGTCTTGATCGTGAACCCGCGGATGATGCCCTCCTCGGTCATCCTGTGCACCCTGCTGCGGACGGTGCCTTCGGAGACCCCAAGCTGGTTGGCTATCTCGACGAAGGGGCATCTGGAGTCCTTCTTCATTATCTCGATGATCCTCTTGTCAAGGTTGTCTATCATAAAACCCCCGCATCCTTTCGGCTATGGTTGCTGGCATTCTTTGATATTATATAAACTGTAGGAATCCGTGGTCTCGTGGGCGGATTTCACAGAATCCGTAGGGGAAAAGGGGGTAAACGGTTTCAGCGTTCTGCGGAATCCGCAGAGGACGGTCAGTCGTCCGGGGTCTTGTCGTCCGGTCTCTTCTTGCCGTCGCAGTCGCTCAGGATGTCGATCTGGAGCCTGTTGTACGGGATCTCCACGCCGTTGTCCTTGAACAGCTTGTATATGATCTCGCGGATCTGGCCGGCGTAGTGGGCGCTGAGGTCGTAGTCGTCGACGTAGCATGCCAGCCTGTACTCGATGCCGGAGTCCAGGAAGTTGGTGAGCCTGGTGTTCGGCGGGACGCAGCTCTTGTCCTTTATCACATGGGGGTGCATGTTGGCGGCCTTGATCATGAGCTCCTTCGCGAGGGTCAGGTCCGCGTCGTACGCCACCGACACGTAGATGAAGATCCTGGTGCGGGGGTCCCCCTTGGTGTAGTTGATCATCGTCGCCGAGGTGACGGCGTTGTTGGGCATGGTCACGATCTGGTCCCTGTCCCAGTTCTCGAACTCCGTGTACATGATCCTGACCTTGTGGACGATGTACGTCGTGCCGTTCAGGCTGATGTAGTCGCCCTTCTTGAACGGTCTCGTGGACAGCAGGACGATTCCGGAGAAGAACTGGCTGATGATCTCCTGCGCTCCGAAGGTGATTCCCAGCGTGATGACGCCGGCGCTGACCATGATGCCCGCGAGGTCCACTCCGAACGCCGCGAGGATGATGGTCGCGGCGAGCACACAGATGACGACCTTCCCTATGAGCCTGAACAGGGGGATGAGGGACGAGTCTATGCCGTCCACATCCACGGCGTCGTCCAGACCGTTGATGATGGCCGTGACGAGGAATATGTAGACCTGCCAGGCGAGGACCGAACCGATCAGGACGTAGAGGACCAGCGACCACGTGGACACCATGCTCATGATCTCCGCGCTGGTGCCGATGATGTTCAGGCACTCGTTCACAGCCACGACGAACATCAGGACCGAGATCGTCTTGGTGAGGGTCTGGGTGAGCTTCTTCTTCTCTGTCGCGGTCTTTCTGGACCCGACGATCTTGGTGAGCTGAGGTATGACCAGTTCGCACACCACGATCGTTATGACGATCCAGAGGACGAGTGTGACCACGGCGGTGAACCACGGTTCGTTGAGGGGCGCAGGGAGTGTGTTCGGGAACAGGCCGAAGAACTGGTTGTAGGAACCTTCCGATGTGTAGACGGAGTTGACGTTGACCGTGAACGGCACCTGGCGTTCGAAGACGTTGCTTCCGTCGGTCGATTCGACTGTCACGTCCGTGAACCTGAGAGTCAGATTTCCTTCCACGGTCTGGGTGTCCGTCAGGCGGTCGACCGAGACCGTGATGGTCACCACGGCGATGTGCCTGCCGTCCGAGTCTCCTTTGGGGTAGATGAGGTTCGACTCGGCCCCGTTGACGGTGATTTTGGCGCTGCTCAATATCAGGTCGGAATCGTACGTCGGAACGTCCAGGCTGAGGTAGCTGTCCGAGTTGTTGGTGATGTACAGCGTCGCGGTCTTGGACGTGCCACTTTCCATGTCCAGGGTGATGGAATCCCCGCTCCCGTCGACATTGACTATGACATCGCTCTGCTCTGCCGCATCGCTGTCTCCACCCATCGCGACGGGCACGGCTACCGACAGCATGAGCACCAGCAGCAGAACGTACGTGGTCCTCCTGACATCCATGCTATTCGCATTTACAGGTTGTATTTAAACAAGTTGTGAAAATGCCGAGCTATCCCGCAGGAAATCGCGGATTTGTCTCGTTACAATGATTCCAATGCGATGGTTTTAAGAATCCTGGTGTGTCGGCCCTTCATGGAGGCCGTTCTAACTCTGATGTGGGTACTCGTCCCGGCGTTCGTCCTGGTCCACGGGGCGGTATGCGATGTCAGGACCCGCGAGGTACCGGATTGGCACTGGGCGGTCATCGGCGTGCTCGGTTCGGTCCTGTGCTCCCTGTCCTGCCTCGATGAGGCGGGGGTGTGCGCAGCGGTCTGCCTCGTAGTAGGTGCGGTCCTCCTGACGACGTACATGCTGACCGATCCGCCGGCACTGGTTCGGGCGTCCATGGTCATTGCGGCACTCGTCTTCTACGCGGTCCCCCTCACAGTGGAGTCGGGGGATCCCTTCGCGACGGCGGGTCTCGCATCGGCCGTGGTGTTCTTCTTGTTCTACGGGATGTATCTGGTCGGGCTCCTGCAGGGTGGTGCCGATGCCAAGTGCCTCATGACGCTGGCACTTGCGTTCCCCGTGTACCCTGAGACTCCGTGGACCCCTGCAATCTGGGATGTCGCATACCCTGAATCGCTGATATTCAGTCCGGCGGTCTCGACCTTAGTGGTCGGCCTTGTGCTGTCGATGGCCTGTGCGATATGGGTGCTCTCGGTCAACGTTCGCAGACGCTGCTTCGGACGCCGCATGCTGACCACATACTCAATGCCAGTTCAGGAGGCCAGGGACGCGCACGTGTGGCCGGCCGAGCGTTTCGGGGAGAAGGGAACCGTCCAATGTTGCCGCTGTCTCGACAAGGGGGATGTGCTGGACGCTCTGGAGGCGGCGGGAGTCGCCGACGTACGCGTCACGCCGATGATACCGTTTATCCTCCCGCTGGCGGCGGCTTTCGCCGTCACAACGGTTCTGGGGAGTCCTTTGGCACTTATGATCGGAGCCTGATGGGGATCCTGCGTCCGCAGGAGGAGCACCTGTCGCCGTCCAGGCCGACGATGTCCACGAGGTATCCCAGGCGGCTCACGAGCATGGCCCCGCAACCGGGGCAGTATGTGTTGTCCGCATGCTCGGTGACCACGTTCCCCACGAAGACGTACTCTAGCCCGCACTCCATCCCGATCTCCCTGCATCTCATGACAGTCTCCACAGGGGTCATGGGGACGTCCATCATCTCGAAGTCCGGATGGAACCTGGTGAAGTGGACGGGCACGTCCGCGCCGAGTTCGTCGCGGACCCATCCGCAGAACGATCCGACCTCGTCCTCCGAGTCGTTGTGTCCCGGGATCACGAGGTAGGTGAGCTCTAGGTGGACTCCTTCGTCGCGGATGATGCGGGCCGAGCGCATCACATCCGCGAGGCGCCCCTCGCATATCCTGCCGTAGAAATCCTCGGTGAACCCTTTGACGTCCAGGTTGATCGCGTCGGCGACCCCGCAGAGCTGCCTCAGGGGCTCCTCGTTCAGGAACCCGTTGGTCACAAGCACCAGATGCAGGTCCGGGTCGGCCCTCATGACATCCATGATGTACTCGAACCAGATACCCGGTTCGTTGTAGGTGAACGCGATGGTGTCGAGCCCCTCGTGCCTGCACATCGCCACCAGCTCCTCCGGGGACTCGTACGTGGTGCGCTTCTTGCCGTAGGACATCATGGAGATGGAATAGTTCTGGCAGTGTCTGCATCTCATGTTGCAGCCGACGCTCCCCACCGAGAAGCACCTCGAGCGCGGTCTGTAGTGGTAGAGCGGCTTCTTCTCGATGGGATCTACGGCTATGGACGACACCTTTCCGTAGGAATACGCCACCAGCATGTCCTCGTCGGCCCTCCGGGACCCGCACCTGCCGTACTGCCCCGGCCTGAGCCTGCATCCGTGGGGGCACAGTCCGCAGACGTACGCGTCGCCGTCGCGAGTGTAGAACCTGGATTCGACACGCTCGGTATTCGCCATAGGGGATCACGGACCTCTTCCCGTCCTCCACGAGGCTGGGCCTCCCGGAGTCGTTCACCATGCCTATGATGGAGAACTCCACCTCGGCGTCGTACAGTCTGTCCAGGCGTTCCCTGTCAGCCGTGAAGAGGAGCTCGTACTCGCCACCCCATCCGAGCAGGAGGTCCTTGGCCGGCCTGCCTGACGCTTCTGCCATCTCGTCAACGCAGGGTCCGCGGGGGATGAAGTCCAGTTCCACGTCGATACCGACCCCGGATGCCGAGCATATGGTGTTCAGAGCGGTGCCGAGGCCGTCCGACAGGTCCATGCAGGAGGTCACCGCTCCCGATTTGGCCATGGCGACCCCCTCCTCCACGCGGGGGATGGGCACATACAGGGCCTCCTTCGCCTCGGGGGCCTCCAGGCCTTTCTCCAGGGCGATGAACGCGGCCGCAGGTCCGCCCACCGGGCCGGTCACAGCCACAATGTCCCCGGGACGGGCGCCGGACCTTCTCATGGGGAGCCTCCCGTCCATCGTGCCGAGCGCGGTCCCCGCCACGATCCCGGGGCCGGTCTTGGTGTCCCCGCCGACGATCCCTGTGCCGCAGAACTCGCAGCACTGGTCGATGCCGCTCATGATGTCGTAAGCGGCCTGGGTCTCGAGGTCCAGGGGGAGTGCGAGCGCCGCCAGGAACCCGATAGGTCTCGCACCCATCGCCGCCAGGTCGCTGAAGTTCACGGCGGCGGCGTACCATCCGAACTGTTCGTACGACATCCCCGCGGGGAAGTGCCTGTCGAAGGTCACAACATCAGTCGTCACGACCGTTCCGTTCTCGATGACGGCGGCATCGTCGCCGGGGCCAATCATGCCCTCCGGTCTGATGAAGCTCCTGAAGTCTTCTATGAGCTGTCTCTCGCCGATGTCGCCAATCCTTGCCATCATGTCTGTTACCATTGTATCGGATTTAAACTTAGAGTGACCCGCTATCCGTATCGTCGGCGTCCGCGTATGCGAAAGTCTGCGCTGGTCGGACTGGACGGGTGTTTGCACGGTCCGAGGGATCGATACGTAGTGATATATTGGATTATACGTTCGATTATGTATTCGATGAATTTACCATTCGATGATACAAAGACGGAAGAACTAATTATATCGGTCGTTCTTAAATTACCCAAGGAGGAATGACGGCACATGGACAAGACAATCACAGTAACAGGTTCGGGAACGGCATACGCCACACCCGATGCGGCCGTCGTCAACGGGGAGATCATCGGAACCGTTGCGGATTACTCCGAAGCGGTGAGGTCCTCGGCGGAAGCCCTCACGTCAATCAGGAAGTCGATCGGTGAGGCGGGATTCGACATGGACGATCTCAAGACCACCAATTTCTCGGTCGACACCGTGTACAAGAACGGCAGCGCCGGCACAGCCGAGTTCGCCGGGTACCGTTACATGCACGGGATATCGATAACCACCGACGCGGATGGCGAATCCCTCGGAAGGCTTCTGCAGGCCCTCACGTCATGCAGCCAAGCCCCCGAGTTCAGGGTATCGTACATCGTCAGGGACCCCTCGGAGCCCATGAGGGAGGCGAGGCAGGCGGCGGTCAAGGACGCGAAGCACAGGGCAAGGGAGCTGGCTCTCGCTGCCGATGTGAAGCTTGGCGGAATCGTCTCCATAAGCTACGCCTCAAACAACTGTTCGGTATCCCCCAGGGCGAGGATGTTCTCTGCGATGGCCGTCGACGCAGTACCCAAGGATGCGGAGTTCCACGATTCGGTCACTATTCAGTGGGAGATCATCTGACCTTGTATGAGTTCGTCCGCCCGGGATTCCGATCCGGAACACAATGAATCAGAGCAGTCCAGCGACACCGTTGGATGCAGCCGCGAGGGCACCGTGCCCGCAGGGGTCTCCCGGAGGACGTACCGTACGGTGTCGGTCCTTCTGGCGATCTCTGCGTTGTTCTTCGCCGTCTCCGCTCTGATGCTCATGGGCGCCGAGGAGCCTGTGGGATGGGAAGACCGCGAGTACACGGAGGGGAATCTCACCATCAACAGCGGGCTCCACAGCGAGTACATCACGATGGTTTCCGCAGGCGGGGAACCGGAGCTGGAGTACACGGGCCCGGGTTCGGATGTGGAGTGGCTCAGCACCGATCTGAGCGACACCGACATGATCGCCGTCGGCGACCACTACGAGTTCCGCAAAGCGACGCGCTCCTATGACAACACCATTAGCTTCCAAGAGCCGGGCGAGTACGAAGTCGTCCTATTCGTGGACGGATCTGTCGTCGCCGCGGGTCGCGCGGTGGTGGACGGGGAGATCCAGGACAAGTACGAGTGGAGCCGTTTCATCGACGGGGACTACGTCTACTACGGCATCACCTTCACCTACATGTTCGAAGAGTACCAGCGTTATGCCGAGGAGAGCGCCGTACGTCATGCGCAGAGCGGGCTGAGCGACGGCAGATTCGCTGTCGTCGACGACGCCATCATGCGTCTCGCCGATGCGCTGGCGGACGAGTACGAGGCTGTGTATGGTCCGGATGCGCAGAGGAACGGGCAGGATTACGCCGACTATCTGCTCTCCTTCGTCCAGTTCGCAATACAGTATCCGATAGAGCTGGAGTACGAGGATGGCGAGTTCGTGCCGGTGTCCGGAGGCAACGGCGACCTGTACCTGTACGGCACGGAGGAGTACTGGGCGTATCCGATGGAGACTCTCTACCACAGGATGGGCGACTGCGAGGACACATCGTTCCTGCTGGCCTCCCTGTACTCGGCGAGCGGGTACACGTCGTCGACCATCCGGGTTTCCGGCCATATGGTCGTCGGTGTCGAGCTAGACCTGTTCGAGCCGGACGGGTTCTATGCGAACCATCTCCGGATATCCGATGTAACTCTCGACGGCACGCATCTTTGGCTGTGCGAGACCTCCTACGACCAGTACGTCCCGGTCGGTCTTCTGAACATCAAATCCGATCTCGAGGTGTCGGACATAAGGCAGTACGCCTTCGTGGCCCCTGTCGTGACCACAAAGGGGGCTGCGTCCGCGTGAGGGCGGGGTCAGCAATAGCCGTCATATCCGTGGTCGTCATCCTGGCGCTGGCTGCATATGCGGTGTCCGTCATGCACGGTTCCGGGAACGGGTCCTCTGACGGGCCGGCACCGGAAGAACCCGGGGAGGGCCTCGCCGGAATCCACGTGACGGGGCTTCCGGAGAGATATTCCGTCTCCGGCGACGACACGATAGTGGCTCCCGGAGAGGTGACATGGCATGTGACCGACAGCTTCCACACATTCTACGACGTCTCCGGCTCGGGATCGTTCACCGAACGCTACTCAGGATACGACGTCACATCTCCATCACTGACCCTGGATGTCGGTGCGTACACCGTCACCGCTGACGGATGCGAGTTCACCGTCGTCGTGTACGGAGACATCGTCAGGTCAGTCAGCTGGACTTACGACATGGACGGTGTTCCGGTCGAGGCCGCCATCGAGTACACCATCAGCCTGGGGGACCTCCTGTCGTCGACGGAGTCCAGCCGCGGGTTCAACTCCGCTTACAACAACGGCACGTCTGCGTCGTTCGACCTTCTCCCGGAGATGGTGGTCACAGACAGCCTGACCGACGCCGTGGAGAGGGCCCTGTCGGACGAGTACGTCAGGATCGGCGGGGACGCTTCGGACGTCCAGGGGTATCTCGACTTCATCGCATCGTTCGTCCAGCTGAATGTCCGGTATCCTGGGACGATACGCGAGGACGGGTCCGTCCGCGGGTGGGACTACGGGGTCTACGGTGCCGACGAGTACTGGGCGCTCCCGCAGGAGACCCTGTACCACCTGTACGGGGACTGCGAGGACAACTCCGCGCTGCTCTGCGCCCTGTACATCGAGGCTGGGTACCAGGTTGCCATGGGCGGGAAGAGCGGCCATGTCTTCGCAGGGGTCGCGCTGGAGGGATTCGAGGAGGTTCCCGACTCGCGTCTGGACGATCTCGGTGTCGGCTACCTCACGCTGACCATGAACACCGCGGTCGGAGGGACGGACGGGACCGTCTACTATGCCGTGGAGACGATAAGGGGTCAGACGCCGGTCGGGTACACGACCTGGACGGCCTTCGGCGACAACACGTTCTGGGGCACTACGGGGTTCTATCCCGTCTCAGGGTGACGAGTCGGGTATCCATTCGCCGTCGAAGGTCTCCGCGTCGGAGACGGTGAGCTCTTCGCCCACGTCGAGGGTCATGAGGTCGTGGGCGGCGATGGTCCTGACGCCCGTGGCATCCTCGACCGATGCGGCCTCCGCGTCCGGGCCGCGGCGGATGATCACGACGCCGAGGTGGATGAAGATGGCCAGTTCCGGCTTGACGCGGTCGACGAATGTTATCGCGTCGTCGGTGCATAGATGGTATTTGATCCTGTTCCCCGTGGGGGTGGTCACAGGCAGAAGGAGGACCCTGGTTCCGACGTACTGGTCTGCCAGCTCGTCCGTGTACTCGGTGTCGCTCACGTAGGAGACGATGCCGTGCTCCGTGTGGAACCTGAACCCCACGTTGGTCGGGTCGCTGTGGATCGCCCTGCAGATGTCCACCTTCAGGCCGTCCACATCCAGGACGTCGCCGGGAGTGAAGACCGTGACGTCCTCCACGATGCCCTTGTGGTAGTCCGAGATGCATGGGCCCAGCCTCCCGTTCCCGTTTATGACGGTCTCCGACCCGTAGAGGTGGCCGTGCTTGACCCATCCCCCTCTGGACATGCCCTCCAGAACGCTCTCGGCATCCGAGTAGTGGTCGGGGTGGCAGTGGGACACGATCAGCGACTCCGTCCTGGTGAGGTCGTACCTGATCCTGTGCATCTGCGTCAGCGCGCCGGGTCCGGGGTCCACATGAAGGAACCTGCCGTCATGCTCGATGAGCATGCCGCCCGTGGAACGTACCTGGTACATGGTGGTGTGACGACCACCACCGGTTCCGAGGAATGTTATGCGGAAGCTCATGAGAGCTGGAATGTGCGCGGAGTATTTCGGCTCTTCGGGATTGAGGGTAGATGACCCCATACCGGAGGGTTATTCGGCCCTTTCCGGGCATGGCCAGACGTCTCGGGGGATGGGACCTTGTTCGGGGACCTCCCTCTGTGAGGCTTATAAGCCGGATGGTCGGTCGGGATATCATGGAAGAAATGGAGGGGGGATCCGCAGAGAAGGGGCACGTCACAGTAGTGTACCCTGCATACCCGAACGGCGCTCAGGAGCGCGAGCTCCTGAGGACGCTCGACGTCGTCCGCGGCCTTTACAACCATTTCCTCGCGGAATGCATCGCCGACGTCGTGGAGGGGGACAGGTTCCCGACCCCGAGGGAGATGAACAAGGGGATCACCGTGATGAGGGGCCAGGATGCGATACTGAGGTCTGTGGCCGTGTTCACCCTCAGGGACGCGCCCCTGAGGGTGCATGCGGCCATGACGAGCTTCGCGAAGCTGTCGGCTAGGTCCGGAGAGCTGCGGCTCCCCCGCTTCAAGTCCGAATCCAGATACCGTTCCCTGGCCATCGATCCGAGGGGCGTTAGGTTCGACGGCAGGCGCATCGTCCTGGGTAAGTGGATGGGACTCAGATGCGGGAACCTCGACAGGAGCCGCAGGCTCCACAGGCCCGAGGGCGGGAGGGTCGTCACGGCCAGGGTCGTCCGCAAAGGGAGCGGCAGGTGGTACGTGCACATCACCTTCGAGATCGACAAAAGATATCGCGGCGAGATCGACCTGTCAGAACCCGCGCAGCCCGAGGCCCCCGACCTCTACGCGAGACACGAGAACGAGATCGCCAGGCTCCAGCGGCAGATCGAGTCGATGGAGGACGGACCGAAGCGCAGGAGGAAGCAGAGACGCCTCTCCGCACTGCACGAGAGGATCCGTCGCAGACGCGACGGATATCTGGACAGGGTCGCCAACCGCATGGTGTCCGGCCATTCGGCCGTGATCCTGGAGGATCTCAGGCTTAGGAGGATGATGGAGCGGGACGACTGTCCCGCTCCGAGAAGGAAACTGTTCACGGAGGTCGCTCTGGGAATCCTTGTGAGGAAGGTGGAGGCGAAGGCTGAAAGAGCTTGCATCCCCCTGGTCAAGGTCGACCCGGCGTACACCACACGCACATGCTCGTGCTGCGGGCTAGTGGGTGAGAAAATGCCTCTGACTCAGAGGGTGTTCTCGTGCCCGCGGTGCGGGCTCGAAATGGACCGTGACCATAACGCGGCGCTGAACATCCTGGGTTCCGGCATGGGAACCCTGCGGGGATCCGCAGAACCGTCCGGATGACACCGGACGACATGGGGTCGGGGGCCATCCACCCCCAATCCCTAAGAGCCCTTTATTATTGATGCCATCAATCGCATCCTCATGATTACAGCGATCCGCAACGCATGGATCGTCACACAAGACGAGTCCAGACGCATTCTCAGGGGTGATGTGGTTATCGACGGCGAGAGAATCGTCTCGGTCGGCCCCGCATATGACGGCACGGCAGACAGGGAGATCGACGCCACCGGCGACATAGTGATGCCCGGAATGATCAACACCCACACCCATGTGGCGATGTCCGTGATGAAGGGCGTCGTCGACGATCTGACGTTCCCCGATTTCCTTGACAAGGTGTTCAAGATCGATTCCGACAGGACCGACGAGGACCTCGCCCTGGGAACCAAGCTCGGATGCATGGAGATGATGCGCGGCGGAACCACGACGTTCATGGACCTCTACTACTCCGAGGACGTCATCGCCAGGGCCACCCAGGAGGCGGGCATCAGGGGCGTCCTCTGCTGGTGCGTCCTGGACCAGGAGTGCACGACGCAGAAGGGCAACCCCCTCCAGAACTGCAAGGACTTCCACAGGAGGTTCAAGGACGAACGCAAGATAGTTCCCGGAGTGGGCCTCCAGGGCGTCTACGTGTGCAACGAGGAGACCTGCGTGGGAGCGAAGGAGTTCTCCGACGAGGTCGGAGCGCCCATGAACTTCCATCTCTCGGAGACCAGAGGGGAGGTCAACGACCACAAGAAGAAGACCGGCATGCGCCCGGCAGAGTGGCTCTCCAGCATCGGGGTCCTGGGTCCGAGGGGGGTCGCGGCCCACTCGGCTTGGCTGACGCTCAGGGAGGTCAGGCTCATGGGCGAGGCCGGCATGTCCATCTCGTCCTGTCCGGTATCCAACATGAAACTCGCCACAGGAGGTGTCGCACCCGTGCCGGAGTTCCAGAAGTACGGCGTCAACGTCTCCATCGGAACCGACGGGAACACCACCAACAACACCCTGGACATGTTCGCGGAGATGAAGACCCTCGGCCTCCTGCAGAAGTCCAGCAGATGGGATCCTGTCGTGGCCAATGCCCAGGAGCTCATCGATTTCGCGACCATCAACGGTGCGAAGGCCGTCGGCATGCAGGACTCCATAGGGTCCATCGAACCCGGCAAGTACGCCGACGTGGTCATTCTGGACGGCAAGGCGCCCAACCTCAGGCCTCTGGTTCCCGAGAACATCATCGCCAACATCGTCTACTCGGGCAACAGCCTCAATGTGAAGACCGTCTTCTGCCAGGGCGACATGGTCGTCGAGGACGGCAGGATCACAACGCTCGACACGGAGGAGGTGCTGGCGGGATCCGAGGACGCGTGGAGGTCCCTCTGCCTGAGATGAGATGTCGGTAAGATTCGAGAGACCGGACTGGGGTGCCATCCGCGAGAGCGGTGACATGGCCGTGGACATGCACTTCCACACCAGTTGCTCCGACTCCTTCACAGATGTGAGGGCGGCCGTCAGGCTGGCCGCCGAGAGGGGCGTCGGAGTGGCGATCACGGATCACAACCTCATCGAGTCGCTTGTGAGGATCAAAGGTGAGGATACGCCCATCCCGGTGATCCCGGGGATGGAGGTCAGCACCTCGGACGGCCCCCACATCCTGGTCTACTTCTACGACCTCTCTGACCTGGAGAGGTTCTGGTACCGCAGCATCCGGCCCAGGCTGCAGGAGTGCCCGTGGCTGGCGCTGAGGGACTGTCCCACCGAGAGGCTACTCGACCTCCTGGAGAAGGAGAACTGCGTCGTGTCCGCGGCGCATCCTGCCGGATACTTCGGAACCAACAAGGGCGTGGAGGTCTGCATCCGCAAGGGCTACCTGGGCGAGGACGTCGCGAAGCGTCTGAACGCCTACGAGGTCGTATGCAGCGGGATGACGCGCGACTCGAACCGTCGGGCCCTGGCGGCCGCCCGCAGATACGGCATCGGCTACACCGGCGGCACGGACGGCCACACCCTGAACGAGGTCGGTAACGTCGTGACTGTGTCCTCCGCGTCGACCGTGGACGAGTTCCTCAACGACGTGATCAGGCGCCGCGTGGATGTGGTCGGCTTGGAGAAGACCGTCCCCAAGAAGGTCCAGATGGCATCGGCGTCACTCGGGAAGTTCATGCTCCATTCCCCTTCAGCCATCATGGTCCAGACGAACCAGGCCGTGAGGTCGGCGGACCGCGGGGCCAGGAAGGCCGCCGTAGCGGTGAAGGGTATGACCAACGATTTCGTCGAGACCGCCGCGGAGATCGAGACCCGCATACGCGAGATCGGGAAGCGCTGACTCAGAGGTCGTCGCTGTCCTCGTTCTCGTCGTATTCGTCGGGTTCCGGCTCCTTGCCGCTCTTGTCCTCCCGTCTCCTGCTGAAATAGTACAGCAGCAGGGCGACGATCGCCACGGCGAGCATCACCAGATGCAGCCAGATGCCGACGGAGTTCGGTGTCACTATGATTATCAGCACGTCTATCAGGATCACCATCAGGTAGGTGTTGACCTCCAGGATGCGGTGGTAGATCACGCCCGGCTCATCGCCGGTCCCCTCTCTGACGGCAAGGTGGCGGGCACCGCTTATTATGACCTCGTCCAGGAACTTCACGTTGTTGACCAGGTGGTACACCGGTACGATGAGTATCGCGAAGTTGACGAAGAGCATCGTGATGCTCCAGACGGTCGTGTTCCCGCCGAAGTTGGTCGTCAGCCAGTCCACCGCCAGGGGTGTGGCGAAATGGAACACTATCTGAACGGCGACGATCACCAGGATGTTGATGTATGTGTGGGTCATGCTCCTGTACATCGCCTTGCGCGACTTCTTGGATGAAGCGTGCAGGCGCTCGTAGAACCTGTCCCTCGAGGAGTTGATGTTGCAGCATGCCGCGTACACGGGCTTCGGGCACTTCTCGACCGACTTGTCCCATATCTGCGCGGCGTACTTGGTGAGGAACGGCAGCATGACCATCGAGACGAGGGCGGCTCCGACCACCGACGTGTAGAACGCGTTGTCCACCACCCCGAAGTCCAGCGCCTCCGCAGCGATGATGAACGCGAACTCACCCATCGCCACCAGGCCGGTGGCCGACAGGAACCCGTTGCGGCATGTCTCTCCGCCGATCCAGTATGCCAGGAACACGGTGGAGATCTTCAGGACAGCGAACAGCAGGTAGATGATCAGGATCATCGCGATGTTGTCCACGATGGAGGACAGGGTAATCTCCATCCCTATCGAGATGAAGAACATCGCCATGAACAGATCGCGCATGGGCTCTATCTTGTGGTTGATGTCCTTGCTCTTCCTGCTGGCCGCGATCATCATCCCCATCAGGAACGCTCCGATGGCCATGGACAGGCCGATGTAGATCGAGAGGAGCGCCATGCCGAAGGCCAGGCCGACGGAGAACACGGTCAGGATCTCGTCCGAGACGTTGTCGGAGACCCAGTTGATCATCCTGGGGATGAGTCTCAGTCCAACCAGGAGGCTGGCCACCATGAACACGATGATGCTGGCTATCATCACTATGAGGCTGTTGACGTCGATCGACGGGTCGTTGCTGGCCATGATGGGTGTGATCATGGATAGGATGATGACCTGGCCGATGTCTTCCATGATCGTGATGAGGACGAGCATCTCGATGTGCTCCTTGTCGAGACGCTTCTGAGCCTTCAGGACCGCCATGACGACGGCGGTGCTTGATCCGGAGATGATGGCGCCCAGGCAGATGCACTGGACCATGTCGAATCCCATGAACGTCCCGGCAACGACGCCTCCCAGGACCATCAGTGGCAGTTGGATGACGGCGACCTCTATGGCGAATATCCCCTGTTTCCTGATCTTCTTCAGATTGATCTCGAGGCCGATGCAGAACATCAGCATGACCAGACCTATGTCCGACAGGATCTCTATGACCATCTCGCCTTCGGCGGTCACCACCCAGACGTTCGCGATGATGATCCCGGCGACGATGTATCCTATCAGGGGTGGAAGTTTGATCTTGTTGAAGATGATCGAACAGGCCGCAGCAAGTAATGTGAAGACTGCCAAGCTAGTCAGAAGCGTCGTCTCATCCACGTATCCACCCGTATACAGTATACGTCGAAGACTATATTATTGGATGTGAACACGCTCCAAACTAACCGTGGGATGGTGTTTACGTAGTGACAAAACGGAGCCTTCGCTGTCCGTGTCCAGACTTTTTCAGAGATCGTCGCCTTCGTCGTCCTGATCTGGCGTCTGGGTCCTCTGAGCGGAGGGGGGCTTCTTCCTGTCGTCCCTGAGCCTCTTCAGATAGAACACCGCCAGGACGATGGCGGCCAGCCCCAGGACTACCAGGTGCTGCCACAGCCCCACGGAGTTGGGGCATATTATGACGATCAGCGCCACGATTATCAGCACCATGATGTAGGTGTTGATCTCCAGGAACCGCTGGTATATAGCACCCGGTTCGCTGAGGTTCCCCTCCCTCTTTGCGATGCGGCGGGCCCCTCCGATGATCATCTCGTCAAGGAACTTCACGTTGTTGACCAGGTGGTACACCGGCATCATGAGGACGGCGAAGTTGACCATGAGCATCACGATGCTCCACAGGTCGCGGGTGCCTCCGAAGTTGGCGGTGATCCAGTCGACGCACACCGGGATCAGGAAGTAGAACGCGATCTCGATGGCGGCGATTGCCAGGATGTTGATGTAGGAGTGGGTCATGCTCCTGTACATTGCCTTACGGGACTTCTTGGAGGTCGCGTAGACTCTGCTGTAGACCCTCTCTCTGGTCTCGTTGAGCCTGCAGCATGTGGCGTAGATGGGGCGCGGGCACTTCTCGACGGATTTGTCCCAGATGCGGGGGGAGTACCTGCTCAGGAAAGGCAGTATTACCATGGACAGCAGGGCGGCACCGACCACAGATGTGTAGAACGACTGGTCTATCGCTCCGAATCCCAGTGCCTCGGAGGCGATGATGAATGCGAACTCGCCCATGGTCGCGAGGCTGACTGCGGACAGGAACCCGTTGCGGCAGGTCTCGTTTTCGAACCAGTACGCGATGAACACCGCCACGACGATGAGGATGAGGAAGATCAGGTAGAGCACGATGATAGTGCCTATGTTGTCGATCAGCGAGGACACCGTGATCTCCATCCCTATCGAGATGAAGAATATGGCCATGAACAGATCGCGCATTGGCTCTATCTTATGGTTGATCTCCTTGCTCTTTCTGCTCCCGGCTATCATCATCCCCATCAGGAACGCTCCGATGGCCATGGACAGGCCGATGTAGATCGAGAGGAGCGCCATGCCGAAGGCCAGGCCGACGGAGAAGACGGTCAGGATCTCGTCCGAGACGTTGTCGGAGACCCAGTTGATGGCTCTCGGTATCAGCTTCAGGCCGACGACTATGCTGGCCACCATGAACACGATGATGCTGACAATCATCACTATGAGGCTGTTGACGTCGACGGACGGGTCGTTGCTGGCCATGATGGGTGTGATCATGGACAGGATGATGACCTGGCCGATGTCCTCCATGATCAGGACCAGTACCAGGGACTCCTTGTGGTCGGCGTCCAGCTCCTTCTGGGATTTGAGGACCGCCATGACGACGGCGGTGCTGGATCCGGAGATGATGGCTCCCAGGCAGATGCACTGGACCATGTCGTATCCGAGGAGCATCCCGGCTACTATGCCGCCCAGCATCATCAGTGGCAGTTGGATGATGACCACGCCCATGGCGAACAGGCCCTGTTTGCGAATCTTCCGTAGGTTTATCTCGAGGCCGATGCAGAACATCAGCATGACCAGGCCTATGTCCGACAGGATGCTGACTATCTGTTCGCTGTCGTTCGTTATCGTCCAGACGTTCGCGATGATGATCCCGGCGACGATGTATCCGATGAGCGGAGGCAGCCGGATCTTGTTGAAAATGATGGAGCAGGCTGCAGCGAGCAGCGTGAACACTGCCAGACTGGTCAGTAACGCTAGCTCTTCCAAGCACCCACCCAGGGTGTGTTAGATTGATTGTCATATATATTGTTCTTCACAGGGTCCGGCGGCACCCCTCTGTGAACGGGGTGTCCGGCTCATTCGGTCCCGTCGTCGTCCTCGACGTACTCCAGGATGTCCCCGGGCTGGCAGTCCAGGGCCTTGCAGATGCCGTTGAGCGTTGAGAATCTGATGGCGGAGATCTTCCCGGTCTTGATGTTGGAGAGATTGACGTTGGATATCCCGACATGGCGCGCCAGCTCGTTCAGGGACATCTTCCTGTCAGCCATGACACGGTCAAGTCTCAGTATTATCGCCATGCTATCCCCATCAGAGCGTCTCGTCGGACTCCTTCTGCAGCCAGCACCCGTAGCGGAACACCAGTGACAGGCAGTAGAATATCGCAGCCATCAGCACCGACGAGAAGCTGAGGATGATGACTTCCAGAGCCGTGAGCTCACCGATCACCGCATAGATCATAGGGGATACGATCACGGGTAACAGCAGATAGGCCAGGGAAATCACTTCCAGACGTTTTACGTTTTTGATTGTGAACGGGGAGTACTCTCTGTAGATCGCGTTGGTGATGTTCAACATCATCACGAGGACCACGAGGCTGACGCCCATCACGACGGCTCCGAATCCGGCGATCACGACAAACCTGTCGCTGGAGACGCCGAGGTAGTCCGAGACCAGCCCCGGATCGCTCATCTCGATGACCGTCCCTGAGACGACCACGCAGATCGCCATCGCGATGATCACGGTGAGCAGGAGAAGGACGAAGAACAGTCCTCCGCAGAGGGTCTTCAGTCTCCTCAGGTCATTGTCCATGGGTCGGTCTCCGAGTGTACCAGGTGTTCACGGTATTTATCGATATGCATCTATGATTTATCGATAAACATTAAATAATTAATGAAAGATGTTTCATACAGTCGGGCGGAGGCGGTTTCGCCGTCATGGCGGTGTCGTCCGGGACCCGGCATAGAGGTGTCTACCATGCACGATGTGGAATCCGCAGACCTCCCCCTGGGCATCTTCGTCATGCCCTTCCTGAAGGGGCTCAGATGAAGTCGGAGATGTACGGGATCTGATGGATGACGACCTCATCCAGGATCTGGACGGCCTCAGGCGTCCCCTCGATCCTCTCGAGTCTGAACAGCTGAATCGCCGTCATGTATCCGAGGAGGAGCGTGGACAGGGTGCCGATGGACATCCTCACGGTGTATCTGGGCTCCCGGTCGGTGACGGTCGCCTTCCCGTCGTGGAAGTAGACGTTGAACCCGCGGTTGTTCCAGTCGAGGAAGTCGTCCTCTATCTCGAACCTGAAGCAGACGTCCTCCTCCGTGGGGTCGCAGCGGTATCTCATGAAGAATGCCTCCACATCCACGATCCTCCCCATGATGTACGGCTTGATCGTCTCGGTGATGTTGCCGTCCTCCAGGTAGAACGCCAGCAGTTCGTTCTGATAGGTGTTGCCGCGGACCTCGTCTATCATGGAGTAGTGGGCGCTGATGTAGTCCCAGAGACCCTTCTGGGCCTCCCTGTTGAGGTAGATCATCTCCTTGATGTACATCACATCCTCCTTGATCAGGTAGACCATGTATCCGAGGGGCTTCCCCTGCTTGCTGTAGTACACCGCGACGGTGGTGTCGTCGGAGTCCCATCTCCAGTACTCCTCCCAGGCGGAGGCGTTCCTCAGGAGGCATCCGTGCGTGCGCAGGGCGAACTGTGCGTGGAGGCTCATGAAATCGGGGTTGTTCCAGTCCACCCTTCTGACGTAGCCATCCGTGGCCCTCTTCCTGCGGGGGATGATCTGGCTGTCCTTGATCTTGTACGAGATCTTGTTGGAGATGATCTCCCATCCGAACTTCCTGTACATGGGGATCGAATAAGGATACAGCAGTGCGACGGACTGCCCCTTCTCCCTCATCCTGGCGAGGCTCCTGTGCATCAGCACGCGGATGATCCCGCGCCCGGAGTACTCGGGGTACGTGTTCACGCTGGTCACGTAACCTATCGGGTAGATCTCGTCGTGGATGTTCATCTGGAGGGGGTACACGGCGATCTGCGAGATCAGGTTGTCACCGTCGTAGCTGCCGAGGACATCCGCTCTCTCGAGGATGGGGAACTTGGACTGCATGATCTCGTCATCCCTCCATCCAGCCTCCATGAGCTGTTTCTCCGTGACCTGGAAGGCATAACGCAGGAGCGCGTTGTACTGATCCAGGTCATCGGTGGTCAGGTCGCGATCTGGTATGGAAACTGGTCCTCTTCTCCGTCCACGGGGGGTCCTCCGCTGTTTCCAGTGGATGCCAATGGATATAAAGAGTGCGGAGAACAGGACGTGCGTCGCGGTCGGGTTCACATCCTAGCAACGGAACCTATGGCCATGAGGACGGACTGGAAGTTGTACGGGTGGTAGACGTTGCCCTTGTAGGAGATGCATCCGCCGTCCCTGGTGTATATGTCCAGTATCCAGCGGGCCCTGCTCTTCGAACCCTTCATCATGTAGCTTCCGCCCCATCCGAAGACGTAGTTGTTGAGGAGGCTGTTGATGAGTATGGCCCTCGTGCTTCCTGCCACGGGGATCGTCTCGGTGTTGAACGGCCCGTATCCGGACGCCTTCGCCAGGAACCCAGCGGGCTCCAGGATGAAGTCGTATCCGTAGGACTTGCCGTCCTCGCCCCTCTCGGCGAACACGACCCTGACGGCGTTGTACACGTCACCGGCGACGCTGCACATCTTCCCGTACTCCTCGGACGGGGCGTACTGCTCGCCGCGGGACTTGAGCTCGCTGATGGCCGCGTCGAGCTTCCCGTCCCACATGGTCTGGTTGTTCGTCCTGGACATGACCTTGAACTTGTACGACTTGTCCTGGTTGAGCGATTCTGGGCTGTTGTCGAGGGCGTAGAGCTCCCCTGCGACCCTGACCAGGTTGTCCTCGAGCTTGACAATCTCGTCGCGCAGCGCCGCGGTCTCCATCTGCCCGATCTTCTGCCTGTACTTGTAGAGGGTCGCTTCGTTTGCCATCGTCATGAGAACGAGAAGGACGTATTAAAGGATGCGAGCGGAAAACGGGATGAAATGGTTTGGAAGGGGTTTGCGTGGGAGCGTCAGTCCCACTCGGTCACTCCGGAGTCGTCGGAGAGGCAGCTCTTGTGGAACACGGGTTCCTCAACGCCCTCCGCCTTCTGTCTCCTGTAGTCCCTGAACGCCTCGATACCGCGCCGTGCCAGCTTGATCATGATGAACGTGTTGAAGAACGCGCACACCGCGAGCAGTATGTCCATGATGACGACGAGCGCATCGGACGCGTAGAAGCTGGAAAGGAACACGACGGCGAGCAGAAGGACCCACATGCCCCACTTGGCGACCTTGCTCTCCTTGATCAGCATCAGGTTGCCCTCCCCGATGACGATGTCCGACATCAGGCAGGTGAACGCGAAGATGAACATGAAGATCATGACCACGTACGGAGCGACGGATCCGAGGGTGTCCGTGAAGATGCTCTGCAGCAGGGGTATGGACTCCAGGCCGGATCCGACCAGCGCGTTGATGTCCGCGTAGGAGAGGACGACCAGCGCGGTCATGGTGCTCACGAGGGTGTCGATGAGGACACCGATCGCCTGGGTGTATCCCTGGGACACGGGGTGCTTGACGTCCGCCATTCCGGACAGGTTGGTGATGGTACCGATACCCGCCTCGTTGGACCACACGCCCCTCTGCATCCCGGTGATGATGATGGCACCCACTCCTCCGCCGATGACGGAGGGGATGTTGAACGCGTACTCGAAGATGGAGTAGATTCCGTTGAGGACTCCCTCGGGACCGAATGCGATGGACACGATGCACACCGCGAACCATGCGATGGCCATGAGGGGGACGACCTTGACCGAGAGGTCCGCGATCTTGTAAACCCCTCCGACGAGGAGGAGCGCGGTGGCGGCAGTCAGCAGGACGGCGAACACGAGGTTGATGCCGTCGAAGTCGAACGCGTTGTGGACGGCCTCGGACATGCTGATGACCTCTCCGGAGATGAACCCGACGAGGTACATCAGGATCATCACGAAGGCCGCGATCATGCCGAGACGTTTCATCCCGAGTCCGTGGAACAGGGTGTACGCGGGGCCTCCGCGGTAACCTCCGTTCTCCTTGGGAACCTTGTAGATCTGGGCCACGGTGGTCTCCAGGAAGCTGGTGGCCATGCCGATGAGTGCGAACACCCACATCCACAGGATTGCCCCGGGGCCTCCGACGAGGATGGCCAGGATGGGACCGGTGATGTTCCCGACTCCTATGCGGGAACCCATGCTCATGCAAAAGACCTGGAAGGAGGAGAGCTTCCCCTCCCTGCGGTCCCCTCTGTTCAGGAAGGTGACCTTGACCATCTCCTTGAAGCCAGCGACCTGGATCCCCCTGAGGCGGACCGTCGCGTAAACGCCGACGCAGATGATCAGGACGAACGCCACGTACCAGATGTACGTGTCGATGAAGTCTAGTACGTCCATGAAACTCAATGAATCACTGGGCACTCGGAGTGAGTGTGGGTATATGGTAACTACGGCGGTCTATGGAAGATACATAGCCTCCCGAGGACGGTGATGCCCTCAGAGCGTCTCGTCGGACTCCTTCTGCAGCCAGCACCCGTAGCGGAACACCAGTGCCAGCATGTAAAGGAGGGCGGCCACGAACAGTGACGGCAGGAAGATTATCGCCGCGGCCACGGCTATGAGCGTCCAGTCGCTCTCCCCGGTGCACATGGACACCGTCAGGACCACCGGCATCACCAGGTAGATCACGGATAAGACCGTGATGAGCCTCACGTTCCTCTCAGTGAAGGGGCTGTAGTCCCTGGACATCCTGCGCATGACCCAGAAGATGATCCCGAACGTCACCGTGACGAGGACGAGGGCGGCGACCAGGGTCGCTCCGAACAGGACGGTCTGCCAGAAGGTCATTCCGAACTGCTCCTCGAAGCTCGGCGTGTCGGAGAGGATCTGGGCCACACCGAGGGCAATGACGACCGTCAGGACGACCATGACTGCGGTGATCAACAGCAGCAGAGCTGACGACCCCCTGCTGAACGTCCTCAGCCTCCTCAGCTCCCTGTCGGCTTCCAAGATATCAGACCAGAGAAGTCATGCATGTTTCCATATTTAATGAAACTCATGTACGATTTAATGTTAATCATTAAATATTTCATGATAAATGACAAGACTGGAGATAAAATGGACAAGAATCCCATCGAACTCGTATGCCTGCGCAAGGAGTACGGGCGGTTCACGGCGGTGGATGACCTGTCGCTGGGAATAGCCCGCAACAGCTTCACAGGGCTTCTGGGACCCAACGGTGCCGGCAAGAGCACCACCCTGAAGATGATCACGAATCTGATCCGTCCGACGTCAGGACATGTGTTCATCAACGGATACGACGTGACAGAGGATCCGAAGGAGGCCCTGGCAGGGGTCGGGACGGTCATCGAGACCCCGGAGTTCTACGGATACATGACCCCTCGCGAGAACCTGCGCTACATCGGGGGCATCATCGGCATGCCCCCCGAGTCGATCTCCGCCCAGACGGACGAGGTCCTGGAGAAGGTCAGGATGTCCGGATGGGCGGACAAGAGGATGTCCACGTTCTCGAAGGGCATGCGCCAGAGGATCGCCATAGGACAGGCGCTGCTCGGCGATCCGGACATCGTGATACTGGACGAGCCGACATCGGGTCTGGACCCCCGCGGCATGGCCGAGATGAGGGCGATCATGAAGGAGTTCCGCGGCCACGCAAGAGGGCTGACCGTCCTGACGTCCTCGCACATCCTCCACGAGGTGCAGGACCTGTGCGACCGCGTCGCCATGGTCAACCACGGCAGACTCGTGTTCAACGACGACATCGAGGCGGTTGGCTCCATCGCGGGCCTGAAGACGATGGTTCTCAAGACGGAGGGGGTCCCCGAGGCGTCCGTGCACGACAGGCTCAGGTCCCTTTCCAGCGTAGTCACCGTCGATTCGGATGGAGCGGACACGGTGGTCCGCTTCCGCGGGAGCCGCTCTGCGCTGTTCACGGACATCGCCGGGCTTGGCATCGGCGCGTACAGCCTGTCCGAGGGGGACAGTCTGGAGTCGAAGTACCTCGAGATCATCAAGGAGTCGAGCTGATGTTCGCCAACGCAGACAGAACCGGAGATTTCATGCAGACGGTCACGGTCGCCGGGAACGAGATGCTGAAGTTCATCCGCTCCAGGAAGTTCCTCATGTTCGGAGCGTTGGTCGTCGCCCTGTTGGCCCTCACAACCCTGCTGCCGTACGCTATCGGGAGTGGGATCTCCGGATCGGCAGGGGACGTGTTCTCCAACTACATAGGGTACTCCTCGTTCATCGTCCTCCTGGGCGCGACGCTGTTCGCCTCCTACACCATAGTCTCGGAGTTCGAGGAGAGGACCGCGCTGGTCCTGTTCACCAGGCCCATCAGGAGGTTGACGATCTTCCTCGGCAAGTTCGCGGCGTGCTTCGTCCTGACTGCAGCCGTGATGGTCGTCTACTACCTGGTGGCGGTCGCGGTCGCCTTCGCGGTGACGGGCGACCTGGTGACGTCGTTCCTGCCGTCCCTCGCCATGTGCCTGGCGTACGTGTTCGCGACCACGGGCGTGGCGATGCTGATAAGCTCGGTGATGAGTAGGGGCGGGGCATCCGCCGTGATGACGTTCATCACGATCCTGTTGCTGGTGTCGGTGGTCTCCTCGGTCATCTCCGTCGCCGGTACGGACCCATGGTTCATGCTGGACTCCGCGTCTAACGCGATCTCGAACTCCGTACCGGAGTACGTGTCCGGCGCCAACGAGATGATGGGGGAGATCGGATCGGGCCTCGGAGTTTCCATGGAAGGGGCGCTGGTCGAGCCCGCCGACTGCCTGCGTTCGGGTGCGGTCATGCTCGCCTGGGGCGCCGCAACCCTGATGCTCTCGTACCTGGCCTTCTCCAGGAGGGAGTTCTAAACGGCTTCATTCATCCTCGGGTACGGACGTCCTGTACCCGAGGGTGCGCACGGTCCTGTCGCCGAGACGCTCGCGGACCTCCTCCAGGATGCGGTCCAGGTCCCCGCGGGTGTCGATCTCCGTCGCCAGCCTGTACCTGAACTCGCGGCTCCTCCTGCAGCCGACGATGAACTTGGGGGCGATGCTGCGCATCTTCTTGGAGGCGACCTCGTCCCCCTTCTCGGCGTACATCAGGTCGGCAAGGTCCTTGCACCAGTCCACCTGCTGTGACACGGTGGGGTTCGGCAGTCTGGTCCCTTCGCGGAACCAGCGGTCAATCTGGGTGACCAGGTACGGGTTGCCCACTCCGCCGCGGGCGACCATGACCCCGTCCGCCCCCGTTATCGCGGTGTACCCGATGGCATCGTCCAGCGAGAATATGTTGCCGGAGACGATCAGGGGCACGGACATCTCCTTTCTAAGGTCCCTCATGAGGTCGTAGCGAGGCATGCCGGCGTAGCGCTGCTTCCTCGTGCGCGCATGGACGGTGATGGCGTCGACGCCGGACGCCTCCAGCTCCGCGATGACATCTCTGAAGTTCAGGGAGTCCTCCCCCTGTCCGAGGCGTATCTTGGCCGTGACCGGGAGCCCGGTGCGTTCCTTGACGGTCCTGACGATCCTCCCGCATCTGGCAGGATCGGCCATCAGAGCGGAGCCGGCGCCCCTGCGGACGACCTTCTCCACAGGGCACCCCATGTTCACGTCGAAGAGGTCGACGTTGGGGTTCCGTCTGACGCACTCAGCGGCGGCATCGCCCATTCTCTCGGGATCGCTGCCGAAGAGCTGTATCCCCGTGAGCGGACATCTGTCGAACATGAGGTACTCGTCGCTGCGCCTGTTGTGCATCATGGCGCTGTCGGAGACCATCTCGGTGTAGGCGAGGGCCACGCCGAACGGCTTCATGAACCTCCTGTACGCCTCCGAGGTGTATCCGGACATGGGTCCCAGGACCACGCGCCCGTCGACCTTGAGGTCTCCGATCCTCCACATGCCTGGGCCGATGGGCTCATCGGATATGACGGTTGTCAGTGGATGTTGACCTTCAGCCCCATGATCCCGACGGTCACGTCGACCCTCGTGCCTTCCGATGCATCGATGTCCACGGTCTCCGAGAACAGGTTCTGCCTCACCCGCAGGGAGTGTCTCCCCGGCGTCGTCCTGACGCGGTAGCTGCCCCCGGTGGACTTCAGCACCTCCTCGTCGTCGATGAAGATCATGAACGGCTGTGCCTTGTCCGGGACCGACACCATGACCGTCACCAGGCCGTCGGATTGTTCCGAGGGTCTGGCGGTCGGGGCGTCACAGGGTGCCTCGGAGGACACCACAGGCTCTACGTCGCCGGCGTCCTCCTTCCGGATCAGGAATCCGCAGTTGATGCAGTAGCACTGCATCCTCGCATCGTTGAAGACTGTGGGCAGAGTGCAGTTCGGACAGCGGCATTCCTTGTAGGCCATGAGCACGGAACCGAAGGGGAGGCGTTTAACGGTTCTGTGTCAGTACGAATCCAGAGAAGATGATGGAAGCACGGATGTTTGGCTGGTGTGTTGTCTATCCGCCATACGCCCTGGTCTAATATCACCCAAGAGTGTAATCATAGAGAATATATCCATTGCCCGTAAGAATTGATGGCCACCCATGGCAGCCGAGCCTACAGGTCTTATCAGGATATGTTTCTGTTATCAATCAAAGAATTTAATTGGCTCTTCCAACCGATTCATATGTCATTACAATTTGTGACTTTGAACCTGCTCGTTGATATTATCACTGCCCAGATTGCAAGGAGGGCTATTAAAACGACCACGGAAGCGAGAAGTCCGGTAAAACTCCCCATCAACATGGAAATGAACAGGAAGAGGAAGAAGAACGCCATTGAGCTTATGTAAAGCCACACTCCGGAGAACTACGTCAGCTTCTTCATGTCGTACTTGACGATTTCGTCGATGCTCATCGTTGAGAACCCGCTCATAATCTCACACTTGCCTGCGAAATACGCAATGCCTATGGCACTGAATCCCCCGCTGACCAGCATCGCGATCGCCACTTCATAGTCCATAATGCCATTGACAAGAAGATAGGCTGTGATCAATGGTACGACGATCCACAGGCAACACATCGCAACGAGTCCCTTCCTTCTGCCTTCCACGTACACAGTAGGTCCTCCGTGAAATCTAAAAAAAGAATTAGAATAATTCTATTTATAAATTGACAGGGATAGGCGTGGAAAAAGAATCAGAATGTCCAAAAACCGTCGTCGTTCTTGTCCGAATCGTCGTTCTGAACGAATCTCATGCCGATGCCGGTGAGCTTGTCCCTGATCTGTGCCGGGGTGTAGTCCACACCGAACTGGAGTTTGATGTATTGGCGAACCTGTCTCGTGTTCCATTTTTCGAAATGAGCACGAATGGCAACGGATTCAAGCTGATGGGGGGTGACCAGTGGAGGCCTTCCAGTACTGGTTCCGGATCTGAGGGCTTCGATTCCACCACGGTTCCATGCAGCCTGCCAGTTGTATCCGGATTGGATGTTGACCCTCAGCAGGTCGGCCGATTGAACGACGGACAGTCCTTTGTAACGGTATCTGATGAGCTCGAGACGGCGGGCCATCGCAGCATCGGATTTGGAGCCGGTGGTTCTGAGACGATCTATCTCACTCTCAATAGTACTAAGGGGAACAGTTTTGTCAATTAGAATAGACTCCTTTCTGGCCATTTCACTTCAAATCTGAGAAATGGATTAGAATAACTCGAGATAACACTATCGAAAAGGATGAATCCGGAGGTGGACGGCTCCAAGCGCATAACGCTGATTAAGGAGGTGGCGGAGATCCTAGAGCTCAGGCCCCAGGACCATGTGATGTTTTACATCGACAACGGCGGGATCATCCTCAGGAAGGTCCTTCCGGATAGCAGCAAGGGTGGGATTAGGTACAATAACGATGACTTCTGGGAGTGGGCCAGGAAGAGGCAGATCGAGATCGGCATGATGAAGCCGGAGCAGGCGGAGGTCGCCCAAGCAGAACTCAACGAAAAGATGGAGTCGGTGAGGGATCTGGAGGAAGAGATGAGAAGGATAGGTTCTAATGATGGTTCGTTTTGACCAGAGTTGTCGTCATCGGTGAGTTGTGGGGGACATTTATTCTAACGACTCTATACTTTCTGCTAGGTAATAATGATGTTAGCAATCCAATCAAATATTCTCAGGATTGTTTGATTTTGTCCACGATTCCGTCTAGATTCTTATCCAAACGTGTTTCGTAGTCGGGGGTGTCGCGTTCGCGGATGTACTTCCTAAGTACATCCAACTCAATATTGTCAGATTGATGATCGTGAAGACGTGCGAAGTATCTCATTCCAGACGGGTCGATATCTCCGTTGTCTTTATAGGCAAATTTGTCAATCAACGCCAACTTTGAGTTGCCTCTGCATACAGAACATTTGCATTCGGGGCTGTGCTCCATGTGTCTCCAAATATCACTGCCGATCATCACGGCTGCCTGATGGGTGGCCACTTTGAATTTGTCGATTCCGTCTAGAGTCGTTGGAGGGTCGGCGAAGTTACGTCTTGCCATGAACTTAGAGTTCACTTTCTTTTTCTTACGGGTGATGGAATCAAATCCATGGCTGAGCAAATCATACTCGATGTCTCTCTCGACGCCTTCAATCACCTTCTGTTGGATTGTCGTCGGTACTTCAGAGCAGTTGATGACGGCGTTGATTTCTCCTTTTTTGTTCCAGAGTTCTGAGAGCTGGATGGTGCTTCTTGGTGAATATCTAATGTTGATAATTTGGACCTCTCCTGTGTGGGAGAGTTCGCTCAGGATTTGAAGTCTCCTTTTGAACACCTCTGGATTGTCAGATAGGGATAGCTGGACGATGCCTTCTTTTCCGTAGTCCTCGCAGCTGGAGCACCAGTCCCTTACTGCCTTTTCATAATCGTCGTATTCGACATCTACCTCTGGCATACACATGAATGCCAGTCCATCAACATCTTTCTGCATATCGAAAGCAATCTTGAATGGGACCCTGTCATCAAAATCTAAAGGTGGTAGTTGGAGTAGAGGGGCGCACGGTTTGCCGTGGTTGCGGTCTGTGAAAGATTGGAGGTTGTTCTGATTCTCGTGAATGAAACCGTTCTTTCTAAGAAACTTAGTGTATCCGTCGTTGGACTGGAGGTCTATAGGCATGATAGCTATCGGTGATTCCAAGATGCCTCTGTATCCGAGATAGTCCTTGGCAATAGTTTCGGCGATGGATAATGGCCTTACAGGAGTGTCGAAGGATACAGAGCTGCTCACGCGTACGCTGACGACACGCCCGCCTTTTCCTGAAAGGGTTGACTCGCCCGGATCCACTCTGATGATTTCCATCATCGGTTCCTCCGGCGATGGAGTGTGCGTTCGAACACTACGGATTCGTCAGTGTATTCTGGATAATGAGCGTATACATACGTCATTTCCCCTTGGGCGCTGAACTGTTGGAGGTCCTCCCTGAGTTCCCTTAGAGCTTTCATTTGCTCTTGAGTCAGACTTCTCGATAGCTTGGCAGCAACGTTAATTCCCGATTCTGTGAGGAAGAATCTTTCTACGTCTGTGTTGAGGCGACCTACGCTCTTAACAAGGCCCATTTTTGTCAAGGTGTCTATACTACGATCAATCCTCTCAGTATAGGGGCCGAATTTGTATGCCTTGAATCCAGGGTTCTCAGAAGGGATGTTGTTCTTCTGTGCGAACTCCATCGTGACGATGAAAATGTCTTTCTGGAGTTTTGTGATCCCGCAAACAGGGGCTCCGTCACCGATATACAACCAGAGAAGTATCCAATCGTCAAGGAACAAGAATGTATGGGTCTTTGAATACTCTAGAAGTTTCTGGGCTTCGCAGGGAGGGTAGTCAACACGGTTGCAACGTGGGCACTGATAGTAATAGTAAGAGAACCCGTCGGGGAGCGTTCTTTCCACGCGCTCCATGCTGTTGCATTGGCAGTCATCCTTCTTACTCATCATATCGGCTCCAGATGCGACACGCTCCAGTATTCCATATCATTGGGGGGATACGGATCGAGGATTATGTTGTATGTATGTCCATTTCTGCGCGAACAGACTCTACGTGAAGTTTTTCTGAATGGTTTGCCAGTACCCTTCCTTTTCGGACAGTCCACCGGGGTTGCAAGCATATCGCAGAGCGTGTAAACGTCGAACCCCTCGTACCTCAGATGAGTTATTGCGGATTCAGAGATTCTCACAGGCTTTCCTTCGAATGAGCAATCTTCCGCATCCATCAGTATCGGCATATGACCGAAACAAGCATCGACGTCCCTGTGTATCTATGTTGTGCTTGGATGACCTGCTTTAGTCAAAAGATTATAGTTTGATAATGTTCAGACATACATTATCCTCATCCATCAGGTTTGCGTAGAAGACAAGCTTTCTCTTATTCAAGTTTCTCACAAAATGTCTCAGATAATAGCCTACGCTTGACTTTGTGTCTTTGGTAAACTAGATTCTGTGTCCTCTATAAAGTAGAGGACTCAAACAGATACAGTGCCTGAAGAAGATTAGTGACTTGGTTTTAACTCATGTATTCTCTATCAAGTCTGGACGTCGCTGCGCTCCGTCCTGGGGGCCTCCGCTGATGCTACGGCCCCTCTGCCCTCGCTTCGCTCGGGCACGGTCGCCGCTCCGCGGCTCCCTCGGCGTGCGGGCGCGCCCCCTGCCGTGCGGCTGTGGGGGCGCCCGCCCGCCCGCTTGGGACAGCGAGTGGTCTGGAAAGAGCAGGATGAAATTCTACGGGGGAGAAACGCCCCTTGGAGACCGCCTTATAGATCACCTTCTCGGTCCACTTCGTCGATTCGGAGAGGGCGAGGGCGTACACGTCGTCAGGATCGAACTTGTTGATATCGCAGTCTTTCTCCGACTGCTCATAGAGCGACGGATCAGGGCGGAACAAGAACGGGTTCAGCGATGTTTGGCGGAGGATCGGGGCAGAGTCGCTCAGAGATGGCACCCCCCGATCGGACGAATGTTACCTAATTCTAAGGAGGGTGTTACTTCGATGCAATGTACAGAAATGTTGATTTTGGAACGCTGGCGCCATTGATGGCAATCAATGGGAATGCCTATAACGTTTAAATTTTGGAAGAATCCAAGTATAAGAAAGGAGGGGGTAGTGGTCCCCACTCCCTGATTTGGGTTCGGGGACCGTGTTTGAGAGGGTCACTAGATCATCTCCTGGAGTACTGGTACTCGTACATCCTCGCCAGGGCGGAGCCCATGTCGTCGAGGTCGATTCCGAGGTAGCGGATGGTCGTCTTAACATCGTCGTGACCGTAGAGCTTGGAGATTGTCTCTATCGGGATGCCGGCGCGGTAGAGGGTACGACCGAAGGTCCTCCTGAGAGTGTGGTTGGAGAACTCGAACCCGGCGCGGTCGCGGATCTTGTGGATAACCGCACGGTCGAGGCTGTGGCCTCTCTCGGTGTAGCGTCCGGCGGAGGGGGAGTTCTCGTAGTGGCACCAGATCAGGAATTCCTCGGGGACCTTCCATGAGGGGTCGAACTCGTGCATCCTGGCGATAATCTCGTTGCGCCTGGCAATCCAGCGCTCGAAGACCTCCTTGGAGTCCGGGTGGAACGGGATGCTCCTCCACTTGCCGTCGCCCTTGCCCTTCCCGCGGACGGAGACATAGCACTTGCGGGGATCATCGTCGAAGTGGATGTCCGAGAGGCGCAGCCTGCAGACCTCCACGATCCTGAGGCCGAGGCAGAGCTCCAAGTGGATGACGACCTCCTCGAGAGGGGTCTTCTCCATCTCCATGAGCTGCTCGGCCTGCGCGTCAGAGAGCCAATTGACGTTGGGGCGGACATCCTGACCGAAGTCCACGCCCATCTGCTCCACAACGTCGTTCTGGAAGTATGAGAGGTACCTTCTCAGGATGTGCAGGTACCAGTTCTTGGTGGACACCGCGAGGTCGCGCTCCTTCCAGAGCCCCAGGAGGAACTCTATCGTCTCCTCGTCGAACTCGCGGGGGTTGGTGGAGTATCCGTTCTGCTGAAGATCGGCGTTGATCTGGTAGAGGACTCCGCGGTACTTCGAGGAGGTCTCCTCCTTCGATCTCCTGTAGGTGTTGGCGATGTGCTCGTTGATGCACGAGATTCCGGAGTAGTTGCCCTTTGCCATGGTTGCCACTCACTCCAATTCGAGGTCGTCAAAGGCCTCAGATTCCATCCTGCAGACTCTGGACTCGAATGCGAGGAACCAGGATCTCTCGCTGTCATCGAACACCTCAAGAGGGAAGTTTCTCAGGAAGATGCCCAGTGCGCTGATATATGCGGCCCTGTTGGTTCTGGTGAAGAGGTCGGATGTGTGGTCTGGATGCGCGGTTCCAGACTCGGGATGATATGTGCCACCCTCATTGGCAATTACGGCAATTTGATTCATTATTGCCAATATTGCCAACTACATATTAAATCGTTTGGCAACGTTGCCAATGATGGATATAATGGTGAAAGTCGGGGAGTCCAAGTATGATAATTACGGTCGCATCACATGCAGCATCAAGATTGCTGAGCTGCTAGAGCTAGTAAAGGGTGAAGATGTCGTTGAGTGGCATGTGCATAACGGGGAGGTTATCCTTAGAAAGAGAACTCGCTCTTACTATGGATTCGATCTCGAATCTCAGGACATCCGCAACCGTTTGATATCCTATGAAGAGGACCATATGGAAGAGGCGATGGAGCAGGATCTTAATCCGGAAGAGCGTCTTCGCATGGCCGAGGAAGAATATGCCAAAGATAGGAAAGCTCGTGCGGAGAAATTGGAGAAGGAAAAGCGTTGAATGACATCAGAAAAGGGTTACTAAACTGATAATAATGCCAATGACGCCAGTAATAAATCCTGCTGCCGAGAACCACTCTATTCTTTGTAGGTGAAGACGTTGATGCATTTTGCCTGTCATGCCATCTAGGGTGACAGAACACCATCTAGCTGGACCCAAATCAAAACCGATTATAGTATAACTTCCATCGTAATTTCTAGTTCCCGACTCGGTACCGACAAATGGACGGCTCCAAGTACGCTCTGGGTAGGTCAATGGAAGATTTTTGGATTCTAGAAATAATTCCATTTCTTGACGAAGGTTGCACCAGTCATCATACAAGACATACATCTCATTAGCTGCATCATTTCCATATCTAGTTCTTATCTCAGGATCAAGATAGTTTTTCACGTAAAGAAAGTGGTATTTGTCGAATAGTTCTTTGTGTTTGTCACTCAAAATGAAGAAGCGATTGCGAAAGTAGTCTAGTTTAGACATATCTCTTTTCGAAATACGATTAATCTTTGTCACACGCATTTGATGTTTAAGTGTGTCATGAAGAGGTTTAATTGTCGGAGTTGTCATAATGTATCAAAACCAAAATGTTCCTTTATCTAGCGGACTATTTTCCAAATACTTGCCTGCATCGATGTCATAGTATCCTCCTGACTGTCTGGAGGAGCCTTTCCTCTTTTTCTGGCCCATGCGAATCTGCACGTTCAGGCTCATGAAGTACTTCCCGTGGTCCTCGATGATTCCCGTGGAGAAGTATCTGGAATTGTCAGGATATTCGAACTTCATGTTGTTTAGCAGGAACTCTCTGAAATCGTTGCGATCGAAGATGTGGTAGCAGACGATGTCTCCGTCCTCCTTCACGATAATCAGACCACCGTTGGTACCTTCGGTGCCGTCCCATACCTTTGCAGCGGTCATGGATGTGGTCATCGCAACCAACATATCCTGAACTTTCTTTTTGTAGAACGGGTAAGATTCGGATGGATCTACGCCGAATCTGTCTTTACCGTCAAGAATTCTGACGAGATCGGATATGTTCATCACACCGTTGAAATAGGCCTCCGCGGTCATATCAGCCAGTATCTGGGGCATGCAGTAGTCGATCATCAGGAGATTCTTCTCAAACGGGTCAGTTCCTTTGAACCGTATGCCGCCGTCGTCTTCCGTCTTCAACGATTCCGCACTGTGGTATTTCAGACCCAGGCCCATATCTTTGAAGGTCTTGATACGGAGCGGATAGTCGGGATAGAAGAATTCGCGGTCGCGATCTTCACTGGACGAACCGTGTGCAATCACCATTCTCATCAACTCGGAGATTTTCTCTTCGGTGACGTCTCCGGTAATCTCATAGATGATATTGGATGCTCCGCTGCTGTTGAAAATCGTAGGGAGATGGCTGCTTAAACGGGATTTGATGCTGAATCCAAGGGGCTTGTTTGATGTGTTGCGGACATCGCCGGAGAACCGCCTCAGAACACATCTCCGACAGACATCCCGTGCAGTGCGACGATTTCAATCTCCACTCCTGCGACGGATTTCCGTTCCAAACACGACACATGCCCATGGGGAGAGACGAAGCTTCCTGTTCCATTGACCCGAGCGGACTATATGCTCTTACAAGGAAGTATTTATAGAAAGCAATCCGATGTTCAGTCATGACTCTTAAAAGTAATGATGTTTCAATGCGGGACCTCATCCCATCGTCGAGGAGGAGCGACCGCGTCATGACTTTCGCACTGGCGTTGATTCTCGTGACCGCGAGCGTCGCCCTTGTCATCGGCATCGGAAGCGATGACGGTTATGCGGAGGCGGGGGACACCTTCACCGTTGCGAATGGGGACGGCATAGATATCGAATACATGATCAAAGCGGATGGAAGCACCGTACAAGTCGGTACCAGCAACGTCAGAGATGTCGCCGTCGACCCTTCTGTAGTCTCGGTCAATATCCCCGGGACGGTCCAATACAATGGCGTCACATACAAAGTTGTCGAACTCGGTTCCTACGCGTTCTACGGATGCTCGTCTCTCAAATCCATCACCATACCGGACGGCTTGACGGTAATTGGCTTCAATACATTCGAGGGATGCACTTCGCTCAAATCCGTCGACATACCGGACAGCGTGATCAGCATATGCGGTTCAGCTTTCTACGACTGCTCGTCGCTCAAGTCCGTCGACATGTCGGAAAGTGTGATGTCCATCGGGGCTTCCGCTTTCAGGGGATGCACGTCGCTCGAATCGGTCGCCATACCTGACTCCGTAGCCACGATCGGGGCTTCCGCTTTCGAAGAATGCTCGTCGCTGACGTCCGTCGCCATACCCTCAAGCGTGACCGACCTGTACCAGGAGGCGTTCAGAGGATGCAAGTCGCTCAAGTCCGTCGAGATATCGGATGGCCTGAAATACATCTCGTCTTCTGTGTTTGTAGGATGCACGTCGCTCGAATCGATCGTCATGCCTTCAAGCGTGACAAAGATCTATGACTCTGCGTTCGCAGGATGCGAATCACTCGAATCGATCGTTATACCGTCCGGAGTGAAGGAGATCGGAAACTATGCGTTCTCAGGATGCACATCCCTCGGGACGGTCGCAATACCTTCAAGCGTGACCGTTATCGGATACGGTCCGTTCGATTACTGCACGTCCCTCACCAGGATAGACGTGGATTCCGGCAACGCGAACTACGTCTCGAAGGACGGGGTGCTGTTCGACAAGGAAATGACGACGCTGATCCAGTTCCCTGCCAGCAGGGGAGGTGCATATGCGATACCGTCCGGAGTGACGACGATCGGGGCCAATGCGTTCTCCGGATGCAAGTCGCTCGAGACGGTAAACATACCTGACGGCATGACGATAATCGGGATGTATGCGTTCGAGGACTGCGTTTCCCTGACCTCGGTCACCATACCTTCAACCGTAGCCTCCATCTCTCCGTCAGCGTTCAATGGCGTCTGCAACGGCAACAGTGCCGCCGCCGGCGCCACCGTCGGCCATGTGTTCGACAACGAATACGATGCCGAATGCAACAACGGCTGCGGATACATCAGGGATGTGCCGGGTCAGCCCGGAGGCGACGACCCCGGTGTGACGCCTGGCGGTGATGACGACACCCCGGATGTCCCGGGAGGAGACGACGACACTCCGGATGCCGAACCTGAAGGGGAGGGGTCGAGCAACAGCACCCTCTGGCTGGCTGCGATAATCGGCGTCATCGTTGTGATAGCGGCCATACTCCTGATCGTCAAGAGCAGGCGCGAAATCTGACCTTACCTGAAAAACGGTCGGAGGGTTCCTTCCGACCTTAATTATCCAATTTCGACCGACAAGGCATCGTCGCAACAGACCCGCACGCCGGGTGTGGAAGCGGATCCCCACGTTGCAGCCGATGTGTGGGCAGTACAACGGTCGGAACACCCCTCTACGCCCCTCACCGTCCCCGTCCATGCCGGATCAGGATCCAGGGTTCGTCGGCATATCCGAGAGTGCAGTGCATGATTGACTCTCCACATCCCGAAAACCATCGGAGCCGGCAACGGATTTACGGTGGCCGTTCCTACAATGACGCTGGCCTCCGGACCTTCATGCTCCTGTTGCAAGTGCGGTTCCGTCTTATAACCTGCATAAAATCGTACTTCGCCAGCCCCCTTCAGCATTCCGCTGCTGTAGTTTCCATCCTCCTCTCCTGGACCCTAGTACCCGAACGGGAAGTGAACACGAGATGATGATGACCTCTTATAGAATTCGATATTCTATAATATATCAAATAATCATTTTGAAATACTCTGATATGTTATAACATATCATGTCTAAGGATGCATACATCCCACGCGAGCATTACTTGTCACGCATCCGCGAGTCCCGCGGTTCCGATTTCATCAAGGTATTGACGGGGATCCGCAGGTGCGGAAAATCCACCCTCATGGGGATGTTCATCGATGAGCTCAAGGATTCGAGCATACCGGACGACAGGATATTCTTTGTTAATCTGGACGACGCGAGCATGGAGATGGAGACTTTCCGTGACCTCATTGACGCCGTCGAATCGAAGGTGGGCGATGTCGAGGGATCGTACATCTTCCTCGACGAGGTGCAGAACATCCCCGAGTGGGAGCGTGCCGTGTCGACGTTCTATACTCGCGGAGCGGATGTGTACATCACCGGCTCCAACTCCGACATGCTGTCCTCCGAACTCGCCACAAAACTCTCCGGCAGGTGTCTGGAGATCCGCGTGCAGCCCCTCGTATTCTCCGAATACGTCATGTTCAGGCAATCGGACGATCATACAAGACTGCTGGAGGACTACCTCCGTCACGGCGGGTTCCCGGCAGTGTCCCTGGCCCTGGACAGGATGCCAGCGCAGGTGGACGACATCCTGGACGGTATATACAACACGGTGTTCAACAAGGATATAGCTGGAAGGCACGAGATCCGCGGGAACGCGATGATCGACCACCTCTGCAACTACCTCATGAAGAACATCGGCGACCGCACATCCGTCAGGGGAGCGGCGAACTACATGACCAGCAAGGGGATGAGGACGCAACCTCCGACCGTCGACCAGTACATCGGCTTTCTGGAGGAGGCTTTCCTGTTCTCAAGGGCCAGGAGATTGGATTCCAAGGCGAAAGAGTACCTCAGGACCGCGGACAAGTTCTATGTCGCTGACCTAGGCATCCGTCACTGCAGGGTCCCGTTCCATCCGGACGACCTCGACGGCATCATGGAGAATGTGGTGTACAACGAGCTCATATATCGTTTCGGGGATGTGGCGGTGTGCAGTGTCGGACAATACGAGGTGGACTTCGTGGCCAATTCCATGGGCACCCCGTCGTACTACCAGGTGTCCATAAGCATCAACGACCCGGCCACCAGGGAAAGGGAGCTTCGTCCGCTGAAGGCCATCGGGGACAACTACCCCAAGACGGTGATCACGTACGAAAGGTTCCCCATGACGGACATCGACGGCATCCGCATCATCAGCCTGCTGGATTGGCTCTCGGAGGATCCGCGACGTATCGGCGGTGCTCCGAGACCTCCGGCTTGAGGGCTGGCATCCTGTCCTCGGCCCCATGCCGGTCTCCACCTTCGGCCAGAAGACCGACAATGGAGGGTGACCGGTCCCCGGGATCGCCGCGTCCTTCGCCAACTCTGTAGATATGACCCTGAGCCGGATCTGCGTTTCCTTCCCGATGGTTGGGTGAAGATGTGGAGAGGATGCCCGGACACGGTTCCACGCGAAACATTATAGAACCGTTTTTAACAAGATATCAAGATTGGTCGAACATGCATAATGACAAGGAGGCGTGGGTATGGCAACACAGTCATTCTACCAGGACATCGTGCTGAAGACACAGGAAGAGGTCGATAGGCTAGTGGATGCTTTCGACGAGGCCGACCGTCGCGGACCTATCGACGCCTCCAACGCGGCTCATCCCATCTCGGATCCCGAAGAGATTCGCAAGTTGTTCCTTGGGTTGAAATCGTAAGTCAATATCTCATCGTATCCCTGAAGGACCTCCTCGATGAGTTCGAAGAAGAGGATGTATCAAAACGTCTCAGGCAGTTCATCTGCACCCGTGACCACAACAGGGAGGATTTCCTGCACAACAAGGCCATGGTCTTCGAGAGAAAGAACATGGCCAGGACCTATCTGGCTGTCATGGATGTTGTAATAGCCGGTTAATTCACCCTTTCCATCAGATGCCTCCGGGCCCCCGATGATCAGCACATCTCCATGTCGCTGAGCAAGAAGATGAACATCGACCCGAACAACAACGTCGCCCAGAGCTACCTCCTCGGTCAGCTCGGAAGAGCCGACTATTCCTACAAGGGGATGGGCGCGGATCTGTTGGAGGGCGCGATTGAAATCATCAAGCGGGCCGATGAGCTGGCCGGATGCCGCGTGATCAGAGTGGACTGCCTGGACGAGCTCATCCCCTACTATGAACAGCACGGCTTCAGATACCTGTGCGTCACTGACCAGACCGAGGACAAGCCGCCGATCAATCAGATGGTCCAGATCATCTGATCACAGCAGCCCCTCCCCCTCTTAGCTAGCTTGATCGTCGTGTTCCTGGAGATTCCCTCGAACTGATGCTCCGGCCTGTAATTTGAGATGTCTGGCTCCTCTTCGAGGATTCTCAGGTTTTTCTCGCGATGGTGGTCGGTCAGCCGCCTCTCGGTCTGCCATGATCCGCCCTGGGATCTCACCCTCGCCGGTCCATCCTCGGTCCTGTAGAGGTTGATCACCGATCTGGTCAGACGGTCCGGCTTGACGACCATGATCTTGTTGAGCCTCCCCTCCTTCGTCTCCGAGAGCAAACGGTCGAGTTGAGGAGTTTGGAAAGGCGAGGACCCTGATGGATCAGGGAATGACCTGAGCTTCGATGGGACGTGCCCCGATGTAGACTGTTGATGCCCCGTAACAAAAATCCACTAGGACGTAGAACATATGTGCTGAGCCTTATGTTCATACGTCAACATTTTGTACAAGATATGATTCCAGTGCGACCCAGATTGCCGTAGGACATCATGAATGTTCTGCGACGTCCTGAGCACACGCGGACCCCGTGATGACGACGGAGCTCCTGGACCGGGATGCACCGGGCCGGGATCCGTGGAGTCCCCATCCGCGTTTGGCGTCCAGAGACATGGGAACCTCATCATCATTAAATATCGACCGACCGGATGGTTAACCATGGAGTCGAAGTCGATAGGATTGATCGCGATAGTCACTGTCGTCATCGTCGCTGCGGTGGGGATCTCCTGGTACGCGTCCGAGGACCACGATGATGCGTACAGGGAGATCGGCGTCGGGGACAGTTTCCTGTACAAGGTGACCGTCACCGACGAGGACTACCCGGGGGTCGAGTCCAGCTACTATCAGTACGAATACGTCTACAAGTCCGATCCGGATGGCCTCATGCTCATGTCCGGGGTCTCCGGTTGGGACTACGAACCATACAGCCCGTACAGGTATTTCTCGGAGATGGAGCCTCAGCGCATGGAGACCATCGGGTTCATGGGCGAGGAGGTCGAGTGCCGGGTCTACGAGGGATACTTCGGCCCGGGCGCCGAGGACGTCTACTGGGTGGACCCCCGCACGGGCGCCATAGTCCATGCCGAATCCGACGGCGGAGGGATGAGGTACGTGATGGAGCTCGTCAAGTCCACCCTGTACGGCGGACTGGACATGGACGTGGCCGTGAACTCCCAGAAGACCGAGGTCGAAGCCGGGGACGTGGTGTCGTATCTCATCACGCAGTACGATGGCGCGACACAGACCGGGATCGGGATGATCACACATGCCGTAACATCCGTCGACGGGGACATGCTGACGTACACCGTCGCGGGGACCGGGGAGTCCATGACCGACACCGTGGCCAACTTCCTCAACACCGACGGCTACAGGGGCCTGGAGCCCATGGGGACCGGGTACGTGAAGAACACGGAGTACGGGAACATCCTGTGCGACCTCTACCTCGAGGAGGATGCGGACGGCGGATACCAGGAGGTGTACGTGGGGAAGGACGACGGCGTCGTCTACCTCCGCTGCGAATACGAAGGTGACCTCCGCATCGAGTACTCCCTTGCTTATTCGAGCCTGGTTGTGGGATCCGCCCCGTTCGAACTGATGCCGATGGACGATCCCTTCGGCTACAACGCGACCGGAGTCCGCTACACCATGGACGGCGTGGTCCCGACATACTCCGTCGAGGAGGACTATCTGATCGCGTACCAGTCCGCGGACGGAACGTACACGACCTCCCTCTACGAGAACCTGGAGCCCGCCGGACAGGAGCCGGGCATACCGGATTTCATAGCCCTGCAGGACGTCACCTGGGAGGCCGCCGAGGGAAGGACGATCAACACGCCCTGGGGCGCTCTGGAGTGCGAGGGCATGGCCGGAGAGCTGGACGGACTGCTGGTCACCGCCTACAGGTACGGCGGGGTCGTCATAGCCTTGGACGTTCAGGACGGAGAGGATCGCTCGTTCATCGTCTACACACACTACGGTTACGACTGGGGGCGCGACGACCCGATTCAGAAGAGCGAGCTGCGCACCGACATCGTCGTCAACGACTACTGCAGATACGTGGAGAACGACTGGAGCGATATCGTCACCCTGAGGGTGACGGCGACGGACGGCGACGGCAACATCACCGTGATGCAGGACGGCGTCGAGAGCTCCTGGACCGTGGAGGGCCTGCTCAAGGGCCCCGGCTACACCAACGGCGAGTACGTCGGCAAGTTCGTGGGCGATTTCCTCTACGGCACCCGCAACTGCGAGGTGTACCGCAGCATCGAGGACGACGGCACCGTCTTCACCAGCTACATCGGGATAGACGACGGCATACTGTACGCCCTCGGCGAGGAAAGGGACGGTGAGGAGACCCTGCTGGAGCTCTACTGGGCCAGCTACGTGGCCTGATCATCGCTGCATAAACACCCTTGCCCGCCCCCGTCTTCGGACGGGGGCCACAACCCGAGGCCGCCGTTGCGGACGGACGGATCTTCGGCCGATGTTCGATTATTGCAGGATGTTCGTCCCCTCGGGACAGCGTTGCGGAACAGACGGTTCGGACCGCCATCCCACTTGAAACCACCACAGAATGGTTTGTATGAAATAGTTTTACATGTAAAATTTAAATACAGAACTAATTTTACATGTAAAACTGGTGATTTCAAACGAATGAACAGATTACCTGGAGAAACATCGACCCCAGGACACGCACGGTCACGATGATCGGCATATTCCTGGGGATGCTGATCGCATGCTTCGACGGGACGATCGTCGGAACATGCGGACCCGTCATCGCGGCCGACCTCGACGGGAGCGACCTCTACTCCTGAATGGTGACGGCGTACATGCTCTGCGAGACCATCATGATCCCCGTTGCCGGGAAGCTGTCCGACATATACGGGAGGAAGCCGCTGTTCCTCCTGGGATTCGTGCTATTCATCCTCGGGTCCGTCGTCGCGGGGATGTCGGTGAACATGGAGATGCTCATCGTCTGCCGTGCGATCCAGGGGTTCGGCGGGGGCATACTGATCCCGGTCGCCACCGCCGCCGTCGCGGATTTCTACGCTCCCAAGGACAGGGGCAGGATGCAGGGCATACTCGGTGCGTTCTTCGGGATCGGGAGCGGGATCGGCCCCCTCATAGGCGGATACATAACGGAGTACGTGTCCTGGTACTGGATATTCTACATCAACGTGCCGCTGGCGGTGGTGAGCATGGCCCTCACCGTGAGGAGGTTCGCACAACCCGACGAGGATGCGGAGCACAGCATAGACAGACGCGGCATCGCGCTGCTGTCCCTCCTTCTCCTGGACGTGCTGCTCCTGATAGAGCTCGGCGGAAGGGAGTTCGAATGGGTGAGTCCGACCAGCGCCGCCATGGCAGCCGTCGCGGTTGTCCTCCTCTGCCTGTTCGTCAGGGTCGAGAGGAGCGCGCGCGAGCCTCTCCTGGCACCGCACCTGTTCAGGAACCGCACCATCGTCAAGTCGGCCCTGTTCATGCTGATCTACGGCATAGGGATGATGGGCGTGATGACCTACTCGTCCATGTTCGCAATCTACATATTCGGTCTGACCACCCTGGAGGCCGGGGTGTACTCCCTGGCCATGGTGTGCGGCATGCCGATCACCTCCGTGTCCAGCGGGATGCTTATCAACAGGACGGGATACAGAGCGTGGCTCACGGTCGGACCAGTCCTCTGCTTCGTCGGCCTGTGCCTGATGTCCAGGATGGGGCTGGGCACGTCCATAGCGTACTACTGCGGGAGCACGTTCCTGTTCGGACTCGGGCTTGGGTGCTTCATGTCCGTGATCATGACCGCCGTCCAGAACAGCTCCAAGCCCAGGGAGATGGGGATGACCACCTCGTCCGTGAACCTTGTCAGATCCATCGGGGCCACCATGGGGACGGCGATATTCTCCATGATCATCACCGCTGCGATAGCCCTGCATCTCGAGGCCGTCCTGCCGAGCGGGATGTTCGATGCCGTGCCCCATGACACTGGGATCCTCGACATCGTGGCCGCGATCCAGGCCGGCACGCCCGGGTACGAGTCCGTCGCCCCCTACGTCGACGACATCCTGGGTGCGTTCGCCGACAGCGTGGACACCGCGTTCCTGATCGGTGGCGTCCTCCTCCTGCTGCTGATGTTCATCGGAGTGACGTTCAGGGTCGGTAACGGCAGGACCCCGGAGGAGGACTGATGTCCATGGCCCGCCGCCCCATCGCGGCGGGCGAAACCATTTACCACCGATGGGCGATTCGTCGATACCATGAGGGCAGTGGATTTCCGCAGTTTCAAGAAACCCGCAGAGGTGAAGAAGTTCATCGAGACTATGATGAACGAGAAGCTGAGAGGCACCGGCATCACATCATCCGCTGCCATATTCCTCATCGAACTGGAACCCGGCATGGTCCTGACCAACAGTGAGCTGGCGGAGAAGGTCGGGGTCACCATGGCCCTGTCCACCAGGGTGACGAGGCAGCTGCAGGACATGGGGCTGGTCGAGAACGAGCCTCGCGGCAGGAGCTGCGGGATACACCTCACCCCGGAGGGGGAGCGCGTCAGGACCGTGGTGAAGGAGTGTGCCGAATCATGCCTCGAGTACCTGTTCTCGGATTTCACCGATGAGGAGATCTCTCAGATGGAATCGTTCTACGAAAGGATGGATGTCCGCATCGACTCCTACTGGAAGGGGCGCGGAAGTGATTGAACTGGTCACGACCAAGACTAGCCTGGACCTACAGGGCGTAGGCGCCATGGGTGCGGATGTTCACCCCGTGAGAATCTATATTGATCCGATTGACCAAGAGCATGAAATGGCTCGGGGGGGTGACCCCCGAGTTGTTTCAGAGGATCACATCCCCATGCGTGCCTTGACCTGCGGATTCAGGGTCAGGAAAACCATGAAGAGTCCTGCGAGGATCAACGCCAGATTCATGATGAGATACAGGCCCGGATCCTTCAGTCCCATGATCAATCCGTAAGCGTTGAACAGAGTCAGGATCGCCCCTCCCAGAAGCATGAGAACCCACATGATCCTGTCCACCGTCTCGTTGCTCTTGTCGCGTTCCATGTACTCGCCGTAAATGTAGACCAATGCGGCGACGAAGAATGCGAACACCAACCATATGCTTGACATCGCGAACATGTCGAACAGCAGGTACACCATCATGGCCATCCCGATGGTCATGATCACTCTGGACATCACGTCAACCTTCTCGACGATCTTCCCCTCGTAGAGGTTCTTCGCTAGGAAGAACACCAGAACCCCTGCAAGGATCGTCCCTATCTCTCCGACGATGATCGGGATCCTCTCCTGGAATTCCCCGTTACCGACGACCATGGCGTACAGTCCGAAGAAGATGAGAAGCAGGCCTACTGCGAATGCGACGTACGTCATGTACGTCGTGTTGCTGAAGAACTGAACGAGCTTCCCCAGTCCGTCTGTGGCCGGAGGTTCCGGCTCGGACGCGGGTCTGGGTGCGGGGCTTCTGAGCAGCAGAAGGGACAGCTCCCCCTCATCCGCCTGCGTCCCCTGCCTCGTTTCCAAGAATCCCAGGAGTGCTATGATCAACCCAGACAAAACGAGAACGTAAACGCCTGTGGCGGGGTCCAGGACATCCTGGGTCCCCCACGCTGTCCTGGAGACGCCGCCCCACGAGGCCGTGATTATCCCCAGGACCGCGATCAACACGCCGAGTATCAGTGTCAGGTTCTTTCCGGCGATGTTTGAGGGTATCAGATACAACTTGGAAGCATACCTGTTTATCTCCTTGATACGGAGACGCGGGAGGAGCACAAGTATCCCCGTCAGTACAATCACAATCAATGCCACCGTTGGAACGAATCTTATCCATTCGGCATCGAAGTCGGTGTTGTTGAACCCCCTGTATGTAACCAGTTCGTATCCGTTGAATCCTACCGATGGGTCCCAGGTAATCTTCATCATCGCCATTCCGTACGATGCATACCCGAGGATGACGGCGAACATCAACAGCCAGACGGATAACGTATAGGGGCCGACCGTGTATTGTAGGATGTCTGTGAGTGATTTGCTATTCTGAGGTGCAGGGTCTGTTGCGGGGTTGCTCTCCGTAGGTGTGGAGGTGTCATCGATACCGACGGGCATCTGGTCATTCGTGTTGTTTTCATCTGTCATCGTACCACCAGATCCTGGAGGGGACGGATGCTACCGCAGTCCCATCGTTGCGCGCTACTTGCGGCTGGGCGCCCCGGATTCAGTCAGCCTCGTATTTCGGTGCATTATCATTCTCCGGAATGTCCTGCCATGAACTGCCAACGACATCCGAAAAGTACATCGCCTCACTCGATATTTATATAGTTACCTCGAGTTGGACAATTGAGTTTTCAGCTTGAAGCATTTTTCAGATTTCACACAGCTTCGTGACAATTGTCGAATCAGAACTTCATATCTAAGTGTCTGCGTGAAATTTTTCTGAGGGAAATCTCCTGTCCAATGGGCATAGCCAGACATCCGCAAAAATTTGGGAACCGATGTTCATTGGACAGTTAGTGTTTTATACTGCTTCCCAGGGGCCTGTGGCCCTGGGAAGCGACCTAAAACACCCTCGATAACGGTCCAAAACCTCTGAAATCCGACGTGTGAGGTCGTTTTCATCGGTGTATATGCGGTCGACCCTGAACCCGTCCCTCGGAATCAACACAACTGTCCAATGGCTCAGGTTCTTGCAGATTGTGGCTGTCGACGGCTTGTGGTCCATCCGGACCACTCTGCCGTCGATCCTCTTGACGACCTGGTCCGGCTCCATGTCGTAGCGGACCATCGAGACGCACAACTGGGCGATCATGAACTGGTCCTGGAGCTGGACGCTGCCGCCGCCTTCGCCGGCGGCAGTGTAGGCTCCACGACCGGAACCCTCACGTGGGATGTGGGACCCGTCCACATATGCATCGGTCGAAAGATCAGGGTATATCTCGTTCAGACGGCGCCACAGGTGGACTATTGTCTCCTCGAAGTACAGGTCCAGGAGGAAAAGGCCCCTCTCGATCGTCTTGCGGGAGATGGAGTGGCCGTGGCACAGCTCCTCTCTGACGAGGACGGAGCCCGAAAGGGCTCCGCACTCGTTCATGGAGCCGCCCCCGTTCAGCTGGTACACGCACATGAGCTCGACGACATAGCTGAGGGGGACACCCTTCTCCTTCAGACCTTCCAGGAACTCGTACGGTCCGAGCCTGCGGAAGCAGGCGCGGACGGTACGGATGATCCCGTACGGCAGGGATTTATTGCCCTCCGCCATAGCGTCAGCTGTCCTGAAAGTCGTTTGCTTGGACACAGACGCTTCAGGACGCTCTTCTGATTTTGCGATTTTCCTGGCCAGACATCAAAAATGCATTGAATCTTCAAAATTCAACTGTCCAACTCAAGTTAAAGAACATCTCGAAGTTGTTTCGATTAATGTTATCAATGAGGGCAAGGACCCGATATTAATCTACAACCTAGGCGTCTATGTGTCAGGAAGATTGTTCGATTTAATCGAAACAGATGATATTATTATCAATCCTGGTCAGTCTCAATGTTTCTATGTATCAAAAAATAAATGGAATGATGTCAAAGCAGACATATTGCGTGATATCAATTGGGATCTCAACAATAGCTTGTATATGCAGACAATCCGGTGGATTAAGAGAAAAGAGGTCATCATAAAGTCAGACAAGATTGAAAGAAAACTACGTTACCCCTGTTTCTCAATCAAAGTTGGGGTTCAATTGTCTGATGGTTTGTATCTAACTAAAAAATGGCTTACAACATTTATGTTCGAACCGCAGGACGAACGTAAGTTCAGAAGGGCAGATCATAGCTACAATACAAGTAGAATATTTGTTTTTGACACATTTGCAGTGTTCTATTCAATTGTCTGTTTGATGTTTTTGGCAATATACTACGTCTACATGACTGGAAGTGATGTTGCAATTATTATTTTTGTAGTATGCTGCATCGTGTATTACATTTGTATAAAAACAGAATCGATGAGGCGTGTACATCCTGCTTTATATTTCTGCATTTTGGGCATGGTTCTGATTGTTATCATTAATGCGATGATATTGGCTATTGTCACAATGGACATCACAATACTAATCGTATTCGAAGTGACATACTGTATAATGTTCGGATTTCCGTTATTATCCAAAATAATGGATGTAACAGGAAGAGGAGGGGATCTGTATTGGGACTTTTAACTCACGTTCTCCCCATCAAGTCGGGACGTCGCTGCGCTCCGTCCTGGGGGCCTCCGCTGACGCTCCGGCCCCTGTGCCCTCGCTCCGCTCGGGCATGGTCGCCGCTCCGCGGCTCCCTGGCGAGCGGGCGCGCCCCCTGCCGTGCGGCTGTGGGGGCGCTTGCCCGCCCGCTTGGGATAGCAGGTGGTGTAGAAGACTGAAGTATGATGCTGAGGACGTCCAGGTAGAAGGGATGGGACGGACGGAGCGCAGCCTGACGGCTGTGTATGATAGAAGTGATTCAAAAAGGAATCAGAAAGCTGGTGATGGATTGGCGTCGGAGGTCTCTGGTCTGGATCTGAATGGACGCAACATCTTCCTGGCATTCCACATGACGATCTTCTCATAGACGAACGAGGGGATAGTTCTCATGAATGTCCATCTAGATTCCATTGTATTTTCTCCGTCCATGTTCTCGGCAGGCAGCATGCTCAAGAACTCCTTGACCTTTCTTCCGTAAGTGATGTCCCTCAGACCATAGGACTTGTTGCAGAGGTGTCCCCAGAGGGATATGCGGAGGCTCTTGGTCCTGCATTCGGAGATCGAATCGAGGTCCTCGAGCTCCCTGCAGTGGTCGTCTGTCAGGGACTTTGTGAGATATTTGTACGCATAACTGACGGCGTCCTTGCGGTTCTTGAAGCGGCATCCCTTCACAACACCCTGAACATCTATGAATCCGTACTTCCAGATAGGATTCATGGAGATTGCATCTATATGGCGGATTCTGGAAAGTCTGCGGAGCGCCGGGTCCTTGCCGATGCGTCTGAGTGTGTGGGGATCGAAGATGCGCCACGACTGGCCACCCTTGCCGCGATGGAGCTTGACGGTCGTCGGATTGTCAAGGAGGACGATCAGATGCGGCGCGGGATAGCCGTCCTCCTGGGCCTCCTTGACGGTGATCTTGCATAGAGGCCCGAAAATGTCCCGGAGATTGGCTGTCAGGTTGTTCAGCACCCCTGTCTTGAGGTCAGAGCTGGCGATCTCCGTGGACGAGAGCATACCCCATGCCTCCTCCATCGTGTACTTCTTCTTGTCGAAGGTCACGGTGATTAGCAATGCGCAGGTCTCACGGATGTTGGGATTGTTGCCGATCTGGCGATCCAATTCCTTGGTTCTGAACGCCTCCAGGAACAGGTCGCGTTGCCTCGCCTTCTTCATTGCGTACTGGCGGTTTCCGCGGCGACAGACGGGGCTGTAGACCTTCTCGCCCGTCTTCTTGTCCTGGAAGACAATCATCTGCTCGTCGCGCATCCAATCCAGGAACCTCTGCTGATGCCTGCGGTTCTTCAAATGGATCTTTCCGTTGGCGAGGTCGGAGCGAAGCCCCTTGCGGTCGTAGCGCCACTCGCCGAACCAGTCCCCCGAGAAGCTCGGCCTGCGGGATCTGGTGGGATTCGGAGAGGATTGATACGGGACGGGGGTATCGGAAGCATAAACGGTTAAGCGGTCTGACGAATCGGTTAAGTTCCCAAAAAATTCGGAATGTGGGAAGGGATGGTCCCCACTCCCTGATTTGGGTTCTCCGACAGGGTTTGTGGGGACCATGCAAATCATCTCTTGGAGTACTGATACTCGTACATCCTGGCGAGGGCGGAGCCCATGTCGTCGAGGTCGATACCGAGGTAGCGGATGGTGGTCTGTGTGTCGTCATGGCCGTAGAGCTTGGAGATTGTCTCGATCGGGATGCCGGCACGATAGAGCGTGCGGCCGAACGTCCTCCTGAGGGTGTGGTTGGAGAAGTCGAATCCGGCACGGTCGCGGACCTTGTGGATCACCGCGCGGTCCAGGCTGTGGCTCCTCTCGGTGTAGTGTCCTCCGGTCGGGCGGTTCTCGTAGTGGCCCCAGATCAGGAGCTGCTCGGGGACCTCCCAGGTCGGGTCGTATGCGTGGATCTTCTCGATAATGTCGTTGCGCCTGACGATCCACCTCTCGAAAACCGCCCTGGAGTCCGGGTGGAACGGGACGCTCCTCCACTTGCCGTCCCCCTTGCCCTTGCCGCGGACGGAGACGTAGCACTTGCGGGGGTCGTCATCGAAGTGGATGTCCACGAGGCGCAGCCTGCAGACCTCAGCAACCCTTAGGCCGAGGCAGAGCTCGAGGTGGATGACGACCTCCTCGAGGGGGGTCTTCTCCATTCTCATGAGGTGTTCTGCCTGCTCGTCGGACAGCCAGTTGACGTTGGGGCGGATGTCCTGGCCGAAGTCGATGCCCATCTCCTCGATCACGTTGTTGTCGAAGCATCTGAGGTACCTGTTGAGGATGTGGAGGTACCAGTCCTTGGTGGAGACAGCGAGGTCGCGCTCCTTCCAGAGTCCGAGAAGGAACTCGATGGTCTCCTCGTCGTATTGACGGGGATTGTCCGAGTAGCCGTTGTCCTTCACGTCCCCGTTGATCTGGTAAAGGACGCCGCGGTACTTGGCCACGGTCTCGGGCTTGCTGTGCTTATATGTCGTCGCGAGATGCTCGTTGATGCACGAGATTCCAGTGTAATTACCTCTTGCCATGATTGCCACTCACTCCATCCCGAGATCATCGAAGGCGTTTGACTCCATGTGGCATACCCTTGACTGGATGTCCAGGAACCATCTCCTCTCCTCGTCGTCGAAGACACCGAGGGGGAAGTTCCTGAGGAAGATGCCCAGGGCGCTGATGTGGGCTGCCCTGTCCACCCTCCTGAAGTCCTCACAGCTGTGGTCCCTCACAGGGGGACTGATGTCGTGAAGGCGGGTCGCACCTTCACTGGCGTTGACGGCAATTTGGTTCATGATTGCCATCAGTGCCAACCAAATATTAAACGATTTGGTATCGTTGCCAATGATGGTAACGATGGTCAAGGTAGGGGAGTCCAAGTACGACAACTACGGTCGCATCACATGCAGCATCAAGATCGCCGAGCTCCTGGAGCTTGAGAAGGGGGAGGACGTCGTCGAATGGCACATCATCGACGGCAACGTGGTCCTGAGGAAGAGGACGAAAACCTATCAGGGGTTCGACCTCGAGAGTCAGGACATCCGCCAAAGGCTCATAGAGTACGAGGAGGAGCATCTGGACGAGGACGCCGACCTCAATCTGGATCCAGAGGAGCGCCTCCGCATCGCGAGGGAGGAGTACGCCCTCGAGAGGAGGAAGCGCGAGGAGAAGAAGAAGGAAAAAGGGTTGTGAGTGAGGTTTTCATTGCCTCAAATCACAACGATTCAAACATTTTTATTATTTCATGTTCTTCGTATACAATGCCTTTTTCGAAGTCGTAATATCCTTCAATGAGAAGATTCGACATTGCCTTCTGTCTCGGTACCATGCGAATCTGTACGTTCAGATTCATAAGGTATCTGTCTCCATCTTTAGTTATGCTTGTGCTGAAGTATCTTCTGGCGCTGGGCCAGTCAAAGCGCATATTCTGAAGAAGGAATTCGCGGAAATCGTTCCTGTCGAACAAGTGGTAGCACACAACATCTCCGTCCGTCTTTACGAAGATCATTCCTCCGTTGGTTCCTTCCGAACCGTCCCACACATCGACACCGGTCATCGAGAGGGTCATTGCTACAAGCATGTCCTCGACTCTTCTCCTGTAGAAAGGCTGCTCGGGACTGGGTTTGTAATTCAGGGGGTCTTCCTTATCGAGCACGTCCACAAGGTGACTGAGGTTTACGATTCCGTTGAAGTAGGCTTCAATGGTCATGAAAGAGAGAATTGGAAGAGCGTCTGAGCCGATCATAAGGAGATTTCTTTCAAATTGACTCGGCTCAAGAGTATGGTTTCCATGATTATCGTGATGGACAGTTCCTGTACCGACCAATTTGAGACCTATCCCATGGTTTCTTATGTACAACACCCTCTCCTCACGGTTGGGGTGGTCGTATTCGACTTCAACCTTCTTCTTACCTCTTTTCTCAACGCCTTTGTAGTGTTTCGTAATGCTCTGAAGTTCGGAGATTGTCTGTTCGTTTACGTTTCCTGTGAGTTCGTAGATGATATTTGTGCCGTCACTGGGATTGAAAATGGTAGGTGGACTACTCAGGATGGACTTGATGCTGAATCCGAGAGGTTTGTCCGTAGTATTGCGCGTATCCTCCAGATTCAGCCAGATGTCGGGAGTATCCTTTACAGAGGCTTTGAGGACTTCGCGTTTGAGAGAATTCTTCAGATATTCTTCGTAGGTCGCTGGAATGTCCACCGTACCCCTTCCATGGGAAGACGTTAAAATGGCCTCTCTCAGTCCCTCGGCATATGATCTGCAGTCTTCTCTCTGGATTCTAAGAACAGGTTCTCCGTCGACCTGAACTTCGACGGTTCTTTGATCTGGATCAATTATGTATTTCAGAGATCCGTCCATGTCAGATTTGTTCTTTTTGAAGATGATAGAGCGAATCTCATGCCAGACGTTTTCGTTTATGTTCAAATCTTTGTCTGACTTGTAGATCTTTCCGTCAGCCAACAGTTTGAGAAGAACATACGGCTCCGACCATTCCCCCGCATTCCCCTTTGTTATTCCCATCCAAAGTCCTCCTAACTTCCTTCGCAATGGCCTCGATGACCGGGACGGTGACCGAATTGCCGAACTGTTTGTAGAGGTGGGTATCGGAAAGAACAAGCTTAAAGTCGTCGGGGAATCCCTGGAGTCTCGCCCATTCGCGAGGGGTCATTTTACGGACTCCTTCGCGGTTGACCTCTCCCTTGATGTTGGTCACGGGGGTGAAATCGGTGAGGCGGTCGTCTACGATCAGATTCCTCTCCCTACCCATCCCTCCGCAGACGAGAGCGGAAGATACGCCGTTGAGATCCTTGATTTCATAGCCGAATCCGTGGCCCGCAGCCTCGTGTCTGGCCCTGTGTTTTCTTAGGGTCTCCAGATACACGTCGCTGAGGTAGTACTTCACAGAGACGGGTTCCTTTTCCAAGATATCAGCAATCTTCGTCTTCGTGTTGGTGGGCTGGGGGAACTGGAATGACGAGCAGTCGATGTCGTTCCTGAATGCGACGATGTAGATGCGCTCCCTATTCTGTGGGACTCCGTAGTCCTTGCTGTTGAGGACTTTATACAGGGGGGTGTAGCCCATGTCTTTGAGAGTGTTGATGATCACATCAAATGTCCTGCCTTTATCATGGATTGTGAGGCCCTTGACGTTCTCGCAGAAGATTACCTTAGGTCTGTGGAGGTCACAGATTCTGACAACGTCGAAAAACAGAGTTCCGCGGGACATGCCTTTGTAGTCGTCCTTGAATCCCTGTTTCCTTCCAGCGATGGAGAATGCCTGGCAGGGGAATCCAGCGAGACAGATATCGAAATCAGGCACATCCTTCTCATCGATCTTAGTAATATCTCCGTTGATTTCTTCGGGAGTATCGAAGTTGGCCTTGTAGGTCTGCTGCGCGTAGGGATCCCATTCGCTGGCGAAGACCGTCTTGATCTCGTCACCGAAGGCTCTGTCGAATCCCATGCGGATTCCGCCTATTCCCGCGAAGAGGTCTATGGACCTGTATTTAGACGTCATCTTTCTCTCACCACCTTTTCTATCCTATCCGCGCAGCCTGAGACATCCTTCTGAATTTCTTTTCCCCAGAATCTCAGGACGATCCAACCTTGCTCTTCCAGTAGCTGGTTCACTTCTAAATCCCTTTGTATGTTCCTCTCTATCTTGGGAATCCAAAACTCTCTGCGGGTCTTGATATCGTTCTTGCGATGTTCCCAGTCATAACCGTGCCAGAACTCACTGTCACAAAATACAGCTACCTTCTTCCCAATGAATGCAATGTCAGGTTTGCCTGGGACATTTTTGACATTCTTACGATAGCGGAGTCCACGAGACCAGAGCTCTTTTCTGAGTTCCACTTCAATCTTGGTGTCCTTGCTACGGATGCGGGACATATTGTAATGTATCTGCTCGGGAGTTTTCTGCACAGACTATGGAGGCGTTGGACCGGTTTATACTTGCCGGTTTCATATTCCGAGGAAGTATTTCAGGGGAACATCAATCGTTACTTTCGAGATAACATCAGCTAAAAGAGGATAAGTGCTGATTGCATTGTGAATTTTAGAGATCCACGAATCATCGAGTTTCTTCTTTTGAGCGATTGAATCACCCACATAATCCCTAATTTCCTGAAGAAGCTCAATCACATCTTGATCCTGTTGGGCATTTTGTGATATTTGAGAGATGTACTGGTTGATTGTAATGTTCAGATTGATGGTTGTCGTCATTGAAGAGGGTGCGGTCGATTCGGAATCTTGCTTAATTTGATCGAAGGTTGAGGTGTATACCTGTAATTGATACGAATCAAAGGAACCTGAGATGTAGAGGATGAGGCCCTCGACCTCAAGAGATTTGAAAACGTCTTCAGCACGATGTTGGAAGAGTGAGTATGCCTCGGAATAAGGAATGATTGTACGGGGCTCGCCAGGAGTATAGAATTTGGAGATTAGTTGCAGAGCTTGTAATTGGATGGGAGAGTAGGCCATGATGGGATATGTACTTGAGGACTTTTAACTCGCGTTCTCTCCATCAAGTCGGGACGTCGCTGCGCTCCGTCCTGGGGGCCTCCGCTGACGCTACGGCCCCTGTGCCATCGCTCCGCTCGGGCACGGTCGCCGCTTCGCGGCTCCCTTACGCGTGTGTGCAGCGCCCCCTGCCGTGCGGCAGACGGGGGCGCATGCCCACCCGCGTGATGATTGGGACAGGACGTGGTGGGATGGCGGTGGCTGGATGATATGATGGGCCAGAGGGCCCTGGGGGGATGGGGACGGAACGCAGCTTGACGGCTGTATAGAATGATTGATGACGTCCCCTAATTGAGATCAAGATGTTGTGTATGATGTTACCAGAGGAGGGTCCTCGACGATCTTGAACTTCCTGAGCATCTTCTTGGCCTTCTTGATGACTATGTCCTCATAGACGAATCTGGGCATGGTCCTCTTGAACTCCCATCTTGTTGGTTGAGGGTCCTCCTCGTCCTCGGATTCCTCTGGAAGCATCTCGAGGAACTCCTTGACCTTCCTACCGTATGTGATGTCCCTGAGGCCGAATGACTTGTTGGCTAGATGGCCCCATAGAGCGATTCTCATGCCCTTGGTGCGGCATCCGGAGATCGTGTCGAGCCGCTCGAGCTCCCTCCCGTGGTCGTCGACGAGGGACTTGGTCAGGTACTTGTAGGCGTAGCTGACGGCATCCCTGCGGTTCCTGAAGAGGTCTCCCTTCACGATGCCCTGGATGTCGATGAATCCGTACTTCCAGATCGGGTTGAGCCTGATGGCGTCGACATGGTTCTTCCGGGAGAGCCTGCGGAGCGCGGGGTCCTTCCCGATGCGCCTGAGGATGCGTGGGTCGACGATGCGCCACGACTGCCCGTACCTCCCCCTATGCAGCTTGACCGTGACCGGGCGGTCCAGGAACACGATCATGTGCGGTGCCGGGTAGCCGTCCTCCTGGGCTTCCTTGACGGTGATCTTGCAGAGCGGGCCGAAGATGTCCCTGAGGTTGGATGTCAGGTCGTTGAGCACACCGGTCTTGATGTCTGAGCCCTCGATCTCAGTGGATGACAGATGGGCCCAGGACTGCTCCTTGGTGAAGCGCTTCTTGTCGAACGTGACCGTGATGAGGAGGGCTTGCGTGTCCCTGTAATTCGGGTTGCTGCTGTGCGGGTGGTCGAGGACCTTCCTGCCGATGCCCTCGAGGAACGCGTCGCGCTGCCTGGCCTTCTTCATGGCGTACTGGCGGTTCCCGCGGCGGCAGATCGGGGAGCACACGCGCTCCTTGGAGGCCTTGTCCTCGAACACCACCACGGAGTCGTCGCGCATCCAATCGAGGAACCTTCCCTGATGCCTGCCGTCGTCGAGGCTCGCCTTGCCGTTTACGAGGTCGGCGCGGAGTTCCCTGCGGTCGTAGCGCCACTCCCCGTACCAGTCCCCACTGAGGTGCGTGGAGCCCTTCTTAGGTTCTTGTGGAGGCTCCTGATACAGGGGAGGGGTATCCGCAGCATAACTCGTTAAGAGGGTCGGCGGGGTGGTTAAATTCCCAAATTTCTGGGATGCTGGAAAAGGATGGTCCCCACTCCCTGATTTGAACAGGGGACCTGCTGATTTCAGCGGCTGTATCGGTTTTCGCCGAAAACACTCTACAGTCAGCCGCTCTGGCCAGTCTGAGCTAAGTGGGGATTGAATCAGGGGATACAGATGGCTTATTTAAAATTAACTTAGACGACCGTATAGGGCGCAGGCCCATACTCATCAAGAATACGGACGGAGGAGGGTCCCGGTGTCGAACGGTGGGCGTTGTACAACATCACATCATAACTTCAACTCATGATCTGGGCTCTTCGTAAGTCCGAGGGGGTTTCGAACGGCGCTTCGGGATGGGGCCGCACATCCTCAATCCCGAAGAGCCATATTGCAGGTGACGGTTCAGATGAACTCGCTGAATCCGGACATGTCGAGGACGTCCTTGACGGCGTCCTTGGCGTTGATGACGCTGAGCTTGTTGTTCCTGCCCACAGCCTTGTCCAGGGCGAGGATGGCCCTCAGTCCGGCGCTGGACAGGTAGGTGACCCCATCCATGTCGAGCGTGGTCGACCTGCCCCTGCATTTCTGGACGGCCTCCTCCTGGAACTCTGCGGACGACACGGAGTCCAGTCTTCCCGAGAGTCTGATGATTATGCCCTCTTCCGTCTCGGTGTAGCTGGATGTCAGTGGCTGGTCCTTGGTCTTCTTCCTGCCGAACAATGCGGTCACCCCGTATGATATGGTACATCGCTGGCGAGGACTTAAAACGATGTGTCCAGTGCCCGAACCCCTCTCCCAGGGAAGAATCCTTTATTAACAGGTGTGCAGATTTCATCGCATGCGTGGTACCGCGGGAGCGGAGGACACAAAGTCCCTAACCGTTCCGTCCTCCAAGGACAATTTGTATGAGGTCCAGGGGTTCGTGGAGAAGTGCCTGAAGGGTTGCGGAGTCTCCCCCAAGGCCCTGACGCAACTGGAACTCATAATCGAGGAGATTTTCATAAACATCTCCAGCTATGCGTACCACCCGCCCGGCTCGGGAGAGGTAGAGATATCCTGCGATGTCGAGAAGGATGTGATGAAGGTCACGATAACCTTCGCTGACAAGGGGCCGGAGTTCGATCCACTCGAGATAGGGGATCCGGATGTGAGCAAGGACGTCAGGGACCGCGAACCGGGGGGATTAGGAATCTTCCTTGTCAAGAGGAACGTCGACGGCATCAGCTACAGGCGCGACGGAGGGCGCAACGTCCTCACGATCGAGAAGAGCCTCAGCTGACTTCTTCTTCCCGTCGTACCTCATCATCAGCATTGTCATGTCGTCGAACTGGGTGGCTCCCTTCGTGAACTCATTGATGTCGTCGACGATCGCGCGTATCTGGTCGTCGAGGGGCATGCTGTCGCACTCCTTCATCTTCGCCATGAGACGGTCAGTCTGATAGAAGCTGTCGAAGTGGTCGTTCGCCTCGGTGACACCGTCCGTGTACAGCAGGATCCTGTCCCCAGGCTCCATCACTATCTCGTCGGAGGTGTATGTTATGCCCTCCCTGGCTCCGAGGACCAGGCACTGCTTGGTGGTGAGGAGCACCGGGTCCTGGTCGAGCCTAATCAGCACCGGGGGGTTGTGGCCGGCGCTGCAGTACGTCAGCCTTCCGGTCTCGAGCTCCAGTATCCCCAACCAGGATGTCACGAACATGAACTCCTCGTTGTTCCTGCACAGACCAATGTTGACCTTGCTGAATATCTCGTCGGGGGTGAATCCCGGGCGGGACTGTCCCTCGATCAGGGACTTGGTGACGGCCATGAACAGGGCGGCGGGCACTCCCTTCCCGGACACGTCTCCGATGGATATCGCCAGGTGGTCGGTGTCTATCATGAAGAAGTCGTAGAAGTCTCCTCCGACGTACTTCGCCGCATCCATGACCGCGGCGATTGACGCGCCGCTGCCGTCGACTATTGAGAAGTTGGTGGGCACGAAGGACTCCTGGATGTTCTTGGCGACGTTTAGCTCCGCCCTGTACATCTCCTGCTGGCTGTTCAGCATCCTCAGGTCCTCGACGTACTCTTCTATGTCGCCGGTCATCTTCGTCAGGGACCTGGCGAGCTCCCCTATCTCGGAGTCCTGGTTGACCAGGTCCCTGCAGCTGTACTCGAACTCCTCGCTGGAGAACTCGTGGTCGCTGCTGATGAAGTTCCTCGAGGCCTCAGACAGCTCTCCCACGGGGTCCGTCACGTACTTCTCGAGGTACCACAGGAATATCATGGCCGGAACGAAGAACACCAGCAGCCCCATGCTCATGTAGAACAGGACCGTGATGTCGTATCCCCATCCGAACACGTCGTTCAGGATCCCGATGGAAGCCGCCGCTCCGAAAGCGAGGCAGATCAGCAGACCGTAGATGATGAAGATCACGATCATGCGCTCGATCAGGCTCCTGTTGAACTTGTTGATCTCGAGTCCCTTGATCCTGACCGTGAGCTCGTCCATACTGGCGGACTCCACGGGCTTGAGCAGGAAAGCGAACAGCAGCGCATAGGTCAGAACCCCGATCGCGGGGATGGCCGGTCCTGTTGGCGACAGGTTGAGGACCAGTAGCGGGAGCAGGATCCCGAGCACCAGGATCATGTCGTAGAACCTGGGGTCGACGGAGCGTCTGAAGTCGTCGGGCGTGCCTCCGAACTTCGGGCTGTAGAACTTTATTCCGAGGTACCTCAGAAGCAGGATCGCAGCCAGTCCGAAGAGGAACGAGAACGAGAGCACGTTGATGAAGCGGACGACGTCCTCGAAGTTGAGGATGAACTGTCCGTCCGTGAGCCCGTACGTTATGTTGTACAGCACGGTGTACACAAGGCTGGACACCATCATCATCACGACGAACTTGGTGATGTTGCGGACGGAATCCAGGACCGGCGGGCGGTCGTCCCTGTCGAGGCCCACGCTGTACCAGAGCCTGTACGGGATGTACGATGTCAGGAACATCGTGAGGAGGTTCAGGCAGCAGTAGAGCGGCGAGTACCCCATGTACACGTTGTCGATGAGGCTGACCAGGTTGACGCCCAGCGAAGCGAAGGGACCGAACAGCAGGCCGATAACGGGACAGAGCGCCAGGTTCGGCATTATGTTGACGGGCAGCTGGTAGCTGATGCTGGAGACGATCTGGGTAATTATGGCTGCGCCTATGAATAGGATGATCTCGCGTCTTCCCACGAAATCCTTGACACGCTTGCCATTCAGAAGCTTCGCAGCCGATACCCTTTGCACAAAAAGGAATCGACTAATTAACTAAAATCTTTTGAGTTCGGTTCAACGAATGTACACCAGATCCTCGTCGTCCCCGTCGTTCTGGGAGTCCGATGCGAGCATCGTGCTGGCTGTGTCTATCTGGTCGATCTGCTCCTGGTACGAGGACGCATCTACGTGTATGCCGAGGTAGTTGCACAACGCATCCAGCACGTTCCTGGCACTCCTGTAGTCGACGATGTATCCGGACGTCTCGCCCATGATGCAAACAGAGGGGATCCCGTAGATGGATCCGAAACCGAGGAACATCGCGGCGGCACCTACGATGCCTCCCTGCGGCTCCGACGGGTAGAAGCCGACGCCGGCCTCCTCGAGTGCGGGCTTCATGTCGGGATCCGACACGGCACCGAGGACGCGGGGTGCGGGAACGAGAGCGCCTGTGCCGTAGCCGCCCAGGGTGACGATGAGCGAGGGGTCGTACTTCAGGAACATCCTGAACGTTTCGTCGGACAGTATGTACTGGCCTATGGGTGTGGTGGCCTGGTAGTCTCCAAGGATGAAGACCGCATCCCTCTCCCCGATGTCCGCGTACCAGGCCTCGCAGCAGGCCGTGTTCGCGATGCATTCGTCGTCGACGAGGACCTGCGGCGGGAGTTCGGGGGAGAAAATGCGCATCATGCGTTTCGCTCCGAGCTGCTCGGCCATAAGGTCGGCGACCAGTTTGCCGACGTTGCCGACGCCCGGGAGCCCCTCGATGATGACGGGCCTCCTCAGTTCCGGCCTGCAGTCAAAGCTGACGTAGCTTTCCATTCTCCCCATACTCCTGTACGATCGATATCCTGCGGTACTCCCCCATGCGGTCCTCCGGGGAGTATCTCGGAGGCACCGGGCAGAACGTGGCGACGCCGCAGTGCCTGCATGCGTCCAGGAGTGTGTACTTCCCGCAGGAGGGGCATTTCCTGAGACGCGACTTCATCTCACTTGCTCTCGCGCTTGAGACTGGCGGTTCCGCCGTTGGAGACGAGGTCGTTGACGGCGGCGGCCGAGACGTTCCTCATGACCTCCTCCGCCTCCTTGTACTCGGCGGCGTTGACGACGACCCTGTATTTGGGGCATCCGACGCACGTGATCTCGACATCGGCGCCGTCGGCAGCCTCGAGGCCGGCCATGAGCGCGTGCTTGACGAGCTCCATGCCGTCGGGTGCGGAGGATGTCATCTCCAGGATTCCGTCGATCTGGACCGACGGCGGGACGACGTTCTCCTTCGCCACCTCGATGAATGTGTCCGTCCAGTCGCCGGAGAATTCCGAGAGGAAGTCCTCGGGGTCGGCGACGACGGCTTCGAACGCACCGTAGAGTGTCTCGTAGGTCTCCAGCAGGTCGTTGCCGAACTCGTCGTAGGCGTCGTCGACGGAGATTCCCATCCTTTCGGCGATGATCTCCACGAGCTTCTCGGCCTTCTTCTCGTTCTTCCACTGCTGGATCTTCTCTCTCTTCTGGTGCTCGTTTACTGATTTCAGGGAAAGGTCGATGTGACCTTTAGAAGAATCTACGCCCAGGACCTTGCAGACTATCTTCTGCCCTTCCCTGATGTAGTCTCTGATGTACTTGACCCAGCCAGTGGCGACATCCCTTACGTGGACGAACCCCTCTTTGTCGTCGTACTCATCGAGTGTGACGAACGCACCGAAGTTCTTGACGTTCTTCACGGTGCAGACGACGAGCTCGCCGTGCTCGGGAAAGCCCCTGACTCTCGACATCAGCCGACGACCTCGAGGATCTCGCCCTTGACGTCACCGACACCGCCCTTGGGGACGATGAGTGTGGCGCCGCAGACGTGGCAGGTGACCTTGGTGGCTGCTTTCCTGAAAGCGATCTGCTCGTTGGCGCAGTCCGGGCACTTGATCTTGATGAAATCTCCGGTCATGTGATCACTCCGTGAGCTCGAATTTCTTCGCGCGGATGCAGGGGGAGACATTGGCCTTCTTGCACTGGGTGCACCTGTACCTGAGGTTGATCCTCTTGGTGGGCTTCTCCCTTCCCTCGGGCTTGGGCCTGGGGAAACCTCCGTAACCGGCGGTGACCTTTCTGAATCTCCTCTGACCCCATTTGAGCTCGCTGGCTTTCTTCTTCTTGACCCTCTCCACTTCCTGCTCGGTGTGGGCCTTGCAGTAGGGACAGTATCTCTTGACGGTCCTGGGCATCTTCATGATTAATCAACCCTGATGAATTGAATCAGGAACGTGCTAATATCGGGGTTATATAAAATGGTATGCCCCCTCTTAGCGGTACTTAAGGGGGGCGAATCAGGGTGTCTCAGGCCTGCTCGCCCGACATCCTGGAGACCGTGCCGTCCTGTCTGGACACCAGCACGTCGAACGCCGTGTTCAGGAACAGGCCGTTCTCCACGACGCCCGGGATGACGTCGATCCTGGACTCCAGGAAGAACGGGTTGGATATGCCCTCGGGGAACCTGCAGTCGTAGATGTAGTTCCCGCCGTCAGTGACGAACGGCTCCCCATCCCTCATCCTGAGCTCCGGCTTGCATCCCTGCCTCTCGAGCGCGTATCTGGTGTGCTCGTGTCCGAACCTGAGCACCTCCACCGGGAGCGGAGCCTTGGTGCCGAGCTTCTCGACGAGCTTGGATTCGTCCACGATGATGACCTCCCTGACGGTGGCCGCGGCGACGATCTTCTCCCTGAGGAGAGCGCCTCCGAGACCCTTGACGAGCTGCATCTTCGGGTCGACCTCGTCCGCACCGTCGATGGTCACGTCGAGCTTGTCGACCTCGTCCAGGTCGACGACCTTTATCCCGCTCTCCCTGGCCAGGTTCTCGCTCTGGACGGATGTGGCGACGCATGTGAGGTCGTATCCGTCGGCTACGAGCTGTCCGATCCTCTTGATGGCGAAGTATGCGGTGGATCCGGTGCCGAGTCCGACGTTCATGCCGTCCTTCACGAAGGTGTCAACTGCTTTCTCTGCGACGATCTTCTTCATTTCCGCGGCGTCCATGGTTCCACCATCCAGTGCCCTCTCGTAGTCCGTACATCTAATTAAGGGTTCCATCACGGCGGAGCCACAGATTTAAGTGCCACAGGCATACGGGACCGTCATGAGGCTTGCTTCCCTGTATTCCGGCGGAAAGGACTCCACGTTCTCGCTCTACCTCGCCGAACAGATGGGCCACGAGGTGCCGTACCTCGTCAACATCGTCCCGGACGACGAGGCCTCCTGGATCTTCCACACGCCGAACCTGGGCATCGTCCCCCTCATGGCGGAGTCCATGGGAAAGGATCTGGTCACTGCCCGCAGCACGGGCACGGAGGAGGGCGACATGGTCGGCCTCAGGCACGCTCTCGAGGGCCTCGACGTAGACGGGGTCGTGACAGGCGCGATATGGTCGGACTACCAGTGGGACCGCATGAACATGGTCTGCGGGGACCTCGGGCTCAGGGTCATCACCCCCATGTGGAGGAAGGACCAGGACATGCTGATGGAGCAGTTCCTGGCCTCGGGTATCCGCGCCGTCATCGTCGGGTGCTATGCCGAGGGCCTGGACGAGTCCTGGCTGGGCAGGCCGATCGACGAGGAGTCCGTGGCCGAGCTCAGGGAACTGCGCGAGAGGTACGGGATCAGCATAATGGGCGAGGGAGGGGAGTACGAGTCCCTCACCCTCGACTCCCCGATGCACTCCAGGCCTCTGGGGATAACAGGTTTCGAGAAGGATTGGAAGAAGGGTGCAGGCACCCTCCGGGTCACCTATGCCGAGCTTCTGCGAGAGCCCTCGGTCTGAATCCTCTCAGCCTCAGGGCGTTGGCCACGACCGACACCGAGGAGCAGGACATCGCCAGGGCGGATATCATCGGCATCTGGTCCACGAGGCCGTCGTATCCGAGCAGCACGGGGAGTCCGGCCGCGATCGGTATGCAGACCACGTTGTAGCAGAACGCGAAGAACAGGTTCTCCTTGATGTTCCTCAGCGTAGCCCTGCCGATCTCCAGCGCCGCCGGGACGCTGCGCAGGTCGTCGTTCATCATCACTATGTCCGCGGATTCTATGGCTATGTCCGTACCCGACCCCACAGCTATCCCCACGTCCGCCTGGGTTAGTGCGGGGGCGTCGTTGATCCCATCCCCGGTCATCGCGACGCGGGCCTGCGACACCTGGAGGTTCCTGACGATCTCCAGCTTGTCCCCGGGCTTGGTCTCGGCATGGACCTCGTCGATGCCCAGCTCGGACGCGATGTGCTCGGCGGTATCCCTTCTGTCCCCGGTGACCATCATGACCCTGAGGCCGTCCTCGTGCATCGACCTGATGGCAGACGGGCTCTCCTCGCGGATCGGATCGGATATGGCTATGGTGGTGGCGTAACGCCCGTCGATGGCGGCCAGGATGCAGGTCATTCCCGAGGAGGCTAGGTCGTCGGCGCCCTCCGGGACGTCGATCCCCTCCTCCCTGAGGAACCTTGTGCTCCCGACGAGCACCATACGGCCGTCGACCTCGCATCTCACGCCGCCTCCCGTGACGCTCTCGAAGCCCGAGTGTGGCGGGATGGTGGCCCCCGTCTCCCTGGCGTACCTGACTATGGCCTGGGCAAGCGGATGTTCGGAGTCTATCTCCGCAGCAGCGACGATGCCGACGACGGATCCGTCGGAGACGGAGTTCACAGCGGGATGCCCGACAGTGCATGTTCCCGTCTTGTCCAGGACGACGGTGTCTATCCTGGCAGCGGCCTCCAGGGAGGACGCCGTCTTGAACAGGATGCCGTACTGCGAGCCGCGACCCGTACCCACAACGATGGCTATCGGGGTGGCGAGTCCGAGCGCGCACGGACATGCTATGACGAGGATCGAGATCGCGATCGTCAGGCTGAACTGGACGTCGCGCCCGGCGAGCATCCATCCGATGAAGACCAGGACGGCAACGACGATGACGGACGGGACGAACACCGCGGCGACCCTGTCCGCGATGTTCGCGACAGGGGCCTTCGTGCCCTGGGCCATCTCCATCATGCGGGCAATCTGGAACAGGACCGTGTCCTCGCCTGTCTTCTCGATCCTGGCTCTGAGGCTGCCGGATCCGTTGACGGTCGCACCGTAGAGCGTGTCCCCGGCCCTCTTGTCCACGGGGATGCTCTCTCCCGTGAGCATCGACTCGTTCACCGAAGACTCCCCGGACAGGACGGTCGCGTCCGCGGGGACCTTCTCGCCGGGTCTGATGAGGACGGTGTCGCCGACCGCCAGTTCGGAGGCGGGCACCACGACCTCCGCCCCGTCCCTTATGACTGTCGCCTGGTCTGGGGCCAGAGAAACGAGCTTCCTCAGGGAGTCGTTGGTGCGCATCTTGGACCTGGCCTCGAGGTACTTGCCAACGCTCACCAGCGCGATGATCATCCCTACGGAGTCGTAGCTCAGGGAATGCATCGCACCCGTGTCGCCGCTGTAGACGAGGTACGTGTTGTACAGGCCCATGCACAGGGACGCCAGGGTCCCCAGGGACACGAGCGAGTCCATGGTTGGGTTCCTGGTGAACAGCGCGGGGATGCCCTTCTTGTAGAACCTCCTCCCGCCGTACATGATCGGGATGCAGAGGGCCAGCTGGACCAGGCAGAACGGCAGGGGTTCCAGAGGGATCTCCAGGCCGAACATGTGGCCCATGGCTATGACGCTCAGGATCACGGCGAAGACTATGGAGATCCAGAGGTCGCGGCGACGAACGTCGAGGTCACGTCTCTCCTGCTCCGCTGCCTCGGCGCGGTTCTCGCTGATAACCTGGTACCCCGCCCCCTTAATGGCGGCGGCGAGCTCCTCCTCCGTCGTCCTGGATTCGTCGAAGACGACGGTGGCGGTGTTGTTGCCGATGTTGGCGACGGCCGATTGGACCCCATCGACAGCTCTGAGGGCCCCTTCGACACGGCCCACGCACGCGGCGCAGGTCATGCCGCCGACACGGATTATCTTGGTCTTCATGAGAACAGGCCGTGCTTGACGGTCGCTCTGAACCCGGCGTCCACGACGGCCTTGATAAGAGCCTCGTCGCTAGCACCGCCGTGCTCGACCGTGGCTGTGCCCTTCTTCAGGTTGACGTCGACGGAAGTCACCTTGTCGGTCTTCTCCAGTGACTCCCTCACCGACTTCACGCAGCCCTCGCACATCATTCCCTCGATCTTCAGAGTTGTCTTGGTCATCATATCACCTGTATCCGGTCCGCGGGACTGTCGTCCGCACGGACATCTACCTCTCCGGATTGTAAGGGGAGGTTAAAGAGTTTTAGATAAACCTAAATTAGACGAATCTCACGAACTCGTCCATGGGGATGCGGACGCCGTGGTTCCTGGAAGTGGTGTCGTCCTTGTAGCCGACGGCCAGTATGTTTACCGGTACCATGTCGTCGTCAAGGCCGAAGTTCTTCCTGATGACATCGGGCTTGAACATGCACACCCACAGGGTCCCGAGGCCCATGTCCGTCGCCTCGTACATCATCTGGGTGGTGACGATCGATGCGTCGATGTCGGTTGTCTTCATCCCGTCGTAGCTACGCGTCCACGTCTTGTTCCTGTCGGAGTACACGATGAAGGCCAGAGGGGCGTCGTAGATGTGTCCGGCCTCCTCGACCTTGGCCAGGCCCTCCTTGGATCTGACCGCGATCACGCGGACCGGCTGGTCGTTCCTCGCTGTCGGCGCCAGGCGTCCAGCCTCGAGGATGGAGCGGACCTTGTCGTCCTCGACAGGGTCGGGCTTGTAGGCGCGTGAGGAGTATCTCCTTCTGACGAGTTCGTTGAAATCCATCGATATCACCTGTTTAGGTTTGTCACGTCGCTGTCGTATTTCAATTTGGGTCGCAGGACGGAGGCATTTCAGGCCCGTTCACGGGCTTCCTGCGACCCTCCGGTGATGAGATGGTCTGCCATATACAAATAGCAGGTACAATACACAATGAAATATACTATACAAAAAGATACTATGGCATGCAGCACGACCAGACGATCGCAGAGGCGGAGTGTCCGGTGAGGACCACCGTCCGTCTGCTCGGAGGGAAGTACAAATCAGTCATCATGTGGGGGCTGATGGGCGGTACGAAGAGGTTCAGCGAGATCCAGGCACTGGTCCCCGAGGCGACCTCCAAGATGATCACCAAGCAGCTCAGGGAGCTGGAGGCGGACGGCCTGGTGTCCCGCAAGGTCTACCCCGTGGTCCCTCCGCGGACGGAGTACAGTCTGACGGAGTTCGGAAGATCGGCGATACCGCTGATCAGGCACATGAGCGAGTGGGGCATATCCTATCTGGAGAAGGAGGGTCTGCCGATCTCCGACTGCGCGAGGATGCGATCATGGCCGGAAGAGTCCTCGAGGAGTCCCCGATAAGCACGACGCTGGACCTGCTGGGCGGCAAGTACCGCGTGCACATAATATGGGCGCTGGTCAACGGCCCGAAGAGGTTCGGGCAACTCCACTCGTCCTTCTTCCTGGATGTCAACGCGAACGTGCTGAGCCGCCAGCTGAAGGAGCTGGAGGCGGACGGCCTCGTTCACCGCAACGTGGTCAGCGACAACCCGCCGTGGGTGGAGTACTCCCTGACCACGACGGGGCAGACGCTGATACCCCTGCTGGAGGCGATGTCCGAATGGGGCGCCCTGTACCAGGACATGAGGCGCGAGAAGGCCCGTCTCAGTGGTTCTTCTCGATCGCCTGGATGATCCTCGCGATCTCCTTCTCGGGGTCCTTCCACATGCCCGGGGTCCAGACCCTGTGGATCTTCCACCCCCTGGACTCCAGGTACTTCTGCCTGTGGTAGTCCCTCTCCCTGGTTGACGACGACATCTCGTAGAGGCGGCTGTCGCACTCGATCCCGAGGATGTACCTGTCGTTCTGCTTGACCGCCAGGTCGATCTGGTAGCCTCCGATTCCGACGTTCCTCTCCACGGTGTAGCCCTTGCGGGTCAGTGCGTTGTAGACGCGGTCGGCGATCCTGCCGGAGTCGAAGTCCTCGGGGGTGTCCCAGCGGTCGTCGCTGAACGAGTGGAGGATCGAATCGGCGTACTCCCTGTTGCCGCTGCTGATGGCGTTGGCGTACTGGAGGTACTTCTTGAGGATCCTCGGGCCCTCGTTCTTGGTGCCATCGACCTGCAGGTCCTCCGGCTCGAAGGAGGACACGATGATGATCTTCTTCTTGGCCCTGGAGATGGCGACGTTGAGACGGTTCTCCCCTCCGCGGTTGTTCAGCCATCCGAACCTCTGCATCAGCTTGCCCTCGGAGTTCTTGGCGTAGCCGATGGAGAACATGATGACGTCCCTCTCGTCCCCCTGCACGCTCTCGATGTTCTTGATGAAGAGTCCCACGTCCTCTCCGTTGTCGAACCTCTTCATCTCGTCCGCCACGAGCTTCCCGAAGCCGGGGTCGTTGGCGCACTCCTCGTCCAGGACGTCGTTGATGAGGTCCCTCTGGGAGGCGTTGAACGTGATGATCCCCACGGTCTCGTTGTCCTTCCTGACGCTGAAGAACTCCTTCAGGAGCTGGACGATCTTGTCGGCCTCCGCCCTGTTGGACTTGTCCTCCCAGAGGCCGTTCACCTTGAACACCTCGATCGGGGGCTTCTCGGGGGTCTCGACGTTGGGTGAGACGTACAGCCTGCCGCCGTAGAACGCGTAGTTGGAGAACGCTATGAGCTCCTCGTACTTGGAGCGGTAGTGGAAGTTGAGCAGGATGGAGTCGTACTTCGCCCTGGCGAGGTCGAGCAGGCTCTCCTCCTCCAGCGCGGCGGACACGATGTCGTCCAGGTCGTCCTCGTCGCTCTCGTAGTCGATCCTGCCGACGCCGAGGGACGACGGGCGCAGCTGCTTGTGGTCGCCCGCGACCACGACCTTCTTCGCGCGGTAGATGGAGGGTACCCCCTTCTCCACGTACATCTGGGACGCCTCGTCGAAGATGAGCATGTCGAAGATGCCCATCTCCAGCGGGAGGATCTCGGACACGACCTCGGGGGTCAGTAGCCATACGCGGACGCCCTTGAAGAGCTCGTACCCGTACCTGTTGATGAACTTGTTGAGGTTCCACTTCCTCTTGGACTCTATGATCCTGTTGATGTCGCCGCGCCTCTTCGACTCCGTGATGTACTTGAGGTTCTGCTGGAAGACCTGCTCGACCTTGTCCTTTGAGAGCTCCCTCTTGGACTCGATCTTGCGGTCCATGTCGGCGATGATGCTGTCGAAGTCCCATATCTCCTGCATGATGTCCTTGTGCTCGGCGTCGAACCTCTGCAGGTGGTCGTTGAGGATCCACTCGTAGATCCTGTCGTTGCTCTCGCCGTAGGGCATCTTGGACACGGAGGACACGTTCAGAACGTCGGTACCGTAGGTCTTCTCGTCGGGGGAGAGCCTGTCGTAGATCGTGGCCCTGGAGGAGTACGTGCCGTAGCCGTCCAGCGCCTCGAACATCCTCCTGGGGTCCTCCATGACCTTCTGGACGGTGTGCTCGTTGTAGTTGGCGAAGTACTTCCCGGTCATGGCCGTGGCCTCGCGGGTGACCTTGCCCTTGTTGAACAGCCTGCCCATGAACCCCTTGGCGTTCAGGGTCTTGATCTGCTGCTCCAGGTCCAGGAGGTCCGCCTTCATCTCCCCGATGTTGTACTCGGACAGGTCCGCCTTCATCTGCGTCATCCACGGGTACTTCTCGACCAGCTCCCTGTACTCGTTGAAGTTCTTCATCAGCACCTGGTCGGCGAACTTCCTGTGGAGCTCGGTGACCGACGGGTACCTCAGGGCCAGCAGGGAGGCGTCGATGTTGTCCTTGAGCATCTTGTACTCCTCGAACTGGCGCCTGTCGTTCAGGTCGAGCCACCTGTCCATGGAGTAGAGCTTGTAAGGGGCGATGCCGAAGTCCGACGGCCTGTACATCACGTTGGCGATGTTGTCCAGCAGGGCCACGTCGTTGTCGATGGCCTCGGAGACCGAGTCCAGGTCGACACCGGACTTTGGCGTGCCGTTGTCCAGCATCCTTCCGAGCTGCTTGTAGAAGAGCTCCTTGTTACCGACGTCGTCGATGAGCAGGCAGTACTTCGAGAGGGTCCCGAGACGGGAGTAGACCACGTCGAGCGCGGTCTTCTTCTCAGACACCATGAGGACGGTCTTTCCCTTGATGACCGCGGACGTGATCAGTCCGGTGATGACCTGCGACTTCCCGGTCCCCGGGGGCCCCTGGACGACGATCTCGTCTCCCCTCTCCATGGCGGTGAGGATGTTCTCCTGGGAGCTGTTCAGGGAGTTGATGTAGACCAGGTCCTTCTCGGAGGCCTCCATGCCCTTGTCGCGCATCTCGTCCTCGGACAGGGGCAGCGGGAGGTCGGAGAGGAAGTCGGTCTTGTTGAGGTCGACGATCAGGTCGTTGAGGATCCCGTTGATCTCCCTGCCGGCCAGCATCCCGTCGAAGTCCTTCTGGATCGAGCTGGAGTACGTGGGGTACTTGCCGAGCATGATGTTGGGGACCATCTCCATGTCCCCGGCGAGGTACTTGGGGAACTCCCCCGCCTTGTACTCGATGAACGGGGTGGGCAGGCTGTAGTTGACGGCCATCTTTATGCCGTTGTCCTCGTAGAAGTCGACCAGGTTGGTGAGGAACGTCTCGCCGCTGTAGTCCTCCAGGATGTTGTCCGGTAGGGGGCGGTTCTGGCCGCTGGATTTGATGAACCCCAGGACGAGCGTGTTGTTGTAGATGGCATCTCTGGAGTTGTCGAGTGTGAGCGTGATTGTGCGGGCGTCCTTGTCCAGGATGACCGGGAAGAGGGCCAGCGGCGCGCGGACGTCTATGTCGCCGTCGGGCATCTTTCCCTGGACGAACGGGTAGCCGATGTACAGGTCGTACTGACCCTTCTCCCTCTGCTCCCTGTTGACCTCGCGTATGATCTCGTTGAGGTGCTTGTACACCTTGGCGTCCTCCGGACTCTTGGCGGAGTCGCAGAGCTTCAGGATCCTCTTCCTGCCGAAGAGCAGGCTCATGACGTCCACCTCTGGCAGCGTCATGAGGTCGAATGTGTTCTTCCTCGAGATCTTGGGCTGGAACAGGAGACGGTTGCTCTTGCTGATGTTGATCAGCTTCTTCTCGAGCTCCCTGAGCGTCTGGGCCGCGTCGGCGTCTATGTTCGACCCGTTGGCGGCGGTGATCGCGTACTTGCGTGTGATGTTCAGGAAGTCCTCCCCGTACTGCTCCACGAACCTCTGTCCCACTCCGACTATCGCCGAGAAGTCCTCGACCTTGGTCGGCACGCGCTGGGCCATCTCCCTCAGCGCCTCGTCGGAGCACACGTTCGGTATGCGTCCGTTCGACATCCTGCGTTCCTGTCTGAGGCTCTCCCTCAGCTCGTAGAGCTCGTCGTAGAGGTCATCTTCCAATCCCATAACGCCTGCATCGTAATGGGATTAGTTAATATCTGCGAGCGTGGAATACGGGACTCCATGCTCGACACGGGAATCAGAGGAGAGAAGACCGTACAGGTCACCCCGGAGAACACCGCCGAGGCACTGGGGAGCGGAACGCTCCCTGTGTTCGCGACACCTGCCATGATAGCGCTCATCGAGGCAACGGCCAGCGAGAGCGTGGCCCCGTTCCTGGAAGAGGGCAGCAGCACCGTCGGCACGCACCTGGACGTCGCCCATTCCGCGGCGACACCTGTGGGCATGAGCGCGACCTGCGTCACCGAGCTCGTGGAGATCGACAGGAGGAGGCTCGTGTTCAGGGTCACCGTCACTGACGGGAAGGACGAGATCGGCTCCGGCACCCACGAGAGGTTCGTGGTGGACAACGCGAAGTTCATGTCCAAGGCCCAGTCCAAGCTGCAGTGAGCTCCGGGCCTTCCGAAACCCCTTAACATCCTTTTCTCACACGATGCCCAGGCGGAACAGCAGCACGGGGACGATGAGGCATCCGCAGAGGATCACCCTCCCCGTTCCGAAAAACCCTGGGATGAGGCCCACCGCGGTGGAGCACAGGAGCACGAGCAGGCCGTGCGGCCCGCTCAGCGCGAAGGTCAGTACGACGAGCGCCGCGATAACGGCCCTGTTCATCCTGGCCGGCCTGATCCTGGACACAAGCCCCGACATCATCCTCCCGGAGGCTATCGTTAGCCAGTATCCCAGTAGAGAGGCCAAGGCGGAGGACAGCAGGAGGAGCATGAACGTCTGGGACATGACGCCGGACACGGAGTCCCCGGCGATCTCGCCGATAGCCAGAGCCGTCCCCGACCTCCCGTCGCCGGACACCGAGAGGGTCACCAGGTCCAGTACCGACGTCACCGTGCCAACGGACGCCACGCAGGATATGAACCTCGCCGGAGAGCTCTCGGGGAACAGCGCCGAGGACACCGATGCGCCCACCGTCGATGTGATCCCGGAGAACCATCCCGCCACGGCGCCCATCGCCACGCCCTTCAGTCCCGGGACCGCCCCCACGGGGTCGCGCACCCTGTCGGACTGTCTGGGTATGCGCGCCTGCCCGGTCCCCTCCAGGAGGACGGGTATCCCGAACAGGCCGGTGAGCAGGGGCATCATCACGCCGTCCTCCCCGAGGATCCCGTCGAAGGACGCCGGCACCGTCATGCACATCAGACCCAGCAGTCCCGAGACGCAGAACGCCACCGGCCCCCAGACGCCGGATCCGCGCCTGTGCTCGGAGACCAGCAGGATCCCGGAGACCAGGATCAGCACGAGCGGAGTCAGCGAGTCCAGGGCTTTACCGGCGGGCCCGGAGAGCAGGATCTGCAGCGGGACGGCGATGAGCACGGCCGCGGCCGCTCCGACAAGGCTCCCTATCGCGGCGGCCCTGACGGCCTCCATGCCCCTCCCTTTCAGCAGCAGGCGGTGCCCCGGCAGCACGGACACCGCGTCCTCCCCGTCGGGCGCCCCTATGAACACGGACGGCACGAAGTCCACGAAGGAGTGCACCACGGATGCGGACATGATGCAGCAGCACACCGCGGCCGCCGCCTCCTCCGCTCCGAGATGGCCCGAGAACGCTGCCGATAGGGCGGAATGCGAGGCGAGAAGCATGGCAGCCAGGGTGTTGACGTGGATCCCGGGGGCGAGGCCGCTGAAGAGTCCCAGTCCCGCACCGGCAAGCGTCATCGCGAGGCAGAATCCGACGAGGGTTGGGTCCATGGCGGGCCGTTCCGTCCATGGGCAGATAAGACGAACCGTGTGACTCAACGTTGATTCACAGGAGGGCCGGTCTGCCGCCCGAAGAGCTCACCGCGAGCAGGTAGCGGACCGGGATGCCCAGCTCCGCGGACAGGTCGGAGACGTCCTTCCGCTTGCTGTACACGGCCACGACCTCCGTTACCACTGCACCAGCTTCCCTGAGCGCGCCAACGACCGCCCTCAGCGTGCCGCCGGTGCTGACCACGTCGTCCACTATGGCGACCCTGGTCCCGGGGGAGACCCCGTTGATGTACATGGGGGATTTGGAGTAGCCCGTGCGCTGGTCCAGGGCTATCTCCCCGGGGAGGCCGTAGCTCCTCTTCCGGATGACGGCGTACGGCACCCCGGTCCTCAGGGTGATGCAGACCGCCAGGGGGATGCCCATGGCCTCCGGGGCGAGAACTACGTCGCAGTCGAGGTCGCACAAGGAGACTATCCCGTCGGCGACCTCGTCGAGGAGAGCCGCGTCCATCCTGGGTATGCCGTCGCTGACCGGGTTTACGAAGTACGGGTAGCCGTTCCTGTCGACGACGGGGCTGGACAGGAATGATGCGGTCAGGAGGGGGTAGTCGGATGGCATTCAGGTGCCGAACAACATCTCTTTTTATAGGGTTTGCCTACACCCCACCGATCAACATGGATGTCGAACAGAGGCTGGCCCTCGTAACGAGGAACACCGAGGAGGTCGTGACAGACGAGGAGCTCCGCAAGCTCCTCACCGAGAAGGAGGAGCCCACAGCGTACATCGGGTTCGAACCCTCAGGGCTTGTGCACCTGGGATGGGTCCTGGTCGCACAGAAGATCAGGGATCTGACGGACGCCGGATTCAGGGTGACCATCTTCTGGGCCGACTGGCACGCCTACATCAACGACAAGCTGGGAGGGGACCTTGAGAACATACGCACCTGCGCCAGGTACATGCAGGACTGCTTCATCGCACTCGGGGTGCCCGAGGACAAGGTCGAGTTCAAGTACGCCAGCGAGATCCTCAACGACATCGAGTACTGGGAGATGGCGATCAAGGTGGCCAAGGTCACCTCGCTCTCCAGGGTCAAGAGGGCCATGACCATCATGGGAAGGTCCGAGGACGAGGCCGAGGTCGACACCTCGAAGGTGTTCTACCCCATCCTCCAGGCCACCGACATATTCTGCATGGGACTGGACGTAGCCTACGCAGGTCTCGATCAGAGAAGGGCCCACATGCTCGCCAGGGACGCCGCCGACAAGCTCGGATGGAAGAAGCCCATCGCGCTCCACACGCCCCTGCTCCCCGGCCTCAAGGGAGGCAACAGGATGGACCCCGTGGAGTCCAAGATGTCCAAGAGCGACCCCAACGGAAGCGTCAAGATCCACGACACCAGGGACGAGATCGCCTCCAAGATGAAGAAGGCCTACTGTCCGCCGGAGAGGGAGCACGAGGGCGAGAACCCCGTCCTGATGCTGTGCAGGTACATCCTGTTCCCCAGGAACGGCGCGATGCACATCGAGAGGCCCGAGAAGTACGGCGGTCCCGTCGACTTCAACAGCTACGACGAGCTCGCAGCGGCCTACTTCGACGGATCCCTGTCCCCTGTCGACCTCAAGGCCGGCGTGACGGACGGTCTCGACAGGACCCTCCAGCCCGTGAGGGACTACTTCGCGGAGAAGCCGGAGAACTACGAGGCAATCCTCAAAGTCGTCGAGAGCGTCAAGAAGCTCAGATGAAATCATTTCCGGAGGGTGGCACCCTCCGGTCTTTATTCTAAATTATTGAAGGTATAGGACTCAGGACTGTGAGCTCTCGCGCTCCATCATCTCGCGCTTCTTGATGTCGCGGAACACGTCCATCGTCCTGCTCATGCAGATGTTCAGCATGGCCTCGGTGTCGCCTATGCCCGTGAGCCCTGCCGCTCCTCCGTGACCTCCGCCGTCGGACATCGTCTCCTCGCCGATCCCGGACATGATCTCCCCGAGATGGATGCCCTTCCTGACGGCCTCCTGGGTCGCCCTGGCGCTGAGACGGAAGTTCTCGTCCCTCTGGGAGCCTACGAAGACGACGTCGGCGCCCGCCGCCATGATGGCCCTGCAGGAGGAAGCCTCGAAGCTGCCGCCGAACGATATGGCGACGATCATCTCTCCGACGCGGTCGAACCTGGTGCGCTCGATCGCCTTCATCATGGCGATCCTCTCGGACATGCTGACGGGGGCCTGGGTGAGCTCCATCGCCTCGTCCATCTCGACGCCGCATCTGCTCATGATGTCGGCGAACGCGGGAAGCATCGCGGGCCTGGCGAACTGGAAGTGGCCGCTGTCCGTGAGCATGCCTCCCAGGAGCATCAGCCCCATGTCCCTGGTGATGGGGATCCCGGCGGCGTCGATGAGCTCCTTTATTATCTCGCAGCAGGAGGTCCTCGTGTCATCGCAGTAGAAGGTGTCCACGAAGTCCCATTTGCCTGTGGGCTTGTGATGGTCGATGACGATGGAATCTCCCGGGATGTCCGAGACCCCTTCCAACTGCTCCGGGGAGGATGTGTCGACGACCACGACCCTGTCGTAACCGGACAGGTCGCACTGCTCCAGGATGGCGACGTTCATCTTCTCGGAGACCATCCTGGTCACGCGGTCGAGCCCGTTGGGTGCGTAAATGTCCGCCTCCGGGAACGCCTTCGACAGCGCGTAGGCGGAGCCTAGAGCGTCCATGTCGGCGTTGCCGTGGACCAGTACGACCTTCCTGCCCTGTCTGAGTTCCTCTGCGATGCGGTTGAGCATATCCGCTGGAAGGCGGAACATGAATAAAAAGAAAAAGGGCGCCCGAAGGCGCCGTTTGGCTCACTTCCTGCCGGTGAGCGACTGGACGTACTTGTTCTGTCCCAGTCCGGTGATCAGGATGTCGGAGTTGTACAGCCTCACCGTGATGAGGATCGACACCAGGGCGAAGACCGCCATGTACGCGATCCCTCCGAGGACGAGGGTCATATCGCCGTACATCAGGGCCTGCATCGCCATCATGGGGTGTGAGAACGGGATGGCGAAGGTGATCGCCTGGAGCACGCCCCCGGAGCCGTACCATCCGGTGAACATGATGATGAACATCGGGATCATGGCCAGGATGCTCAGGGGCATGGTCATGGTCTGGGCGGACTTGTAGTTCTTGGCGAACGCTCCCAGGATCATGCAGATTCCAAGGGCGCACACGATGGCCAGGAACATGGAGACCATTATCAGGAACCAGTCCAGGATGTCGAGGGACATGCCCAGATCCTCCAGGTTGACGCTGGACGATCCGGCGATGGTGCCGGTCATCGATCCCATGTAGATGCTCATGCCCACCATGTAGGCCAGGCCGTAGACCAGTCCCACGATGGCGGCAGCGACGATCTTTCCACTTACGATGGATGTCCTCTTGATCGGCATGGTGAGCAGGGTCTCCAGGGTCTTGTTCTCCTTCTCGGACCCCATGGAGCTGATGACGATGCTTCCGACCATCATGATAATGATCATGATCACGATGGGGATCATCAGGGTCTGGCTGGTGATCTCGTTGGAGATGTCCGATGGCGTGATGCCGGTGTGGACCTTGCCGTCGACTATGGTGCTGACATCGTTGGTGCCGGATACTATGGGATTGGTGACGAAATCGTAGTCCAGCCCCGTGCCCGCCGAGGACATTATCTCCTGGGACAGGCTGGTGTTCAGGATGGACACGACGGATGACAGCACGCTGGATGACACGGTGCCGAAGAGGCCCGTGGGCTCGTACAGGTAGTACTGCTTCATGGTGACCTGTGTGCCGTTCGTCATGGATTCCCTGAACGAGTCGGCGTCCGGCAGCGCAAGGACGCTCGTTATGCCCTTCTCCCGCATCTCGGCAAGTATCGCCTCGTCGTCCCCGTAGGCGCTGTCCATCAGTATGATCTTGGAGTCGGCCTCGGCGCCGTAGTTGGTCTCGTTGCAGAGGACGTCGTAGGGGTTCCAATCATCGTAGTACTTGCCGTCCTCGTCGACCACGAATCCGAACGTGGGCAGCTCCGCGGCGCTGTCCACCTCTCCGCCGATGAGTCCGCCGAGGCCGGCGAACAGGACGACCATCACGAGCACCGATATGACGGAGCCGGGGGTCAGGAGCTCCCTGACCTCCTTCCTGATGATGCTTGTCATGTGGCTCATCCTTTCACCGCCTTGACGAACACTTCCTCGAGGGTGTCCACGCCGAACTCACTCTTCAGCTCCGACGGCGTCCCCAGGAGGATGAGGTTGCCCTGGTCGATCATGCCCACCCTGTCGCAGAGCATGTCCACCTCGAACATGTTGTGGGACGACATGACGACGGTGACGCCATCCCTGGCGATGCCTCTGATTATGTCCCTGATCTCGTATGCGTTGATCACATCCAGTCCGGATGTGACCTCGTCCATGATCGCCAGCTTGGGTGAAGGCATGATGGCCCTCGCGATGAGCAGCCTGCGCATCATGCCCTTGCTGTAGGTGTCCACCTTCGAGTCGATCCTGTCTCCAAGGTCCGCCAGTTCGATACCCTTCTGGACCATGGCGTCCTTCTCGGAACCGGTTGCGAAGAAGCTGGCCATGAACTCGAGGTAGGCCCTTCCGGTGAGGTCCTTGTATGCGCCTGCGTCCTCCGGCAGGTAGCTGATTATCTTCCTAACCTCGTCGGGCTCGGTTGCCACGTCGTGGCCGTACACCGATATGCTCCCCGAGGTTATGCTGAGCAGTGTGGATATCATACGGAGGGTCGTGGTCTTCCCGGCGCCGTTGTGTCCGATGAGCCCGAACACCTCGCCCTCCTTCACGGTCAGGGAGATTCCGTGCACGGCCTCCCTGTTCCCGTATGACTTCCGCACGTCGTTCAGTACGAGCGCGTCCATGCTCCCTCGAACGACGATAGTGTATATAATGGGGGGGGGGTTCGACAGTCGCAGTATGAATGGTCGTTAAACGAGCTGGAATTCGGCATATGCCGAATCCCGGAGAAGGGGTAAGGGGTTTCAGTCACTGCGTGGGCCTGTTGCCCATGGCGGTGTTGATCGTCTCTTGGAGAACGGTGTACCTCTCCTTGAGGCTGTTCTCCTGGCGCTCCAGGGATCCGATCCTGACGTCCATCATCTCGATGGATTCCTCGATCTCTCCCACGAGGGCGTCCTTGTCCTCGACCTTGACCAGAAGGGATCCGGAGGACTTGTAGACCGCGCCGGTGCTGGCTTTGAGCTCCTCGAGCGTCCTGCTGAGCTCGCGTTTCTGGGCGTCGTACTGCATCTTCTGCGTGGTGACCGCCTGGAGCTGCTGCTGGACCTGCTGGAACTGCGTGATCTGGTTCTGGAGCTGGGGGCTGATTCCGTTCATGGTTTCATCTCTGTCAGGTCTTCGATGTCCTCGATTATCCTGATGCATTCAAGATGGGAGTTGAGAGCAGCCCTCATGGCCGAGGTGTCGGCCGCGGTGACCTTGATGGTCACCGTGCCGTTTTCCTCTGTCATGCGGGTCTCTGTCCTGGGGAGTTCCCTCCCCGTCTCTGGGCCCATGGCGGGCACGGCCACCTTGGCGACCGGTCCGTCTACGGTGAGCCTGGCGCAGAGCATGTCTCAGTCGGATTTCAGGACCTTCTTCACGTTGGGTCTCTCCTTGAAGAAGATCTTGGATCCGCACTTCTCGCACTGGAGCCCAAGGGCGTTGACGTTCCTCACGGGCTCGTTGCACTTGGCGCATCTGTACAATCGGTCCACCTCGACTCAGTTCTCGCTGACCTGGGACAGCTCCTTCTTCGTCTTGGGGCTGTAGGCGCCGGCGGCGAATTTGGTTCCGCAGTGTTTGCAGTACCAGATGCCGGAGCTCTCCCTCCTGACGGAGTTGTGGTGGCACACGGGGCACTCGTGCTTGGCCTTCTGCTGGGCCTCGATGTTCTTGATCCTGTTGCGGACGATGACACCGTACCTTGCGCCGAACCTTCCGGAGGAGCCTGCCTTCTCTGTTCTCTTTGCCATTGGAAATCACCCGATGATTTTTCTGATCTCCGCACCGATCTCCACGGCCCTGTCCAGGCAGAGGCTCAGTTCGTCGAGTGTGATGGAACCGCAGCCTCCCTTCTGCATTGCCCTGAAGTTGCCGACGTCGTCAGTTGTGACAGTCAGACGTGCGGATGAAATCTGCTCTTCGTCGTAGTCGGGGTCTACTATTAAAGTGTTTCCGACTTTGACCTCTGTTACCGATATGGGGGTGCACGTGATGGGCAGGGGTGTGTTCTCGCCCTTGCCGTACTGCTCTCCGGGGATGATCGCGGACTTCAGCGCGCATACGGCGGCGAGGTTGGCGGCGTCGAACAGGTTGCCGTCGTAGTCGAGGGCGTAGATGTCCACGAAGCACATCCAGACCTCCTCGCCGGGAACGATGCACAGCTTCTCGACGTCAACCATGCCGGACTCGCGGATTCCGCGGTCGACGACCCTCGCCAGCTCGATGGCGTCCTCTCCGGGTGGACCGGACTCGAAGGTGGGGTGGGCCATGGGGATCAGCTCGGCGCCGGTGGTCAGGACACCGATGTTGGGGGTGTCTCCGAAGGGCGTTCCGGGGATGATCTTGACTCCCGCGATGACCTCGGTCCTGCCGAGCTTGACCCTGGCGGATCCGTCGGCGCTCTCGATGCAGTTCGTCTCGACCTGGATCTTCCTGATGTCGGTGACTCCGCGTCCGTCCTGCCTCTTGCCCTCGGCCAGCAGGTTCATGATGTGATCGCGCTTGATCTCGGACATCATCTCGTTGCTCATTCGGATCCCTCCTGTGCGGGTTTGGAGTAGCGCCTCTTGAGGGCGTCGACCTGGAGGTCGTGGACCTCGTGGCAGGCGTTGACGGCGAGCTCGATCGCGTGATCGAACTCCTCGCGGGTCATGTTCCCGTCCATCTGGAGCAGGACGATCTCGTCCGTGGAGGGGATGATGGCGATGGGCACGTCCGCCTGTCCGTAGTTGTCCTCCTCCTTGTTGAGGTCCAGCAGGACGTGGCCGTCGGCTTTGCCGGCGGCGATGGCGGGGACGATGTCCCTCATGGGGATGCCCGCGTCGGCGAGAGCGACGGATGCGGCGGTCAGACCGGCGCACCTTGTCCCGGCGTTGGCCTGGAGGATCTCGATGTACACGTCGATGGACGCGCGGGGGTAGAGCTCCGTGAGGACGACCTTCTCGAGGGCCTCGGAGATGATCTTGGAGATCTCGATGGACCTCCTGTCGGGTCCGGGCCTCTTCCTGTCGCTGACGGAGAACGCCTGCATGTTGTACTTGCACTGCACGATCGCCTTCTGAGGGTTCTGCAGGTGCCTGGGGTGGCACTCCCTGGGTCCGTAGACCGCGGCGAGGACCTTGTTCTTACCAATCTCAACGTATGCGGAGCCGTCTGCGTTGTTCAGGACTCCGGCCTCGATCTTGATCGGCCTGTGCTGCTCTTCGGTCCTGCCGTCGATGCGCATGCCGTTCTCATCTACCAATACCATGTCAGTATGTCCGCTCATTGTCACTCCTCCCCCTCATCATACTCTTCTTCTTCGCTCTGGGGGAGCTTGCTCTCGATAAACTCTTTGACCCTGTCTGTGAGGTTTCCGGCCTGGGCCTGGGCCTCGATCATCTTGATGGCCTGCACGGCCACCTCGGCGTTCTCGTCGTCTCCGTCGACCCAGATCATGCCGTTCTGTCCCACGGTGATGCGGCAGTCGGTCATGTTCTTCAGCATCGAGATCATGGATCCGCTCTTGCCGATGACCCTGGACACCTTGGAGTGGGGGATCTTGACGAGCCTTCCGCCCTGGATCCTCCTGAGTCCGGAGTCCTTCATGGTCACCTGGATCTTCTTGCTCTCGTCCACGGACAGGACCTTCAGGAGGACCACGTTGCCCATGCTGAGGTAGCGGGACGTGTCCCCGAACTCGACCTTCCAGGGGACCTCGTTCACATGCAGGGGCGCGGGGTAGGGCGCGCCGATGTCCACGAGCCAGTTGGACGGTCCGATGTCCACGATGACTCCGATGACAGTGTCCCCGGAGGTGGGCATGTAGCAGCCCCTCAGGGGGATGACGCCCACGGTGTTCTGGAACACGTTGCGGACGCCCATCACGCTCGCGCGAACCTTTCCGTCCTGCACGTAGGCGTTCTCGCCGGGTTTCATTCCGGTCCCGTCGAGCACATCGCCTGGCACGACGATCTCGCGCGTCTGTCTGGCGTTTCTTCTTTCCATTTCAATCACTTACTTCCAATGTTACAATTCAGCTCACGAGCTTCACGGACGCCGAGCCCTTGGTCTTATGCTTCAGCTTCTCCGTTATCTCGGTGATGAGTCCCGCGGGGATCTCCATGAGGCCGATCCAGGATCCGTCGGGCGTCCACTCCTCCCTGTCCACGATGCCGTAGTGGATGATGTCGTCGTAGCAACGGCCGTAGTCCGCGCCGTTGAGCTTGATGGCGATGCGGCTCTTTTCGAACCTGATCGGTATCAGGGGGCGGAGCAGCTTCATCGCCTCGTCGATCTCCTTCTCCAGCGGCTTGAAGGGGTCCACATGGAACTTCGCCTCCTCCAGGGCCAGTTCGATCCTGAGAGGGGGGTGGGGGGTGTGCGTCTGCGGGTTGATGGCGTTGGCGGCGATGTACGCGATCACCTGGTTCTTCTTCGCCTCGAGCATCTCCTTGCGCTGCTCGGCCGTGATCTGTATCTCGCCCTTCTCGACGATCTTCGCGGCGATCTCCGCGATGTCCTCGGTCCCGAAGGCCTCCTTGATCTTGTCCTCGGGCGGCCTTGTCCCCTTGCTGGCGTTCTTGAAGACGTCCTCCACGGCCATGTAGTCGACTATGTCGAACTTCTTGCCCTGCTTGACGAGGTCGAACACCTTCGGGTCGAGCAGGATCTCGAAGGTCTCGCCGTGGGTCTCCAGTCTCGCCACTATCGCGTCGTCGAGGTCTACCATCGTCCCAGCCTCACATCTTCTCGATGAGGGCGGAGATCTCCTCCTCGGAGAGTCTCCTGAACTTCTTGCCGATCTCGGCAACGCCGATCTCGATGGACTCGGCCTTCGGCTTGTCCTCGATCGCGGCCTCCATGGCCTTCAGTCCGAGGGCCATGGCGTTCTCGAAGGACATGTCGTCCTGGAACTCCTTCTCGAAGACCTCCATGACGGCCGGGCGGCCGTTCCCGATGCCGGTCGCCTTGTATGCGACGAGGGCTCCGGAGGGGTCGGTCTCGAAGAGGTGGGCCCCGAGGTCGTCGGTTCCGGCGACGAGGAGCGCCGTTCCGAAGGGACGGACGCCGCCGTACTGGGTGAAGTTCTGCTTGTAGTCGCAGACCTTCTTGACAAGCATCTCCACGGAGATGTTCTCCCCGTAGTTGACCCTGTGGACCTGCGCGTTCTTCCTGGCCTCGTCGACCAGGATCCTTGCGTCGGCGACGAGTCCGGATGTAGCGCACCCGATGTAGTCGTCGATCTCGTGGATCTTCTCGGTGGACCTGGGTTCCAGCAGCTTGCTGGAGGACCTCCTGTCCACGATAAGGGCCACCCCGTCCTTGTACTTCAGCCCGATGGTCGTGGATCCTTTCTTCACGGCCTCACGGGCGTACTCAACTTGGAACAATCTTCCGTCAGGGGAGAAAACTGTGCTGCCCCTGTCATAAGCCATCTGTCCGGGTTGCATAATGCCTGCTCCTTATACTTACCGCGACTGAATAAAGCGGGCGGTATATAGTAGTTGGCAACCGAGTTTCGGATGCCGTGCGGCTCATCTGCGACGCTTCTGGGGGACCCTCAGCGGGGGGTACCTGTCACGCAGCCCGCGGAGTGTGCCAGACGTCCTGACAGACCTGCATCCCTCGAAGGTCTCCGTCATCCTCTGGGTCACTGGCTCGCGGTCGTCCGGCGAGCATCTGACGACGGCTCTGCCCTCCGAGCATGTGATGACCTTCACGCTCCCGATCCCGTCGAGTGCCTGCGAGACGTCGTCGCGGCGCACGGGCTGGGGCACCTCGAAGAAGATGTAGCGCCTCCTGCCGCGTTCCGACTTGACGACCATGCCCGGTGCGAGAGGGGCAACGGATTTAACCGTTTCCCGAGGGAATGACCCAGAATATTAGGAAAACCTAAAAATGTAGCCTTGCGAAACTTTTCGGGTATTCGTTCGGACAGGCTCGCCTCCGACCAGGATAAACGGAACTTTATTCGGAAAACGATGATGTTTCCACGGAATCCGTGATGGATGGATGGATATCCAGCCGACAGGTATGAGCCAGCATTCCAAAAATCGATTTCCTCGCCGTCCCCGATATAAAATCGTTCGTATCTATGGTTCCCCTCAAAAAATCCTTCGTAATGTTACGAAGGAACTTCTGAATTGATACAAAATCATATGTTGCATTATATCTTAGGATAATACAAATTTCGATTATTTCCGTGATGTCTGGCTATTGTGGTTTTAGTGGCAACTAAAGGATTTAGGTAGTTATAAAAATCACGAGAATGGAAACGCGTTATCAAATGATTCATGAATATATAATGATTCCTTAGAAGCCATTATTATATCAGTCTCCATCTCCTCAACTATTCCAATTCACCAATTGGTATACGGAGGCAATGATTTGACAAAATCTGCATTGGTTATTGGTGGAGGAATCGCAGGAATCCAGGCTTCGTTGGATCTTGCAGACAGGGGCATTCATGTCTACCTGGTGGAGAAGGACCCCACCATCGGAGGAGTGATGTGCCGTCTGGACAAGACCTTCCCGACGAACGACTGTTCCGCATGTATTCTCTCGCCCAAAATGGCGGACTGTGCCGGACACCCCAACATCGACGTTCTGACCTACCACGAGGTTCAGAAGGTCGAGGGAGAGGCCGGGGACTTCAAGGTCACCGTCCTCAAGAAGGCCAGGTACGTCAACCCCAAGGAGTGTACAGGATGCGGCGACTGTCTCGCCAAGTGTCCCGTCAAGAACATTCCCGACAAGTACGAGTTCGGCCTCACCAACAGGAAGGCCATCTACATCCCCCATGCGCAGGCTGTCCCTCGTGTCGCCATCATCGACAAGGACTACTGCAACATGATCAAGAAGGGCAAGTGCGGACTCTGCGCCAAGAACTGCGGAAAGGGTGCCATCCACTACGATGACAAGGACGAGCTCATCACCCTCGAGGTCGGATCCATCATCGCCGCTCCCGGATTCGCCGTCTGGAACGCCGCCAACGCCAGCGAGTACGGCTACGGAAGGTTCCAGAACGTCGTCACCGCCATCGAGTACGAGAGGATCATGTGCGCTTCCGGACCTCACAGGGGACACATCGTCGTGCCCTCCAGCGGAGAGGACCCCAAGAAGATCGCCTACATCCAGTGCTGCGGATCCAGGTCCGAGAAGAAGGGCTGGAAGAAATACTGCTCTTCCGTGTGCTGCATGTACGCGACCAAGCAGGCCATGATCACCAAGGAGCACGGAGACCTCCAGGAGGACATCTTCTTCATGGACATCAGGTCCTACGGAAAGGAGTTCGAGGCCTACATCCACCGCGGTGAGAACGAGTACGGAATCAAGATGCACAGGGGAGCCCGCGTGTCCAACGTCGAGGAGGACCCCGTGACCAAGAAGCTGACCATCAGCTACACCGACGACGAGAACAACGGAGTCTCCGAGGAGTTCGACATGGTCGTCCTGTCCGTCGGACTCGTGCCCCCCGAGGGAGCCCAGGAGTTCGCCGACATGCTCGGAATCGAGCTCAACGAGTACGGGTTCTGCAAGACCACCGTCTACCACCCGCTCGAGACCACAAGGAAGGGAGTCTTCGTCACCGGTGCCTTCGCCGCACCCAAGGACATCCCCACATCCGTCGCCGAGGCCTGCGGAGCTTCCGCCAAGGCCGGTGCCTACATCGTCGACGAGAACTTCGAGCCCTGCGCCCCCAAGATCTATCCCCCCGAGAAGGATGTCGAGGGCAAGGAGCCCCGTGTCGGAGTATGGGTCTGCCACTGCGGAATCAACATCGGATCCGTGGTCGACGTCCCCGCAGTCACCGAGTACGCCAAGACCCTGCCCCATGTCGTCATGGCCAGCGAGTCCCAGTACGCCTGCGCTCAGGACTGTCTCGAGTCCATCTCCAACGCCATCAAAGAGCACGACCTGAACAGGGTCGTCGTCGCGTCCTGCACACCCAGGACACACGAGCCTCTCTTCAGGGAGGCCTGCAGGAACGGAGGTCTGAACAAATACCTCTGCAACATGGCCAACATCCGTGACCAGTGCTCCTGGATCCACATGCACGAGCACGAGGCCGCCACCAACAAGGCCAAGGACCTGCTGAGGATGGCAATCGCCAAGGCCTGCCTGCTCGAGCCTCTGGTCGGTGCCGAGATCCCCGTCACCAACGCCGCCGCCGTCATCGGTGGAGGAATCACCGGAATGACCGCCGCTCTGGACATCGCTGCCCAGGGATACCCCGTCCACCTCGTCGAGAGGGAGAACGAGCTCGGAGGATTCGCCCGCAACTTCCGCCACAAGGAGGACGGAGTCGCCGTTCAGGACTTCCTCACCGAGACCATCCAGAAAGTCGAGAGCAACAAGCTGATCACCGTCCACAAGGGTGTCACCGTCAAGGACATCCCCGGATACGTCGGTAACTTCAAGCTCCAGCTCTCCGACGGTGCAGAGTACCCCGTCGGTGTCGTCCTGTTCGCCGTCGGTGCGACCCCCTACGAGCCCACCGAGTACAACAACGGAAAGGACCCCAAGGTCATGACCCAGACCGTCGCGGAGAAGAAGATCGAGGACGGATCCTTCAACGGACAGGACGTCGCGTTCATCCAGTGTGTCGGATCCAGGTCCAAGGACGTCGCCTACTGCAGCCGTGTCTGCTGCGCAGCTTCCCTGCGCGAGGCCATCCAGATCAAGATGAAGAACCCGATGGCCAACGTCACTGTCATCCACAAGGACATCAGGACCTACGCCTTCCGCGAGGAGCTCTACTACAGGGCCTGCCAGCTGGGAGTCAAGTTCCTGAGGTACCCCGTCGACGACGAGCTGCCCGCCTACGACGGAAACGTCGTCAAGGCCTACGATGCCACTCTCGGAGCCGAGGTCGAGATTCCCGTCGACACAGTCATCCTGGCCGCCGGAATCGCCCCCGACAGAGAGAACAAGGAGAACCTCGCCAAGATGGTCAAGGTCCCCATCTCCAAGGACGGATTCTACTTCGAGGCCCACCAGAAGCTGAGGCCCGTCGACTTCGCAACCGAGGGAGTCTACGTCGCCGGAACAGCCCACTGGCCCAAGTTCATGGACGAGTGCATCGCCCAGGCCTCCGGAGCCGCCTCCAGGATGCTGACCGTCATCTCCAAGGACAAGCTGATCTCCGAGGGTATCACCGCCGTCGCCAACCCCGACCGCTGTGACGGATGCGGAGTCTGCGTCGGATGCTGCGACTACAACGCCATCACCCTGGTGGAGCAGCCCAACGGAGGATTCAAGAGCAACGTCAACCCCGGTCTGTGCAAGGGATGCGGATGCTGTGTCGCGTCCTGTCCTGCCAGTGCCATGGAGCAGAGAGGCTTCAGGAACAAGCAGATCATCGCAGAGATCGACGCATGCCTCGACTACCCCGTCGGAGGAGAGTGATTCAAAATGGCAGATTTCGAACCCAGAATCGTTACGTTCTGCTGCAACTGGTGCTCCTATGCCGGTGCAGACGGAGCCGGAGTTGCCAGGCTTCAGATGCCCACCAACTTCCGTATCATCAGGACCATGTGCTCTGCACGTGTCGACCCCGAGTTCGTCCTCAGGGCCTTCGCCAAAGGTGCAGACGGAGTCATGGTTCTCGGATGCCACCCCGCAGACTGCCACTACATCGGTGGAAACTACAGGGCCAGGAGGAGGATCGCGCTCCTGAGGATGGTCCTGGAGCAGTACGGATTTGACCCCAAGAGGCTCAAGCTCGAGTGGGTCTCCGCGTCTGAGGGAGAGAAGTTCCAGAAAACAATCGTCGAGTTCGTGGACACCATCAAGGCCCTCGGACCCACACCCCTCAAGAAGGAGGCGAACTGATGGGATTCTTTGACAAGCTGTTCAAGAAGAAGGAAGAGAAAAAGGAAGAGCCTGCCGCGAAGCCGAAGGCCGAGCCCACCTCGACCTCCGCTTCCTTCAAGGTAGAGCCCGCACCCGCCAAGACCGAGGCCCCCAAGGCGGCCGCGCCCAAGTCCGACGGAGCCAACCCCGGCCCCTACGACTTCATCGTCCCGCCCGTGGCCACAGCCGAGGATGCCAGCGTCCCCAAGGACGCCATCCTGCCCGCTGCCGACCTCGGACCCCTCCTGCCCGGAGCACCCGCCGGCGGAAAGATCAAGCTGGCGGTCTACTGGACCGCCGCCTGCGGTGGATGCGACGTGTCCCTGCTGGACACCCACGAGAGGCTGCTGACCATCGGCGACATGGCCGACATCGTCATGTGGCCCGTCGCCGCCGATGGAAAGGAGAAGGACATCGCCGCCATGGAGGACGGAGAGATCACCGTCTCGCTCATCAACGGAGCCATCAGGAACTCCGAGAACGAGCACATGGCCAAGCTGCTGAGGCAGAAGTCCAAGATCGTCGTCGCCTACGGAACCTGCGCCATGTTCGGTGGAAGCCCCGCCCTGGCCAACCTGGTCCCCGGAGGAGCCGAGGAGATCCTGGACTACGTCTACACCAAGACCCCCTCCTCAGCCAACTTCCAGGCGGACTACCACAAGGACGCACCCGTGATCCCCCAGACATCCTACCAGGCCCCCGAGGGAGAGCTCACCATCCCGACCCTGTACGACACCGTCAAGACGCTCGACCAGGTCATCGATGTTGACTACTCCATCCCCGGATGCCCGCCCCTCCCCGAGTCCATCAGCCAGCTGCTGAAGGCCGTCGAGGACTTCGCCTACAACGGAGTGCCCCTCCCGCCCAAGGGAACCGAGATCGGAATCACCACCAAGACCCTGTGCGAGGAGTGCCCCAGGAAGAAGGAGAACGCCAGGATCACCGAGATCAAGGAGCCCCACGAGGTCGACATCAAAGAGGGCGTCTGCCTGATGGACCAGGGAATCCTCTGTCTCGGACCCGCCACCATGGGCGGATGCGGTGCCAGGTGCACCAGGGCAGGACAGCCCTGCCGTGGATGCTACGGCCCGTCCCCCGATGTGCAGGAGCAGGGTGCCAGTATGTTCACCGCCGTCGCTTCGCTGTTCCCCGTCCTCGACGAGGACCCGACCTGCGGCGAGGACGAGATCATCAAGATCATGAGCACCATCAAGGACCCGCTCGGGTACTTCTACGCCTACACACTCGGAAAGTCTCTCATCAAGAGAGCAGTCAAGGAAGGAGGTCAGTGAAATGACAGCACCTATCATTTGGGATGACAAGCAGAAAGTCACCGGAAACCGTGTGACCGTTGACCCTATCACCCGTCTCGAGGGACACGGGAAGATCGAGATCTTCCTGGACGACAAGGGAGACGTCCAGAACGCCTACTGGCAGGTTCCCGAGCTCAGGGGATTCGAGAGGTTCTGCATCGGAAGGAAGGTAACAGAGCTCAACCAGATCACCGCCAGGCTCTGCGGTGTGTGCCCCGGTGCCCACCACATGGCCGCCACCAAGGCGATCGACGGATGCTACAACACCAAGCCCACCGACACAGCCTACCTCATCAGGGACACGTTCTACAACGCCCACTTCGTGCACAGCCACATCGCGCACTTCTACGCCCTGGCTGCGCCCGACTTCGTGTGCGGACCCGCGGCCCCCGCCGCGGAGAGGAACGTCCTCGGTGTCATCGGACGCGTCGGACTCGAGCTCGGTGGAGCCGTCGTCAAGACCCGCCGTGAGGCCCAGAACATCCAGGCCATCATCGGTGGAAAGCCCACCCACCCCCTGATGGGAGTCCCCGGAGGAGTCTCCAAGGGAGTCTCCAAAGAGGAGCAGCAGCAGATCATCGGGTTCGCCCAGGACATGGTCGAGTTCTCCAAGACCTCCCTGCAGGTGTTCAAGGACGTCGTCCTGAACAACAAGGAGTACATGGACATCGTTCTGAACCCCGACCTGTACTACCACGAGACCTACCACATGGGACTCGTCAACGACAAGGACCAGTTCGAGATTCACGACGGAAAGGTCAAGGTCGTCAACCAGAAGGGAGAGCAGACCCACCTCTACGACCCCTACGACTACCTCGACAACATCGCCGAGGCTGTCGAGCCCTGGTCCTACGAGAAGTTCCCCTACCTGAGGAACCCCGGATACAAGGGACTCGTCGACGGACCCGAGAGCGGACTCTACAGGGCCTCGCCCCTGTCCAGGCTCAACGTGTGCAAGGAGATGCCCACGCCCCTGGCCAACGACGCTCTGCAGGAGTACCGCGGCATCCTGAAGGACGCCGGTGTCGAGGGACCGTGCCAGCACACCCTGGTTACCCACTGGGCAAGGATCATCGAGATGGTCTGCTGCGCAGAGAAGTGTCTCGAGGACGCTCAGAACCCCGACATCACCAACGGAGACATCAAGCAGAAGGACATCGTGGCCGGCGGACGCGGAGTCGGTTGCGTCGAGGCTCCTCGCGGAACCCTGACCCACGACTACACATGCGACGAGAACGGAATCGTCACCGCATGCAACATGGTCGTCGGAACCACCAACAACAACGGTCCCATCTGCATGGATGTCGCCAAGGTCGCTAAGGCGCTGATCCACAACTTCGAGGTCTCCCCCGGTCTGCTGAACATGGTCGAGATGGCGTTCAGGGCTTACGACCCCTGCAACTCCTGCGCTACCCATGCTCTGCCCGGCCAGATGCCTCTGACCGCTGAGATCAGGAACGCCGACGGTTCCATCTACGACGTCATCAGCCGCAACTGATACCGTTGAAAACGGGAGGGGACTCCCCTCCCTTTACAAACCACTTCCTTTCTTCTCCATAGGAAATTCACATCCGTCCGCTCCAGTGGAAATCCGTCGCACTTCTACGAGGTTTCCACACATCCAGTGACGGAAACAGTCGGGATTGCAGGGTTTATGTATGGTTCAGGGCGGTTTTAATACCTGAATCAGCAGAAAAGCACGGTCATGGAAGATATGCATCTCCAACAGGGACCTATGGAACACGACACGAATCTCCAGTGGAAATGATGGGGGGTAGTCAGGAGTACTTGGCCCTTCTCTGAGGCGTGTCCTTGTACCTGCTGTAGTCCTTTCCGGTGACCATGAGATCGGAACGCTTGCCGAGGTCTATTCCGTCGAGGAGGTAGAGGTGCGCGTTATCCACATCCACCAGATCGCTGTTCAGGACCGGGCCGAGCAGATCCTCCCCGATGACATTGACCGGGGAACCGCCCAGCATGCGGTTGAACGCAGGGACCACGATGAAGCCCTTCGGCAGTCTCGGGAATCTGGCGTCCTGAGCGCCCTCCCTGAATCTTCCCCTGAACCAGCACGGTTCCGTCGTGCGCCTTCCGACGCCGTCCCTGAACATCACGGCTGGATGGTTGTGCGCCATGACGAGAGTCTCGCAGCCCATGACGTCCTCAGATGGCCATGTGTGGCCGTGGATGAACCCCACATCCCCGAGCTTCAAACCAGTGGCGGGGCGGATCTTCACCCTGCCGGGGAGGAACTCCTCTATGCTGGTGTCATGGTTCCCGCGGACCACGTCGATCATGTCGAATCTCTCGAAGAGGCTCTCGAAGAAGTCGGGTATCTCGCGGTATTCCTGCTTCGTCGACCCAGGCACAGAGTCCTTCACGTCCCCTATGACGATGAGGCGCGTGACATAGTCGTCCGCTGCCGCCAGAATCGTCTCGTGCATGTCCGATGTGCGAGACACCAGGTGGAACCCCTTCGATCTCAGATGAGATTCCACACCTATGTGCAGGTCCCCTATGACCAGGCAGTTCTCCACGATCAGCGCCGGGATATCGTACACCGGTTGGATCTCTGTCATCTCAGGCCGTCCCTCAGAACATGCGGGATCTCATCGATGACGTCGGTCGCGATGAGTCCGTACGATTTGTCCGCGAAGGCGTATTCGCCCGCCCTGCCGCAGATGTAGGCCGCCAGGCATGCGGAGTCGAATGGTGTCATCCCCTTGGAGAGCAGTGCGGCGGTTGCCCCTGCGAGGACATCGCCGGTTCCCGCACCGGTCATGGCGGGGGTACCTGAGCGGTTCAGCCGCGTCCTCCTGCCGTCAGAGATCTCGTCGGTCGCGCCCTTGAGAAGGACGACGGCATTCAACTTCTCCGCCAGTTCGTTCGGGCAGCAGGTCCCGCCCAATCTTCTGAACTCCTCATGATGCGGGGTCAGCACGACGTTTCCGCGGAATTCCATCCCGACGACAGCTGTGATGCCGTCGGCGTCTATCACCATCGGGACCTTGCAGGCGGAGACGAACGATCTCACAGCCTCCATTGTGTCCTCGTCCGTTCCGAGGCCGGGACCGATAAGCACGGCATCGTAGTTCTCGGACTCGGAGAGGAGCTGTTCCACGGAATCCGTCGTCAGCCTATCGCCAGAGAGTCTGGTGATCATGAGTACGGGACTGGCCTCCGCAACGGCATCGAATATGGATTCGGGAGTGAAGAGTCTGACTATGTCGGCTCCAGTCCTGAGGGCGGACATGGAGGCCATGATCGGGGCTCCGAAGTAAGGTCCTCCGGCCACGATTATCAGCCTGCCGTTCTGTCCCTTGTGGCTGCACTTCCCCGGAACGGGGTATCTGAGCATGTCCCCGGGTCCGGTGGCATCGACCGCCTCCGCGGGGATGCCTATGTCGGCTATGATGATCTCCCCGCTGTTCTCGCGCGTCATCCCCTCCTTGATGTCGTGGAATGTGACCGTGGCTACGGGGTGGACGGACATGTCCGTTCCGAGCCCGGACGGGATATCGACGGACACGACGGTGCCGGAATCCGACGATGCTGCGATGAAGCTCCTGTACGGTTCCCTGACGTCTCCTCTCGCTCCCGTCCCCAGGGCGCAGTCCACGACGACATCGTACTCGCGGAGGTCGGTCTTGGAGTAGTCGACGATGGGGCATCTCAGTTCGGAGTAGAAGTGCCACGCTGCATCGGTGTGGATCTCTGAAGGCTTCTTTAGAAGTGACACTGACACCCTGCGGGGATCCATGAGCGAGGCGGCGGCGAAGCCGTCACCGCCGTTGTTTCCCGGTCCGCAGACGAACACGATCCTCCTATCGGGGAATCTCCTGTCCAGGAAATCGGCGACCGCCTTCCCAGCGTTGCCCATGAGCTCTGTGACGGACACCCCGAGAGCCTCGGCGTTGGCATCCATCACTCTGGAGTCCAGAGGACTCATCAAAACAGATCACTTCCTCTGGTTGCTCACGAGGATCTCCCCGATCTTAGGGAGCAGCTCGGTCTTGGACATGACGCCTCTCTCGACCTTGACGCATCCGTGCCTGGCGCGGGGTGCCTTCGGATAGGACATGTCCTCGCGGACCTCGTACTCGAGGTCGAGAATCATCGCGCCTTTGGCGATGATGTCGAGGTCGGGGTTGGACACGCACAGCTCCTTGGGGAGCCTTCTTCCCTCGGACCTGGTGCGGTTGATATCGAAGTACTCGGGCCAGAGGGTTATCGCTATGTCCGGGTCGTATGCCATGTCCCACTCATTCGCTCTTCGATATTTATTACTTGGCGACTGTGGTTCGGGGACTTTGCCTCACGGCTCGGAAACTGAGATGCGCCTCCAAGTGTTCCGAAGTGTACATTTTATACTATGCATCAATATCCGAACCATGGATGCCACTCTCAGGAGACTGAAGGTCAGAGACATCCCGCCGGTGCCCCCCGAAGTCATCGAATCGTTCAGGAATCACAGGGTCACCATGGTCCCGTTCGAAGAGCGTGGAAGAGTCATCACAGATCCCAAGCTGAGATTCGAGAACGGTGTCGGGGAGTTTGTCGACGGTTCCTTCATGGTCTCCGTGTCTTGTCCCATGCACGGAGTGACACGGGACATGCTCGTGTGGTGGCTATGGTGGTTCCCGCAGGATGTCGAACGCTTCCGTGCCTGGCTGCCCGAGGCGAACTTCGAGATCACGTACTCCGAGGACGACCGCGATTTTTTCATGGCGCAGGATGTTCCGTCCTTCCGTCCCGTCACGCTCTATCCGAACCAGGCGGTCGGCGATTTCTTCTTGCCGTTCAGGATAGATCTGGTCATGCCGGACCAATTCGGCTTCACGGAGAAGGACATCGAGGAGGCAGGGGACCCGTTGCTGGTATGCGGTCACATGATGGCCCGCAAGGGCAAGTTCCTCTACTCGGACTTCGTCTACTCTGTGTACCCTACGGAATACGGCAGTCTGTTCAACGCGAGATTCTGGATAGGCCGCAACAACGGAAACCTGTTGCTTCGTCTGCTCCTTCTGAACGAGCGGAGAATGATGGGTCTCGCAGAGGTATGCTATCGTCAGTACGCCTGTCTTGACGGGATGCTGCCGGAGTTGTATCGTGAGAACCATCAGGATTGAATCATGGAGAGTCCTGCGAGCTGATGAACACGAACTCGTGAGGATAATATGAGAACCGGGCCCACGGGGGCCGGTAAGGGGTTTAATGGATTCGATTACTCAAGCAGAACAGCATTGATGGCGCCATCCTGTCCAGGCCTGGACGTGACGATGGCGTCGCCGATCTCGGTAGTGATGGTCGCCCCTTTGTTCATGATGTTACGCTGAACGTAGTTGGGGTCAGCCGGGTTGGACTTCACAGTCAGGATTTTGACTTTCTTGACTGTGTTGGTCTTCTTATCGACCACATTGGCGTACTGGGCGCTGAGCATTCCAACCTTGACACTTCCGCCGGCTCCGCGATACTGCTTGAGGCTCTGCTCACCGATTCTGGTGAACTGCTTCTCTCTGCCGATCTCGAACTTCCTCTTGCCCTGGTTGGCGACGAGCCTGCCGCCTGTGGGCTTCCTGTTGGATTTACCCTGCCAAAGTGCCATTGTAATCAAGCAGGCTAATCATGGTTCCATATTTAAAGTTAAGCGTGGGGGACCCGGGGCATCTCCCCGGGACAACTCTCATGCGGATGCCGGGCCGAGCATCTCAACCTCGACCTTTCCGTCGGAGATGTCGACTACGGCGCAGTATCCCTCCTTCGCCGGTCCGGGGTTGACGAATGTGGTGCCGTCGACGACTTTGCATCCGATGGCCTCGTGGATGTGCCCGGAGAGAGCCAGGATGGGATGGAACTCATCGACGATCCTCTTGACCGCGGGACTTCCCACATGCGCTCCGGAGGGGATCTCGTCGAGGATGCCGAACGACGGGGCATGGGTCATGAGGATCATGCCCTCGCAAGCGTTCTTCCTCAGACCTTCGTACAGGTCATCCTCCTCCAGTTCGAAGGCGGTGTGGAATATGGTGATGTTGGAGCCCCCGAGGCCGACCAGTCTGTATCCGCCCATCGCTGCGGAGTTGCCGTGCATGTCGACCGCTACATCCCTGATCTTCTCGGGCAGGTCCAGCGGGTCGCAGTTGCCGGGGATGACGTAGACCCTGGACTTGATCTTGGATATGATCTCCGCGGCCTGCTCCCCGGTTCCGAAATCGGTCACGTCGCCGAGGAACACGACGAACTCGGCCCCGCTCCTCTCGATCTCCGCGTTGAAACGGTCGATCATGGATTCGTTCTGGTGCAGGTCGGTGATGACGAGGAATTTCATGCACCCGAATCGCATCATCCGTACTTACAACTATCACGGTCGGACCCTGAGGGATGCGACCGGGCCGTCCTTGAGGTAGCCTTCGACAATCATGTCCATCATCATACGGCGGTTCTTCCTGTAGGTGGCCATGACCGCCTCCGCCCTGCGGACGCATTCCATGTCGAACGGTTCGAGGCCGTCGGTTTCCGCCACGCCTCTCGCAGTATCCGAGTCCGGGTCGTCCGACATGACGTCCGCCACCGCCCTCCTGCCATCCTCGGACAGCTGGGGGATGGCCTTGTAGAGCGAGGAGCACTGGATGGACAGGGAGTCCTGTCTCATCAGGAACTTGCGGGCGAGGGGGTCGGACTCCCTGTCCGCGTTGAGCATCATCTTCTGGGAGATGCTGGCCGAGAGCACCGTGAGTCCCGCCTCCTCCTCGGGGTCCTTTCTGCCATCCAGGGCATCGCGTATGTTGTGGATCCTCTCCAGGCTGATGCGTACCGACCTCACGGAGAGCTCCACGTTCTCGTCCCTGACCCTGTACGGGAGGACGACGCGGTTGGCGATGGTGGCCACCATGATCCCCGCGGCGGTGAACATCACACGGTCCGTGACCATCCCGGATTCGGGGGTGTCGGCCGTCAGGGACGAGACTATCATGACCAGCAGCGTGAACAGGAACATCTTCCTGTCGTAGCGTCCGTCGTCCAGGAGCACGTAGACGTAGGCGGCCACCACACCCACGGCCGTCAGGGCGATGCTGTTGTCGCCGGTGGCGATCACCGCGACTGCGAACACCAGGACTCCGAGCACGGTTCCGCTGAAACGCATGACGGACATCTTCCAGGAGTCCTCCACATAGGGCACTATCAGTGCGATGACTGTGTAGAGCAGCACCTGCGCGTTCTCCCAGCCCCAGTACTCCCAGGCGAAGGCGACCATCGCGAAGATGAGGCCCATGCGAACCGCGAAGGTGAATCTGGCGGAGTCGCGGCGGGCCTCCTCCCTCAGGGCCTTGACGACGGTGCCGATGTCGCGGCCCCTCTCCGACCCGTACGTGCTGTCGTCCCCGCCGGACTCGAGGTAGGCCAGCTCCCTGTGTATGTCCCTCAGGATGAGGTCGGTCCCGCCGGCAGCCCCGGGGTTGGAGGCGAGGTATGACTCCACCGCGCCCCTGACATCCGATGCGCCGCACTCTCCTCTCTCGTGGGAGACGACAGCATCAAGGACGGACCCGAGGTTCCTCAGGGAGTCCTCGGACCAGTCGCCCCTGCACACCACGCGGCCCAGGTCAGCCAGGGACACCGCCAGGTCAAGAACAGTGCGGTCGTTGGGCGTCGTGAAGAAGTGGCTCTTCAGCCTGTCGTACATGTTGCGGTTCAGGTCGGCCGCGAGCCTGTCGATCTCGGAGTGGTCGGGGGACTCTCCGCGGAGCACAGCCTCCGAGCACCTGCGTATCTCCTCGCACATCGCCACGATCCCGTTGTGGCTGGTCCTGCTGCGGCTCCCCCTGTTCATGACCACGTTCAGTCCGACGATGAACACGGCGCTCACGGCAAGGACCAGGAGACGGTCCGGCATCTCGGATATGGTGATGGGGGTCGTGACCATCGTCACGTAGAACAGCAGCATCGGGAAGTGCATCGGCGACTTCAGGTCCTGCATGGACAGGAAGACCACCAGGAACACAACGATGAAGTTCATCAGGAGGCCCAGGTAGGGGTCCAGGGACGCTAGGAACGCGCCCACGCCCATCAGGACCATGAAGACCATGATGCTGCACAGGTTGGAGAAGGGTCTCACCGACAGATCCTTGGACAGCATGATCATGGCGGCCGATGCGACGGTCACGCCGACCACCGCGTACGAGGTCCCGAAAAGGGCCAGGAACACGACCATGAAGAGCCCTATGATGAGGAACATGGCCGTCTTGCCGCCCAGAGTCCTGCCGTCCATGCTCAAGCCAGGCCTTCCCTCCATAAAAAAACGGCGGAAACTTCACCGATGCCTGCATGATCTCAGAGGTCCGTATCCAGACGCTTCTCCATGACGAGGCGTCTGTTGTGGAGTCCCATCCTCCCCTTCGCGACGTACCCCGATCTCTCGTACAGGCGCAGTGCGCCGGAGTTCTCGACGTTCACGTCAAGCCGGACGGCGGATATGCCCTCGGACCGGGCCAGATCCTCGACCATGTGCAGGATCAGGGTGCCGATCCCCATTCCGCGGAACTCCCCGAACAGATAGAGCTTGCTGAGGACCATGCTTTCCCCGGCGATACCGAATGCCACGTAGCCCGCACGCTCGCCGTCGTACATTATGAAGGCGTAGCGGATGCCCTCGGACATATGTCTCCTTATCGCATCAGGGGACTGGTTGTCTTCCAGGAACTCCCGGACCACATCCTCCGGTTCGTATCCGTAGACCTCGTAGAACAGTGGATATGCGATCTCCGAGACCGTCTCCGCCTCATCCGGTCCGACGAACTCGAGGTCAATCATGCAGGGTCCATGTTGGTCTATCAAGATAAAATCGACAGTGGGTTCCAGAGTATCCCGACTGTTGTCGGAAAGGACAGTGCAGAGGGGACTCGATAATCTCGATAAGAAATGTATGGCGTGGAGAGGGGTGCACCAAACCTTTTCGCATCCAGACGGTAACGATAACAGGCCCAATCCGTCACTCTCCGTCAATGAACGAATTCTTGGTCTCGCGGATGGCCCTCTCGGACCTCTGGCGGGCGTAGTAGCGCTCGGTGGTCTTGGTGGAGCTGTGGCCCATGTTCACGCTGACGTTCTCGATGGAGACCCCCTTGTCCTTGAGGTACTGCCCGTAGGTGCGACGGCACATGCGGCCATCGAATCTCATACCGCACGCTTTCTCAACGTTCCCGCGGATTTGGCGGATGGACTTGTCGGTGAGGATCTCGAAGCGCTTGTGGGAGAAGAACACGTATTCGCACTCGGCACCGCACAGGTCCAGGTACTGCCGGCGTATGCGGAGGTAGCGCTCAATGGCGGGGACGAACTTCGGGATTATGAACACGGTTCTCGGCTCGCCGTAGGTGTCGTTGCCCTTCACGTGATCCAGGAATATGGTGGCGCATTCGTCCTCAATAATGATGTTCTCCGCCTTGGCATGAACCATCTCCACGGTGCGGAGACCTGCCCCCGCGTAGAGCGCGAAGAGGGCGAACGCGCGAAGCCCCCAGAAGTCGTTGTCGGGGACCTCGGAGGCGATCTCCAGAATACGGTCGAGGTCCTTCTCGGACATCACCGGAAGGCGGTGGGAGCTCTTCCTGGAGGACAGCGACGGGCATCTGGCCTTGTAGTCATGGATGCACCCGTTCCCGTAGTAAGAACAGAGTTTGTCCAGGTCGATGAAGTCCTTCTTGATGGAGTCGTTACAGACGTGCCCTCCGTTCACAAGGCGGGTCCTCAGGAACTCGTGGTAGACCGCGATGTCCTCCACGGTCAGGTGCTTGGGGGAGGTCGTGGATATCCTGCCCTCGGACCTCAGGAGATTCAGGTCCTTCTCCATGCGGTTGTAGCGTCTCTCCATGATCTCGAGGGTCGATTCGGCACGGTTCCCCGTGTACTGGCGCATGACCTCGTTGACGCACTCGCGGAACGGATAGCGGCCCATGGGATCACTCGAACCCCGCCTCGTCGAGGCAGCGGGACTCCAGGCGGATGAAGAAGGACTGGAGCTCGAGGAAGCGGTCGATCTCGTCCCCGCGGAGGGAGCTCATGGGGAACTCGCGGAGGATGTTGGCGATGCAGCAGACGTCTATCAGACGGGAGAACTGGTGGTAGGGGATCTTCGGAAAGGGTTCGGCCTCGCGGTCGATCGGACGGAGGCCTGTTATCACCTCCTCTAAACCGGTTTGGGCGGTCGCAGCTAACTTCGCTGCCACGGCACACACGGGAACCATGGCATGGCTCTGATCGGACATGTTAGGCATGTATGTTTACCTCCTCTGTGATGTAAGTAAACACTAAGCATAATTTAAAAGTATGTAAGTGAAAACTTAGCAACTGTTTATGAACACTAATCAAAGTATTACTTTCAATGGCGGAAGGAAAGGGAAAGGTAACAGATTCCGATGGGAAGAGGACCAAGCAGGTCATGGTGCGTTTCCCGAAGTACACCGTTGAGAGGATTGACGACTACGCCGGCGACACCCACTCCTCACGCCCGGATTTTGTCATCGACTCCGTTCGTCAGTACATTCCGCACATTGTCAGGGAGGCGGCGACGGTCATCACTGAGATCGAGGCGGTGGACGTTTCCCGCCAGGCCAAGGATATGTTCTTCATCGAGAGGATGGGGGAGAGGATGTTCCCCGAGACGGAATCCTACAGGAAGTCGAAGGAGGGCAGTCCGAAGGGTCAGGATATCAGCGTTCTGGTGAGCTTCCCAACGGGACTCAACGATAGGATCCTCAGAACGGTGGAGTCAACGAATCTGTTCTCGAGTAATCAGGAACTGATTAAGACTGCTGTCCACTGGATGCTGAACCATATGGGGGATGTGGAGAATGGATTGGAAGTGGTTTCAGAGTTCCAGTCTACCAGGGATAACGGCAAGGCGTTGGAGAAGGAGCTGGAACGGATAAGGAAGGAACTGGGCAACGTCAATCGAGTGTTGTTTGGACCTTTTTCTTCTTCCCGATGAAGGCGATGTCAGGTTTGCCCGGAACATTGTTGACATTCTTACGGTAACGAAGTCCGCGGGACCAAAGTTCTTTTCTGAGTTCTACTTCTATCTTGGTATCTTTTGAACGGATACGTGACATATTGTAATGGATTTGTTCAGGTGATTTCTTCACATTATCATGTCTGAGGGTTTATTTTTAAAGGTCTTGTATCATATTATTGTTTCTTGATGTGTTTGGCGTGGTTCATCAATCAACCGTTTTACTGTTTTCAATTCGATGATAGTATCAGAGTATGGAATTTCATCTATCGAAGCAACGATTATTTGGTGATGTCTGTAGAATCTATTGAGAAGATCCATCATCAGATTCAAATTATCATTATCCACTTCATTTTTTGGAGAATCTACAATAATAGGTAGAACAATTCCCGTTTTCTCTTCTATCAGGGAATTATATGCTAGTCTGT